>JAHZGZ010000164.1 GCA_019420545.1 Bacteroidales bacterium | reverse complement strand
TCGGAGGCAGGAACATAGGGGGAAATCTCCTGCGAGATGTATAATACCTTCTTTAAATCCATATACGTATGTAAATTTGGATGCAAAGGTAACGATTTTTTCTGAAACAATCACTATCATGGAGGCAAATAGCCGTCAAATCAAGACGAGCGAGGGGATAGAGGCTTACAAAATGTTAATGTGTGGAGGATAAGGTTAAAAAATGTGGTGTAAAACCGCACGGGCGGCATGGCCGTTCGGGAGGAAAACGCTAACTTTGGGGGAGAAATACGTAACCAACCGATCTTACCGACCATGATTAAGAAGAAAATGCCAGTGTGGGCGGTTCTGCCTGCCATAGGCGCGATGGCGCTCGCCGGATGCGGGGCCATGCGCAACGACAGATATTACGAAAAAAGTGTGGAAATTCCGGCCGACGCCACCGCCGAGGAGCGCGTGGATATGGCGTCGCGCGTAGTGCCCAGCCCGCAGCAGCTTGCGTGGCAGGAGCTTGGGCTTACGGCGTTTCTGCACTTCGGAGTCAACACGTTTACCGACCGTGAGTGGGGCGACGGCACAGAGAATCCCGCTGTATTCGCTCCCACGGCCCTCGACGCCGAGCAGTGGGTGTCGACGCTCAAGAAGGCCGGTTTCCGCCTGGTAATCCTTACCGCCAAGCATCACGACGGATTCTGCCTGTGGCCCACGGCAACTACGGGCCATTCGGTAGCCGCGTCGGATTGGCTCGAGGGGAAAGGGGATGTCGTTGCGGCCCTGCGTGCGGCATGCGACAAATACGGCATGAAACTCGGCCTGTATCTGTCGCCGTGGGACCGCAACGCGCCATGCTACGGCGACTCGCAGGCCTACAACGACATGTTTGTGGCACAGCTGCGCGAACTGCTCGGCAACTACGGGAAGATCGACGAGGTGTGGTTTGACGGTGCCTGCGGCGAAGGACCAAACGGAAAGCGTCAGGAGTATGACTGGGAGCGCTTCCGCAAGGTGATGGAGGAGTTGCAGCCTGAGGCCGTGCTCGCCATTACGGGCGACGACGTGCGCTGGGTAGGCAACGAGGACGGCACCGGCCGCACCACGGAGTGGAGCGTGACGCCGCTCGTGCCCACCATTTTCCCCGAAAGCGAGGTTGCCAACGGGGAGCTGGGCATAAATGTGATGTCGGGCGACCTGGGGAGCCGCGATCTGCTTGCCAAGGCCGGGAGTCTGCACTGGTGGCCGTCGGAGGTCGATGTGTCGATACGCCCGGGATGGTTTTACCACCCCGACGAGAAGCCCAAGAGCCTGCATGATCTTGCCGAGATATATCTTAAATCGGTGGGCCGCAACTCGACGCTGCTGCTCAACATTCCGCCCGACCGCCGCGGACTGATCGCCACCACCGACTCGCTGCGGCTGATGGAGTTCGGCGAGTGGATAACTGCCAATTTCTCGACCCCTGCGGGTAAGAGCGAAGATGGTACCACGGTCACCTTTCCGAAAGCGACGGAGATCAACTGCGTGGCTACAGGGGAGGATATCTCGAAGGGGCAGCGCGTGGAGAGCTTCATAGTAGAGGGGCTCGCCGACGGCAAGTGGACAACTCTTGCCGAGGGCACCACGATAGGCTACCGGCGCATACTTACGTTTGATCCGGCCACGGTGGAGGCTGTGCGCCTGACGGTGACGTCGAGCCGCGGAGAGCCGAACATGAAGCCTCTGGAGGCGTACTGCATAGAGATGCCGGCTCCGGAGGAGGCCGACGTGAGCAATGTGCCGCAGGGACACCGGGCCATCAACGGAGTGACGATGAGCCTGCACGACGGCGACATACAGGTCACACTTCCCGAGGTGGCAAAGGTGAGCGGGTTCGTGTATACGCCTCATGCCGACGCGCGCCCGGGAACGCTATACCGCTATAAGGTCGAGACCAGCCCAGACTGGGGCACATGGACGGTGCCTGCCGGTGTTAGCGGCGAGTTCGGCAACATCATGCACCATGCCACGCCGCGCACGGTGGTTTTCTCGGCGCCGGTCGATGCGCGCTACCTGCGCTTCCATCTGCTTGAGGACACCAAGGGCTCGACAACGGCATCGCCCTCATGGGCCGACCTTACCGTGCTCACCCGCGAGTAGTTTTTCCACAGAGCATCCGTGATGGAATAATCCCGCACGGAGATCACAGAGAACACAGAAAATATATAAGATGGGCGCCACGGCATGTATAGATTGCCGTGGCGCCGGTTTTGTAGGAGCGCCGGTTTTTCAACCGGCGTAAAATATAATATACTAATAATTAGCGTGATGCGGTTGGAAAAACCGCATCTCCTACAATGTTTGGCGCTTGTGTCTTGATAATTTGCTCCCGGGTGATTATGGCGGGCTAAAGCGCCGCCCTCCCGGTCAAAGATAATTGTATTTTAAACAAGCTATTATTGTTTCAGGGGCGGCTTGGGGGCTTCGGTTACCTGCCGGAAGGCGTCCTGCGCCTGCTGCTTGTCGGCGGGGGTGGATGTGCCGCTGTCGATGATGTATTCTTTGTAGTAGGCAAGGAGGATGGTGGTCATGGGCAGGGCGATTATCATGCCGATGAGGCCGAGGAGCGAACCCCATACCGAGAGGGCGAGCAGTATGATGGCGGGGTTGAGGCCCATGGTCTTGCCCATTATTTTCGGGGTGAGGATATAGTCGCATATGCACTGGCTTACGACATATACCAGCAGACACTGGCCAAGCTCCGGCCAGAAGTGCACGCTGCCGGTCATGGAGTCGATGAGGCATACGAGGGCCACGGGGATGAGCGTGACATACTGGAAGTAGGGGATAATATACAATATGCCTACGGTGCAGCCGAGCACTATGGCGAGCGGTATGCCCACGATGGAGAATCCGATGCAATAGAACACCGCCGCGCAGGCCGCTATGACGATCTGGCCGCGGAAGTAGCGGTTCATGCTGTTTTTCATGTCGTCCTCCACGCGGTAGACTACCGTGCGGTATTTCTTGGGGACAAGCAGCCGGAAGTTGGTCATCAGCGAGGGGTAGTCGATGAGGATGAAGATTACGTAGACGAACGTCAGCAGCCATTCGAGCGTGTGCAGCAGGAATTCGACGGTGGCGGCCACAAAAGTTGTGCCCTGGTTGAGGAGCGACTGGAAGCGGGAGTTGCCCAGCAGATCGCTTATGTCGATCGACGCCGCCCATTTCTTGACCGGCTCGATGATATTGTCGGGCACGAAAGGCACCGCCACATTGCTCGACGACGTGGAGCGCAGTATATCCTCGATCTGATGTATCTCCTTGATGATTGACGGCACGAATATGTGGCCGAGCAGCACTACCACGGTGGTGATGGCGACAAGGGTAAGGAGAGTGGCGATAATGCGCCCCTTGAGGTGGAGGATGCGCTGGAGAAACTCGACGATCGGCTCCAGGAGATAGGCTATCAGGCATGCCACGCAGAAGGGGAGCAGCACGTTGCGCAGGGAGTTGACGAGCCAGATGGCGCCGGCGAGGAGCAGTGCGCCGGCGAGGATGCGCACTACGCGGTCGAATGTATATGGTCGGGAGGTTGATGGCATGACTGGGAGAAATTGTCAGGTGGGGATCAGCGGGCGGCGTTGAACACGAGGTAGACCAGATAGGCCACGTAGACGGCCACAAGTATCGCGCCCTGGAAGCGTGTGATGGTGCGCTTTACGATCACGTCGCCGAAGATGAGCACGAGCAGCGAGCCGAGCACGAGGGTGCCGAAGTCGACAAATGTGAGATTGCCGGCCTGTAGCGGCTTTATGGTTGCGCAGAGACCGATGATGAAGAACACGTTGAAGATACATGCGCCTACCACGTTGCCGAGGGCTATGCCGGGCTGTTTCTTGACGGCGGCGATGACCGATGTCGAGAGGTCGGGTATGGAGCTTCCGATGCCTACGATGGTGAGTCCGATAAGGGCCTCCGACATGCCGAGGCGGCGGGCAAGGCCCGACGCACCGTCGACGAGCCATTGTCCGCCGAATACCAGTCCGGCCAGTCCGCCGAGTATGCATATTGCCGAGAGCCATGGCTTCATCGGGCGCGAGCTGTCGGCCTTGGCGGCCTCGGCATTCTCCACGCTATGTTCTTTGGAAGGTGTTGCCGCGCCCGTGGGGGCTGTCGACAGAGGCGCTGTGGCCGGACGCTTTACCATGGCCATGGTGTAGCACATGAATATTACGAACAGCGACAGCAGCATCAGGCCGTCGGTGCGGTTTACGATATTGAGATTGGTGCCGTCGACAATGCGGTCGTCGCCGCAGATGAACAGCGCGAGCGACGACAGAGCAAGCATCGGCAGATCCTTGAACGCCATTTCGGAGCTGATGGTTACGGGGGCGATGAGCGCCACAATGCCGATGACCAGGGTTATGTCGAAAATGTTGGCTCCGAGCACGTCGCCGAGAGCCAGCTCGGGCTTGTCGGAGAGGGTCGATATGAAGCATACCACGAAGTCGGGTGTCGATGAACCGAAGGCCACGATGGTGAGTCCGATTACAAGGCTCGATATGCCGAAGCGTTTGGCTACTGCCACTGCGCCGTCGGTGAGGTAGTTGCCGCCGGCGATTATCAGCACGAGGCCGAGCAGGAGAAACAGAATGTCGTGAAACATGGAGAAATGATTTTTAAGCTTTATTTAATAACATCGCTGAGGGCGTAAAAGATTATTGACTTTGTAAGCGGCCGCAAGGATTGTTGCTTATGAGGGCAGTGTGATTTGCATCAGCCGGCGCGGCGGATTTGGCCCGCAGGAAAATGATTGCTAACTTTGGGGTATGGAGCAGAAGATCGACCTCGACAACCCGGAGTTTCAGAATGTGTGGAAGCTCGTGAGCTATACGCGCCAGTCGGTATTTATGACCGGAAAGGCGGGTACCGGCAAATCGACATTTTTAAAGTACGTGTGCGCGCACACGCGCAAGAAGTATGTCGTACTGGCGCCTACGGGTATAGCTGCGGTGAACGTCGGGGGCCAGACGCTTCACTCATTTTTCAAGCTGCCGTTCAAGCCGGTGGTGCCCGACGATCCCGAGTTCATGCCCCGCAATCTCAAGAGCCGCCTGAAATACGGCGGCGACAAGGTGAAGCTGCTGCGCGAACTGGAGCTGATAATCATCGACGAGATTTCGATGGTGAGGGCCGATATAATCGACTTTGTCGACAGGATACTGAGGGTGTACACGGGCAACCCGCGCGAGCCGTTCGGCGGCAAGCAGCTTCTGCTCGTGGGCGACATCTTTCAGCTTGAACCGGTGGTTACGGCCGACATGCGCGACATACTGGGGCGTTTCTACCGGCAGAACTATTTTTTCAACGCCCATGCTTTCGAGGAGCTGAAGATCGTGCCGATAGAGCTGCGCAAGGTTTACCGTCAGAACGACGAGGGGTTCATTGCGATGCTCGACCGCGTGAGGGTGGGGCGTCCGGCGCGCGAGGATATCAGTTGCCTTAACGGGCGTCTTGCGCCGCGCGAGTCGCCGTCGGGCAATGCCGCGGGCGCCCCGGAGGGGAAGCTGCTGATGACGCTTGCCACGCGGCGCGACATGGTGGAGTCGATCAACTCGCGCCACCTTGCGGCGATCGACGTGCCCGAGGTGATCTACACGGGCACGGTTACGGGCGACTTCCCCGAGAGTTCGCTGCCGAGCGCCCGCGAGCTTACGCTGAAGGTGGGCGCGCAGGTGGTGTTCATAAAGAACGATGTGGAACGCCGCTGGGTCAACGGCACGCTGGGGCGCGTCTACATGGCGAGCGACGACACACTTATCGTTGAGACAGAGGACGGCGAGAAGCACCATGTGGAGCAGGCCGTGTGGGAGAACGTGCGCTACCGCTACGACGAAAAGGAGAAGAAGGTGAAGGAGGATGTGCTGGGCACGTTCACACAGTACCCCGTGCAGCTTGCGTGGGCGCTGACCATCCACAAGAGTCAGGGCCTGACGTTCAGCAACGTGCGCATCGACCTCGGCGAGGGTGCATTCAGCAGCGGACAGGCTTACGTGGCGCTCAGCCGCTGCCGGTCGCTGGAGGGGATGAGCCTTGTGAGCACCATCAACGAGCGCGACATCTTCGTCAATCCGGCCATCGTGAGGTTCAGCCACACGTTCAACGACACGGGGCTGATAGCCTCGGCGCTTGAGCGCGCGAAGGCCGACGACGAGTATGCGCGTGCGCTTGAGGCTGTGCGCGGCGGCGATCTTGCCGGTGCGTTCGACCATTTTACCGAGGCCCTGCGCTGCCGCAATGAGCTTGGAAATCAGTTGCTGATGCGATTCGCCCGGCGCGAACTGCGCCGCGTGGCGCGTGCTGCCGACGAGATGGAGCGGCTGCGCACGCGTGTTGCCGATGACGACCGACGGTTTGCCTCGCTTGCCGCCGAATACGTGGCCATGGCCGACGAGTGCCGCCTCGAGGGTATGGATCCCACGCCCGTCATCGCCAACTACGACAAGGCGCTCAGCCTCGTCCCGGGCCATACCGGCGCACTGATGGGGAAGGGGCGCACTTACTTCGACGCCGGCGCCTACGCCGATGCTCTCGACTGCTTCGACCGCGCCGCCGAAGTCTCCGTGGCTGCCGCCGCGGATAGTGAATCGGATACGTCGCCCCGTGAATCAGATGATGCAGAGAGTGAATCGAATAATGTCGGTAGCCAATCGGGAGATGCGGGTCGAAAATCGGTCGTTGCCGATAGTTCGGCTTCCAAGCTAGACAGCGCGCTGCTGTTTGACGCGCTGTTTATGGCCGGCCAGTGCTGTCACCGTCTCGGCGACCTCTCCGATGCCCTCGACCGCTACCTCCGAGCCGAGTCGGCCTGCGGCGACAACGCCGCTCTCCACACCCGCTCGGCTGACCTCCACGACCGTATGGCCGACCTCTACGAGACTGTCGGCAACGATACGTCTGCCGCCACCCACCGTGCTATCGCCCGCAAACTCCGCTCCTCCTCCCGCCGCCGCAAAAAGTAACCCTCCTCTTTCTTCATTTTTATCCGCACATAGCCCACAAAGCCCACAGAGAAAAAGGTATTGTCTGACTCATAAAATTTTAAAGACAATATAACTGTGTTTGATTGATAAATTGTATCTTTGCGATATCTTATGAAGCAGACATCCTCAAATATTTATTTTTCGAATTTAAATAGAGGTGAATGGTTGGCTAAAATTCAACGGATACACGAATTTTATTCAACCACTAATTATATGCCTATTCGAATTGTAATATGTTTTGATGAGGAGATTATCCCCACTGCTTTAGAGCCTGTCCATTTGGTTACATTAGCGTGTTTGATACATTTTTTGATTTCAAAGAAATATCAAGTCGCATTGTCTCATTCTAATGAGAAAGTGTTTGAATACCTATTTAATGACTTAGGATTTCCGGAATATTGGGGAGGAAGTAAAAATCATGTAAATGCCCGTAAGTCTCATAATATATTTAATTTATGGCGTATAATAGAATCTGAAAAAGAGCTATATGCCAGACATATTGAAGAATATCTAAAAAATAGATATTTCAGTGGTAAAGATATGAGTGCCATAAGTGTGAGCCTGATTGAAGCATTTTATAATGTATTTGATCATGCTGATGCAAAAGGAAATGCATTCTCTATACTTAAATATGATGAGGCTTCCCATATGCTTTCGGTTGCTATTGCAGATTTCGGAATAGGTATTCCTACTTCAGTCAGAAAGTTTGATGATACTTTTACTTCTGACAAAGAAGCTTTAATGGCATCTCTTTCCGATAATTTTACAGTTCGTTCAACTACACGAAACAAAGGGTTGGGAATGGGTAATATTCTCGCATGTGCCGATTCTGCAAGAATATTCAGCAATAATGGTTTGATTGTTAAGAAACTGAATTCACTCCGTGCATTGGCGGTTGATATTTATTTTCCCGGCACGTTGATTTATTTCGAGGTTGACATATCATCATTCGATGATGAGGAGATTCTTGAAAACTTTAACTTATAATGAAAACTCAGAACTATGTGTACAATATATTTAAAAAATATTTTAGCGTCAACTTCCGACCTTCCTCAGGCTGGTGACATATTCTATAATCAAGTGATGGATGCTGAGTCACGCTCTGAGAAAGTAGTTGTGAATATGGAAGATGTTACATCGCTGCCTTCGATATTTCTTAATGTTTCAATCGGGCGTATTATCGATGGTTTTGGAATCCAATGGGTAAAAGACCACTTATCGTTTACTCGTATTACAAAGGCTCAGGCCATGCGTCTGACTGATTATCTTTCAAGATATAAGACTATCCAATAGTCACGAGATGTTTGATTTTGCTTGCATGTAGTGATGGAATATATTATAGAAAATTAGGCGTGATGGTGTCTATGTTATATAATGGGGACTATATTATATGGCATAGAACGATGGTTATCAGGATGCTACACTATAAAATGGATCACCGGTATCTTAGGCGCCGTGGAAAGCGTCTGAGACGGAATAATGATCTGAAAGATGTCTTGTAGACGGACTGGGGTGTATTGCGGCCATAATATGCCGCGGTATTGATTTGAGAAGATACAATCATCGGGTTATAACCGTTTTGCACCGCCTGCGTAAATAAATTCATTATCTCATATTTATTGCCAAAATTGGCATCCGGCTGCCTCAAAATATCAGAAATTAACTGAGTAATATAACGAGGGTAGATTATGAAGGCATTATTTGCATTGCAGGTTACATTTTTAAACACGCATTTTCCAAAGAATACGATAACGGAATAAATCGGGATGCCGGGATTTTGTGGCAAACACCGCCTGATGGCTTGTATATGCCCTGCATTCTGCATGACAGGATTGTAAAAGCGGTGTTTTTCCTTGCCATAGGCCAATACCTGTGTCCAATATCTTTGACGGTCATTACCAAAAATCCAACCGATATAATCCTTTACTTCAAATACGATAATGCCTGCTTTGGTTGCAACAGCTACATCTACTTGTGTGTACTCTCCGTTCGGTTTTTGAATATATAAGTCATGAAATATAGCTTTTGGGTCTATTCCCATCTTCAATAAATTCAGCACCACTATGCGTTCCGACCGTTCTCCACGAGTAATGGGTGTAACCAGTTCAATAAGTTTCCGATTTTTTCGCTTGAGATAAATAGGATATGCAATCCCTGATATCAGACAAATTAAGAATATGATAGTCACGGAGGACATTAATATTGATTCGTGTAAACTGTTCATGATTCAAAGGTAAACATGTTTAGGAATCTAGTAGATAAAACAACAAACCTTAACATGATGCTTCTTTATTTTCTATGTCCAAATGCAAAGATAGTAAAATCTTTTCAAATATATTAATTTTTGGATATACAATACGACATTATTTAATTGATAAATCGTATCTTTGCAAGTAATTACTCGGAGCATATATTGTCAGGACGTAAGATAGTAATATCTTATTTGTGCTGATTCGGCGATAATATTCAGTAATTTTTTCCTGCACAGTAACGGTCATGGACTCCGCTACAGTGTTGATATCGAAACAAAATTTACCATAAAAAGCATAGAAGTGAAACGATTATTTACGGCGGCGGTCGCAGCGGGAGTGCTGGCGGCTGCTCCACAGACAGGACAGAACGTTTACGCGCAGAGTGCCGGCGGCATACAGACGGCCCAGCCGGCGCTGAAGGCAGTCTACAACACTCCGGCCACCAACTGGGAGGAGGAGGCGTTGCCGCTGGGCAACGGCTACATGGGCGCCATGGTGTTCGGCGACGTGTTCAACGAAGTGATCCAGACCAACGAAAAGACCCTGTGGTCGGGCGGTCCAGGCGAGGATGCGGCTTACGACGGCGGCCACAAGCACACGAAAGCATCGGTGCACCGCGCGCTCAAGGATTTCCGCACCACGCTTCAGGAGAGCATGACCGAGTTTACTGCCGGACTCGTGCCCGGCGGTCTGAAGGACTATCCCGGAAATGCCAATTACTACGACGAGAAGGGGAGCCACGGCGACTACGACGGCTCGGGCAAGGTGCTCAACGGTCTGCTCGGCACGAAGGATCATTTCGGCTCATTCCAGACTCTCGGCGAAATACATATCGACGACACCGGTTTCCCCGCCATCGTACCCGAGTCGATATGGACCAACTACGACAACAATGCGGGCTCAAGCCAGGTAATCAAAAGTGCCTTCGACGGCAGCACCTCCACCAAATGGTTCGCAGAGAAGCATGACGGCCGCACATTTCCGGTCGACATTACATGGGAATACACCAAGGCCCCAGACATACATGGCTACACGCTCGGCTCGGGCAACGACATGCCTATGCGCGACCCCAAGTCGTGGACGCTGTATGCTTCGAAGGACGGACAGACCTACGACGCCATCGACAGCCAGAGCGGCAAGTTCTGGACCGACGACGAGCGCAACACCCGCAAGTATTTCAAGCTGTCGCAGACCGTGTCGGGCTACCGCTATTTCAAGCTGTCGATCACCGCGCTCCAGGGTACCGGACAGAAGCCCCAGCTGAGCGTCATCGAGCTTGATCTCGGCACACAGGATTATCAGAACTACACCCGCACGCTCGACATCGACGACGCCATACAGTATATCACCTATACCAGCGGAGGCACCGACTACCGCCGCGAGTACTTCATGAGCTATCCCGACAATGTGATGGTGATCCATCTGTCGGCCGACAAGCCCTTCTCGCGCCGCATCAGCGTGGCCTGCCCCCACAGCGACTACGATATCACGGTCAACGCCGACGGCCAGATAGTGCTCACCGGCTGGCCCACGCCTGTAAGCAACGTGCGCAAGCGCGAGAACGACAACTGGAAGGACTTCCTGCGTTTCGCCCAGGTGCTCGGCGTGCATTCCCACACCGGCGGCACGGTCAGCGTGGCCTCCGACGGCAAGTCGATCCAGGCCGATGACGTCACCGACCTCGTGCTCGTGATGTCGGCCGCCACCAACTACAAGCCCTGCTACGACGCCACGTTCGACTATATCGACCGCACCGTCGACCCCACAGCCAAGGCCAAGACCGCCGTCGACGCCGCCGCGGGCAAGGATCTCGCCTCGCTGCGCACGGCCCATCTCGACGACTACCACGCACTCTATCAGGCCAACCGCATACAGCTCGGCAAGAGCGTGACCGAGCCTACAGCCACTACCGACAAGCTGCTTGAGGCTCTGCGCGACGGCAACCCCTCGGACAATGACAAGCGCTACCTCGAGACCCTCTACTACCAGTATGGCCGCTATCTGCTGATCGCCTCGTCGCGCCCCGGTTCGCTTCCGGCCAACCTTCAGGGCGTATGGTGTGAGAAGACCGCCGGGGCATGGAACTCCGACTACCACACCAACATCAACGTGCAGATGAACTACTGGCCTGCCGAGCAGACCAACCTTTCGGAGTGCCATCTCCCGATGATCGATTTCGTCAACCAGGTTGCTCCCCACGGTGTGGCCACCGCACAGCACTACCACTCGAAGCCCGACGGCGGCGACGTGCGCGGCTGGACCACCTACCACGAGGTGAACGCCTGGGGCAACACCGCTCCCGCGGCCAACGGCACCCACTCCTACTTCCCCGAAGGCGGTCTGTGGATCTGCCAGGATATCTGGGAGCACTATCTCTTCACACAGGACACCGAGTTCCTGCGCGCCAACTACAAGACTCTGCTCGATGCCTGCCTCTTCTGGGTCGACAACCTCTGGGAGGATGAGCGCGACGGCACTCTCGTGGCCAACCCGTCGCTCTCGCCCGAGCACGGCGACTTCTCGCTCGGCTGCACCGCCACACAGGGTATCATCTACGAGATGTTTACCGCCGCCCTCGACGGTGCCGACATCCTCGGCCGCTCCGACGACAAGGAGGTCAAGGAGATTGCCGCCGCACGCGCCCGTCTGTCGATGCCCAAGATCGGCCTCGGCGGACAGTTCATGGAGTGGAAGGACGAGGTACGCCGCGACCTTACCGGCGACGGCTCGTGGAACCGCGAGCAGCAGCGCTACGTCAACACCCACCGCCACACCAACCACCTCTTCTGGCTGCATCCCGGCTCGCAGGTAGTTCCCGGCCGCTCCGACGAGGAGACTACTTATGCCAACGCGATGAAGATCACCCTCGACACCCGTGGCGACGAGGGTACCGGCTGGAGCCGTGCGTGGAAGCTCAACTTCTGGGCCCGTCTGCGCGACGGCAACCGCGCCCACTCGCTGCTCAAGGGGTGCATGAACCTTACACAGAACGGCTCCAACATGCCCGGCGGCGTATTCAAGAACCTCTTCGACGCCCATCCGCCGTTCCAGATCGACGGTAACTTCGGTGTTACCTCCGGTATGGCCGAGATGCTCCTCCAGAGCCAGGGGGGCGCTGTCGAGATTCTCCCCGCTCTTCCCGACGACTGGGCCGACGGCAGCTTCACCGGCATGCGTGCACGCGGAGGCTACGAGGTGAGCGCGCAGTGGGAAGGTGGATACATAGTTTCCGCTACCATCGTCAAGGATCGCGGTGAGGGCGGCGAGTGCCGCGTGAAGTTCCGTGGTGCCGCAAGCTCGGAGGTCGACGGCGCAACCGTCAAGGAGCGCGTCGGCGACAACGAGTTCATTCTCGAGGTTGCCGCAGGCGTACCCTTCACCCTTACTCCTACCAGTTGGCCCGCTCCGGGGCAGGATGATCCGGAGCCTCCCCGGGTCTCGTTCAACCACACTGTTCCCGGCACTATCATCGCCGGCCTCTTTGACTCCGCCGAAGGGAGCTACTACCACAAGCAGGCCCTCGGAGGCACCGTCTACAGCTCTTACCCTTTTAATCTCGGCGTCACCGCCAGCATCAACAGCGAGGGCAAGATCGAGCATACCAGCGACGGCGACTTCTTCGAGTATACATTTACCTGCCCTGAGGATGCAGAGTACAACATCATCTCCAAAGTCGGTGCCGACACGCCCAACCGTCGTCTGCGTCTTAGCATCGACGGCACACCTGTCTATACCTACAGTTTTGCCGGCCAGGGCTGGGACGATGCCAAGCATTTCGACGTGACGACCGACACGCCGGTTGCCATCAGCGCCGGCAAGCATGTGATGCGCGTCACGCTCGTTACCGGCAGCATCAACCTCAAGAGTTTCCGCTTCGAGGCGCTCCCCTCGTCGGGCATTGATGAGGTGGGTTTTGACGACCCCGATGCCAAGGTCAACGTCTATTCGGTCGACGGCTGCATGCTCCGCCATGCCGTCAGCGCTTCCGCCGCTCTCGACGGCCTCAGCCCCGGCCTCTACATCGTAGGCACCCGCAAGGTCGCCAAGCTCTGACATCCATACATTGGTCATCAACCCTGACAGGGCGCTACATATATCCGTACAAAGAGCACAGAGAAAATAGGGTAACGATTTGCTACCGCAATATTTTCTCTGTGCTCTTTGTGTGCTCCGTGCGGTTTTTATTTGTTGGGGTTGGTACAGATTTTATCCTTTTACCGGTTATTGTTTTTGGAAATTGGGGTGGAAATAATGGGGGATTTACAAAAGGAATGACTAAATTTGCAATATTAACCAATCTAAATATTTCTTAACCCCAAAATCATCCTCAGACATCATGGACATGAAAGAGAACATCCGCAAGCAGTTTGCAGAACGCTTCGGCACTCCAGGCACAGTATACGCGTCGGCAGGACGTATCAACCTTATCGGCGAACATACCGACTACAACGGCGGTTTCGTATTCCCCGGCGCAATCGATAAAGTAATCATGGCCGAACTTAAGGCCAACGGCACCGACAAAGTGCGTGTATTCTCCATCGACATCAACGAGTATGCCGAGTTCGGCCTCAACGAGGAGGACGCTCCCAAGCAGCAGTGGGCACGCTATATCTTCGGTGTGTGCCGCGAGATAATCAAGCGCGGCGGCACCGTCAAGGGCTTCGACGCCGTATTCGCCGGCAATGTGCCTCTGGGCGCAGGCCTCTCTTCATCGGCCGCTCTGGAGAGCTGCTTCGCATTCGCTCTCAACAATATGTTCAACGACGACAAGATCGACAAATTCGAGCTCGCCAAGATCGGCCAGTCGACCGAGCACAACTACTGCGGCGTAAACTGCGGTATCATGGACCAGTTCGCATCGGTATTCGGCAAGAAAGACCATCTGATGCGTCTCGACTGCCGCTCGCTCGAATATGAATATTTCCCCTTCAAGCTCAACGGCTACAAGCTCGTGCTCGTCGACTCAAAGGTAAAGCATGAGCTCGTCGACTCTCCCTACAACAAGCGCCGCGCATCATGCGAGAATGTCGCCAGGACTCTCGGCGTAGAGACTCTGCGCGATGCCGAAATGGCCGACCTCGAGAAGATCAAGGATCAGATCAGCGAGGAAGATTACAAGCGCGCCGTCTACGTAATCGGCGAGAAGCAGCGTGTGCTCGACGTGTGCGATGCCCTTCAGAAGGGTGACTACGACACCGTAGGCGACCGCATGTACAAGACCCACGAAGGTATGTCGAAGCTCTACGAGGTAAGCTGCGAAGAGCTTGACTATCTCAACGACATCGCCAGGGAGTGCGGCGTTACCGGCTCGCGCATCATGGGCGGGGGCTTTGGCGGCTGCACCATCAACCTCGTAAAGGACGATCTCTACGACGCCTTCATTAAGACCGCCAAGGAGAAGTTCAACGCCAAGTACGGTCACGAACCCGTGATCTACGACGTGATCGTCAGCGACGGCGCCCGCAAGGTAGAATAAAAAATATTCCGGAGGATGTCGCAAAAGCAATTTTGCGACATCCTCCCATACATATATAATATATATGAAAATCGACAAGAAATTCGAGCAGACTCCCCGGGGGGAGGTCACTCTCATCACGATCACCAACGACAAGGGAGCCTCGGTCACTCTGTCGACGCTCGGCGCAGGCATCGTGAGCGTAGTGGTGCCCGACCGCGACGGCAACTTGGCCGACGTGGCTCTCGGCTACGCCAATGCCGCTGACTATATCGCCGACGGCCCCTGTATGGGCAAGACCCCCGGCCGCTATGCCAACCGCATCGCCAAGGGCCGTTTCACCCTCGCCGGCAAGGAGTATGAACTGGCCATCAACAATGGCCCCAATGCCCTGCACGGCGGCCCCGAAGGGTTTATGAACAAAATCTGGAAAGAGGAATCGCGCGGTTCGCAGGTGAAGATGGAATACACTTCGGCCGACGGCGAGGAGGGCTATCCCGGCACACTCACCGCCACTGTGCTCTACACCTGGACCAACGACAACGAGCTCATCATCGACTATCTTGCCGAGTGCGACAAGAAGACGGTGGTCAATTTTACCAACCATGCCTATTTCAACCTCGACGGCGAGGGGGCCGGTTCGGTTCTCGGTCATAAACTTACTCTTGCCGCCTCGCGCTATCTTCCCACCGACGACACCCTTATCCCCACCGGCGATATGGCTCCCGTAGAGGGCACCCCCATGGACTTCACTAAGGGCAAGGTGCTTGGCGAGGAGATCAAGGCCGACTTCCCCGCGCTCAACTACGGCAAGGGGTACGACAACTGCTGGGTGGTCGATAACTGGCACAAGCACACGGTAGCTCCCGTGGCGCGTCTGGAGGCCGAACACAGCGGTCGCGTGCTTGAGGTATCCACATCGCAGCCTGCCGCACAGGTCTACACCGGCAACTGGCTGTCGGGTTGCCCCAAGAGCAAGAGCGGAAAGGAGTATGCCGACTACGACGGCGTGGCCATCGAATGCCAGGGCATGCCCGACGCGCCCAACCACCATAACTTCCCCTCGCAGATACTCGGCCCCGGCGAAGTATACGAGCAGCGCATCGTCTACAAGTTCACGACACTTTAACCAATATATCATTTCTCTCACTTTTATCATTTCTCTCGCTCAAAACATTCAGACGTTTTGAACACACTTTACAACAGTATGAAACCAACATTATTTGTACTTGCTGCCGGCATGGGCTCACGCTACGGCGGCCTCAAGCAGCTCGACGGTCTCGGCCCCAACGGCGAGACAATCATGGACTACTCGATCTACGATGCCATCCACTCCGGATTCGGCAAGGTGGTATTCGTCATCCGCAAGGACTTCGAGCAGGATTTCCGTGATAAGATTCTTTCGAAATACGAGGGCCACATCCCCGTAGAGGTAGTGTTCCAGTCGACCGATGCTCTTCCCGAGGGCTTCACCTGCCCCGCCGACCGCACCAAACCCTGGGGTACCAACCATGCCGTGCTCATGGGCAAGGATGTGATCAAGGAACCGTTTGCAGTGATCAACGCCGACGACTTCTATGGCCGCGACGCATTCCGCGTGATCGCCGAGGAGCTTCAGCGCCCGCGCGACAGGAAGGGCGACTACTGCATGGTAGGCTTCCGTGTAGGCAACACCATGACCGAAAACGGCTCGGTTGCCCGCGGCGTATGCGAAAACAAGGACGGCCTGCTCACCTCGGTGGTAGAGCGTACGGCCATCTCCTACGACAAGGATCACAATATCGTGTTTACTGACGAAAACGGCGTTGAGCAGACTCTTCAGCCCAACACCCCCGTGTCGATGAACCTCTGGGGCTTCACTCCCGACTACTTCGATTTCAGCGAGCGCGAGTTCAAGAAGTTCCTTGAGAAAGATCTCAACACACCCAAGGCAGAGTTCTTCATCCCCCTCTGCATCGACACTCTCATCAACTCAGGCGAGGCTACCGTGAAGGTGCTCGATACCGACTCCAAATGGTTTGGCGTGACTTATGCCGCCGACCGTCCCGGTGTTGTCGCCAAGTTCGCCGAACTCCATCGCGACGGCACATATCCCGAGAAACTTTTCTGATCGGAACGCGTAATTCCTGCTGATCTGCGGTGCAACCGCAGGTTCGGCGTCTCATATAAGGGCTTGAATCCTACATTGCTGGGATTTAAGCCCTTTTAATTGAAAATTAAGTCCCGTTTAAGTGAAATGTTCCCCGCTTATTAACTTGCCACACATATATTTGCATCTGTAAATACAGTCGGTTTCCGGCTACAACACAGGTTATATACACAGTTCAAATATATGTTCTCAACAATCTACAGAAATATCGCTTTCGGAGCGATTGCGACATTTGCGTTCAACGCTGCGGCGCAGGGTGCCGCGTATTCCGGCACACCCCACAACGGCCCGCATTCCGTTACATCGGCCGGAGCTACAGTTGAGGCCGAGGATTTCGATATGGGCGGTTTCGACAAAACATATCATTTCAAGGCCGTAAAGGCCCGCAAGGAAGCCGGTCAGGCCAACTCTTACCGCAAGGATAAGGGCGATGCCGATGCGAAGTTCGTACCCGTTAACGACGGCGGTGCCGGACGCACGGTGCTCGGCAATATCGACGGTGAGGACTGGGCATGTTATACCCTCGACGTGAAGGATGCCGGTCTTTACAATATTCTCGTCACCGGCAGCTGCGACGGTGTGTCGAAGTTCCACCTTACGCTCGACGGTAAACCCATCTCCCGCGACAAGACTATTCCCCGCGGAGGGTGGGGCACCTACAACACCGTTGAGTTCCCATCCATACCGCTTTCGGCCGGCAAGCATGTGCTCCGCTGGGCGCCTGTCGGTGGCCAGAATGTCGACAAGTTTGAGTTCGCCTATGCAGACGAGTATAAGGACATACCTGTCGAGGGGCTTTGGAGCGATACCAAGTACACTTATCCCCTTACCGACAGCTATGAGACTATGCCCCTCTTTGTAAAGTTCCCCTCGCCCATGTTCGGCCAGGAGTTCGAGGGTAATCTCTATACCGCCGATCCCTCGGCCCACGTATGGGAGTCGGATCCCAACACCCTGTATGTATACGCCTCACACGACATGGAGCCTAACCGTGGATGCGACCGCATGGACCGCTACCATATCTTCTCCACGCAGGACATGGTCAACTGGACCGACCACGGCGAATTCCTCAACGCCGACATGGTAAATGCCGATGTCAGCCGCCAGGTGGGCTTCACCGTACATGGCGACGGCTTCATGTGGGCGCCCGACGCAGCCTACAACAAGCGCGACGGCAAATATTATTTCGTCTTCCCCCATCAGCAGTATACCATCGTGCGCGACCGCCACGAGTTCCCCCACGATAACTGCGAGTACTGGCTCCACGTGCTTTATACCTCCGATACTCCCGCCGGCCCCTGGACCTACAAGGGATTCATCACCGGCAAGGACGGCGAGCTCCTTCCCAAGACCATCGACCCCTGTATCTTCGTAGATGACGACGGCGAGGCATATCTTTACATCTCGGGCGACCGCAAAGGGTGCTGGGCCGGACGTCTCAACCCCGACGACTGGACAAAGCTTGTCGACGAGAATGCCGTGCCGCAGGTAGATCCCGAGGGAACCTTGCTCCCCACATTCCATGAGGCTCCATTTGTATTCAAGAAGGACGGGGTGTATTTCCTCACCTATTCCGACGGAAATCCCATGCATCTCGGCGGCAACAAACTCCTTTATGCCACTTCCGATTCGCCCCTCGGCCCATGGACTCCGCAGGGCCCCTATATGAATCCCCACGGCGAGGACACCACCCACGGCTCCATCGTGTGGTTCAAAGGGAAGCCTTACCAGTTCTATCATACGGCCAACTATAGCGGTCACGGGGCCGTACGCTCGGTGTGCTTCACCGATGTCAACGTACACGACGGCAAGATCGACATGATCAGGAACTACGGCAAGCCCGGCAAGAAGGGCGTGTTCACGCTCTCGGCCAAAAAGCCTGTTGTAATACCTGCCGAGGCTGTCAATGTCAACGACAAGGGCAAACTCCAGTCGCATCTCAGCTACTTCAAGCGTCCCGCCAATCAGGAATTCGTGGCTTTCAAGGATCAGACACGCCATCTGGAGCTCCTTCCCAAGGGTGGTATCGCCAACATGGGAGTGAAGGAGTGGACACGCTACACCATTGATGTAAAGGAAGCCGGCAAATACAGGATTACGCTCAAAGCCATGCGCAAGGCTCCCGACACCAAGTTCTCACTCGGGCTTGACGGCATATGGTTCCTCCACGACGTTGCGCTCGACCCTCCTCTCGGCCAGTGGGCCGATCAGACTGTCGAAGCCGAGCTTCCCGCCGGCACATATTGTCTTGAGTTCCGCAGCATGAACGGCCTGATGGATCTGAAGAGCATCACCTTCACCAAAGCCGAGTGAATGGAGCCCCTTGCCATGTATCAAATTTCTACTATACCATAGCTAATAAAAAACAATTGCAATGAAAAAATTACTGTTGATGCTGCTGGCGGCCATGTTGGTTGTACCTGCTGCGTTCGCCTCAGGACGACTGACGATTCCGCTAAGTGGCTCCGGGTGGAAGCTTTGGCGTGATGCCGACGCGAAGTGGGCCGATGACAAGCTGTATCTGCCGGGTGAGGCCACCGATCTGTCGGTGCTCCCCGTCAATCCACCTACCGGCGGATGGAGCGTGCTCGAAGGGAATGGTCCTTCGGGAACTTTCGATGTAAAGGTGCCCGGTACTGATATGGAGTATATCGAGCCTGCCAACAATCAGAAAGAGCCGCGTCCCGACCATGTGAAGGGCGTATGCTGGTGGTGGCGCCCCATAACCATTCCTGCCTCCCAGGCCGGAAAGAAATTTGTGATCGACTTCGAGGGTGTGCGCATGCGTGCCGAGGTATATCTCGACGGTAAGCTGGTTGGTTATGATATCGTTTCCGAGACCCCCTTCTCGGCCGACATCACCGATGCCGTAAAGCCCGGCACCACACAGACTCTTGCCGTGCGCATCACCAATCCGGGTGGCAACACCTCGTGGGGCGACTTTACACTCGACCGCTGGGGCAACACCGACCAGATGATACCCCCGAGCCATGGTTTCGGCGGCATCACCGGCCGTGTGAACATTAGTTGCATCGATCCAAAAGCCGAGATAGCCGACATATGGGTGAAAAACAAGCCGTCGCAGAGTTACAACACTGTCGACGCCGTTGTCACTCTCGGCGATTATTCCGACGTAAAATCGGTGCGTGCCACAATCACCGACTGTAAGGATGCGTCAAACGTACATCTGACCAAGACTCTTGCCGCAAGTGAAATCAAGGATGGTACGCTCAATATCAACGATCTGACTTTCGACGGGGCCAAGTTGTGGAATCTGGAGACACCGAATCTCTACCGCCTAAACATCGAGCTTCTTGATGATGCTGGAAAAGTGCTCGACAACAGCAGCCGTCACTTCGGTTTCCGCTGGTTCGAGGGGAAAGGCTTCGGTACCGACGCCAATTTTTATCTCAACGGCAAGCGCGTGGTGCTCCGTTCGGCCATCTCATGGGGTTACTGGAGCAAGGGCGGTATCTACTCCACTAAAGAGCAGACTGTCGAGCAGGTCAACGCCGCCAAGAGTCTCGGCCTCAACTGCCTCAACTTCCATCGCAACATCGGCGGTCCGCTCATGCTTGAGACGGCTGACGAGATGGGCCTATGCTACTTCGAGGAGCCCGGCGCATACCACAGCGGCGTCGACGATTTCAATCGCGGTATCCTGTTTGAAAAGGTGTCGCGCATGATCAAGCGCGACCGCAGCCATCCCTCGCTCGTCATCTACAACCTTATTAATGAATTCTTTGGCCAACTTCTGCATAATCAGCCGCTTATCGACAAGCGCCTCAACGATATGAAGGAGTTCCACAAGATCGACAATACCCGTTTCCTCACTCTCTGCTCGGGCAACACCCCCGGTGTAGACAACCAGACCGGCACCGAACTTCACAAAAGCCATATGCGCCCCTACGACGACAATCTCTATCAGGTGGGATGGCAGGATGTGCATCAGGCGGGTGCTCCCGAGACCTGGAAAGAGGGTATGTACCGTGGCCCACACAATCTGCAAGGTGTAAAGGACTATAATCCGAAGCACGATTTCGTCACCAAAGAGATATGGGTACGCGGCGAAGAGGGTGCGTTGAGTACTCCCCCGCGCCTTGAGAAGATCCACAATGCTATTCAGGAGTCAGGTGTGCTCGGCTGGGACGGCCTTTTCTGGGAAAACGAATATGATCGCTACCAGCGGTTCTTCAAGGAACAGAATCTCTACAAATATTTCGGCAGCATTGACTCACTTACGCAGCTGATGGGCAATGTGAGCATGGATCACCAGGCACGCCGCATCACCAACTTCCGTATGCGCAACGCCGGCGATATGTACGCCATAAACGGCTGGGAAAGCGAGCCTTACGACAACCACAGCGGGGTGGTCGACATCTACCGCAACACCAAGGGCGACGCGCGCATTATGAAGGAGGCCAACGCCCCGTTGCTTGTGGCCGTAAAGACCCGCAACCAGATCGTGAAGTCGCCGACAACCGCTGTGGTTGACTTCTATATCATCAACGAGCAGGTGCTTCCTGCCGGCTCATATACTCTTAAAGCCAAGCTTGTGGATCCGTCAGGCGCTACGGTTCAGACCATGCCCGACAAGAGCGTGAGCGTGTCGGGAGGCGACACTTACGGCGAGCTTCTTGCCGAAGGAGTTGAATTCAATATTCCCGACGGAGCCGAGGGTACATATCAGGTGCAGGCTGAGCTAACCGGAGGAAGGGAGACCGCCAAGGGGCACGACGAGATACTTGCCGTGAAGTACTCCGCCGCCGACTTCAAGGGCAGCGGCGCATATTACGGCAGCGACGCAAGCGTGCCGACATTCTACCGGAATCTTACCGGCAACACTCTGCCTCAGTTTACTACCGACATGGGCAAGCTCGACTGGATTATCGTCAACCGCTCGCAGTTTGCCGGAGCCACGGTGCTTGCTGCCGCCTACTTCAGCGGACTGAAGCGCACATGGTACTCCGCCGCCGACTTCAACAATGTGATACGTACGGAGGACGTCGACGTGATCGACTTCTTCTGCAACAACGGCGCGCAGCCTGCCGCCGATGTGCTTGCCAACGCGCCTTATTCGATACGCTACGAGGGCAGGATCACTGTTCCCGCTACCGGAAAGTATGAGTTTGCGGTCAACACCCTGCGCGGTCAGGAGATATATCTGCGCGATGCCTCAGGCAAAGAGCTGTGGCATGAACAGTATCTCGGCAACAGCAATGAGAAGACCTTTACAAAGGAGCTTGATCTTGAAAAAGGCCAGCAACTCTCGGTGGAACTGAAATACAAGCACAACGACGGCACTAAGGACGGCAAGGTGCAGCTCGCATGGTCGCGCCCCGACATGCTGGCAATCAACGCCGACGATATCCTCGACCGTGCCAAGAACGACGGCACTACAATCATCATCATCGGCAGTGCCGAAAAATGGCTCGGCAAGGTGGCCGAAGTGACCGATACACGCTACGACGGCAATTATACCATAGGCAAGGACTGGGTAGGCGGCATCCACTTTAATATCGACCATCCGCTCATGAAGGGTCTGCCTGTCAATACAGGTTTCGGCTGGGAGTATCAGGCTGTAGTCGACGACGGCAACAACCGTCAGGGCTTCTACATGCAGGGCGCCAACCTTGTTGTAGGCTCCACACGCACCTATTCGTTCCATCTCGGCACTACCGTCGGCGAAATCGAGTACGGCAAGGGGCATATCGTATTCTCCGACCTGAAGATCGCCGACAATCTCCTCTCAGAGGAAGGCCCCGCCGAAGTTGCCAAGAAACTGCTCATTAATTATACCAACTACAGCCCCGCTGACTATTTTCAAGGATGGACCCCGGAGAGTGGTCGCCGCCCTTTCGCGATAACCTCGTGCCCGGAGTAATCGAGGCCGAGGATTTCGACTATGGTGGTGAAGGCGTGGCTTACTTCTATAAGAACGGTCTCTCACAGCGTCAGGAAGCCCTCGACAAGAACAAGGCCGACGGCAAAGGACGCGACTACGTGTACCGCCGCGAGTGGGTCCGCATCAACGAGATCCCCGGCAGCATTCAGAATCTGAGCGGAGGCGACTGGTTCGAGTACACGATCAATGTGCTTGAGGAGGGCGACTACCAGCTCGAAAGCATCCTCTCGACCGGCGGAAGCGGCAACTTCAAGCTCTATATCGACGGCGAGAACGTGCTCGGCAAGCAGGAGTTCATGGCACCTGAGGTCGACAACAAGTGGAACACCTATATCCCGGTTGTTTCCAAAGCTATCTCTCTTACCAAGGGTATCCATGTGTTCCGCTTCGGCGATATCAACGGACTTAATCTCGACAAGTTCATCTTCACCCGTATCGGCGACTACGGCACCGTCGAAGTGTTCGACAACAAGGTGCCGGGCAAGATCGAGGCCGAGAACTTCGTTACCGGAGGATACCATTTCCTCCAAGGTGATGCCGGAAACTACAAGGAGTACCGCAAGGACAAGGGTGTCGCCATAAGCAAGGACGGTGATGTCAACGGCAAGCACCAAATATATGTAGGCAACATGTCGGACAACGACTGGCTGACCTACGAGTTTGAGTGCACCGCTGCCGGCGACTATGATGTGCGCGTCTACCTCGCCACCATCAGTACTACGAAGCTTGTATTGACCATCGACGGAGTGCAGTACGGCACGGAAAGCGATCCCATCGTAATCAACCGCGAGGATCTTGAGGATGTGGCATATTACAGCGGTGAGATCAACGACTGGCATGCCTTTGGTCTGAAAACGATCATACCCGGGCTGCACCTTGACAAGGGGATGCATACGATGAAGCTCCTTTTCAAGGTTGCCAACTGCAACTTCGAGAGTATCATCTTTGAGGGTGAGCCTCAGGACTTCAATCTCACTGTTCCGGGCAAGATCGAGGCCGAGAACTACGACGAAGGTTACGGCAAGTATTACTGGAAGGACGGCAAGACCAACGGAAGCTACAAGCAGTACCGCAATGACCGGAACGTGGCCGTGAGCCGTTCGACCAACGGCGAAGGTGGCGCGTCGGCTCCCGGCTATGCCGACGGCGAATATATAATCCATCTCGGCAACAGCAGCCCCGGCAACTTCCTTACCTATACCTTCGACTGCACCGTAGCCGGCGACTATACCTTCTCGACATGTGTCGCCACCATGGGTCAGCACAAATATTATATCACTGTCGATGGCGTTGACTATGGTTCCGAAGCTGATCCGTTCATGGTGAACACCGGTAAAAACGCATGGCAGGAGTATCAGGAGTTTCAGATGCCCGACGTGAAGATTCCCCTCACCGAAGGTAAGCATAAACTTGTGTATCATCTTGTGCATGCCTCGTGCAACATGGATTATTTCCGTCTGACTACCGACGCTTCCTCCGGTGTGGAGGAGATAGTGATCGATGCTGACACAGAAGGCTTGTGGTACACCGTCGACGGCATAGCCCACGACAAGCCTGTCAGAGGTGCGGTGAATATCCACAACGGCAAGCGCGTCATGGTGAAGTGAGATAATATTCCTCGAACGCACACAGAATAGATAGATCAAAATTATATAGTCATAAATAACGGCGCCGTGGCAGGGGATACTGACACGGCGCTATTTTCAGATAGAGACTGATGGCCGGATGCAATTACCGGGCAGCCTTTGTTAAAATGTCATTATTGTCAGATGACGGCTTTGAAGCGGACGATGCGGCCTTCGGCAGTAGTTACTGTGATTACGTATATGCCGGAGGTGACTGATGTTGTGTCGATTTCAACCGATGTGGCGTCGGCAGGGGCCATGTGCTTTATGTTGCGTCCGTTGAGGTCGGCAATGTTTACCGAGGTTATAGGTGAAGATGCGGTAATAAGGGCTGTGCCTCCGGAAATGCTGAGCGATACAGGGGATTCGGAGACGACTGATTCTATAGCTGACGAGCCGGTTTTGTTGATCGAGAGGTTATCGATGCGGAGGTTGGCGTAAGTGCATGTGTTGACATTGTGAATGCCGAGGTGGTATACACCGGCATCAGCGACATTGAATTTTACCTCTACATGTGCCCATCCCTTTGTCTCGGTGCCGAGGAGGTTGGCTCCGGTAGGATCATAGACCTTTTCGTCGGTGACGGAATAAATCTGTTTTGTGAAGCTTTCAGTTAAGGAGGGATCGGTTCCGAGGCATATCTCATAGGAATGCGTGTCGTATGAGGCTCCGTTGGCGTAGTAGTCGAGGACATAGTCGCCGGCCACGAACTCTATTGCCGGTGAGATCAGCCAGTCGTCGGCAGGCTTTCCGTTGGTGGATCCGATAGCGGTTTTTTTGCCATCGTAGAGGTAGCTCTTCTTGCCGATCGACCATCCTGCGCTGGCCGGGTTGTTGATAAATGTCCATTGCGAACCGTCGCCATCGTCCTCAAAAC
>JAHZGZ010000163.1 GCA_019420545.1 Bacteroidales bacterium | reverse complement strand
GGGAACGGTAGGGTTGATGACGCTATGGCCGAAGTGGGCTGCCGTCTCAGCGACGAGGAACTGGAGGCGCGCCTGGACGCCTTCGTCGCACATCTGCCTGCGGAACTTACGCCGCAGCAGATCGCGGTACTGCACCGGCAGACAGAAAGGAACAAAAAATAGTGGTGTTGCAAGATGCAAAAAATGTAGGGACGCGGCGTGCCGCGTTACATCATGCAAGTTGTACGAACCTGATTATCATGATGTAACGCGGCACGCCGCGTCCCTACATTCTTGTTTTACTCGCGCTGACGCGCTCGCACGGCTCAAATACGGGAGCGGGCAGCTCAAACGGGAGCGGGCGGCTTTCGGGGCTTATGCTTCGGTGGTGAGGGCTGTGGCTTCGGCGAAAGCTATCATGTTGATGGCTGCTTCGGCTGCTTCGGTGCCTTTGTTGCCGAGAGAACCTCCGGCGCGGTCGAGGGCCTGCTGCTCGTCGTTGACGGTGAGCACGCCGAATATCACGGGGCACTCTGCGTTGAGGTTAAGCTGGGTCATTCCTTCGGTGACGCTCTGGCATACGTAGTCGAAGTGGGGTGTGTCGCCACGTATTACGCAGCCGATGATGATCACGGCGTCGAAAAGGGGCTGTAGGCGCGCTGCGGCGTAGGTGAGCTCGACAGTGCCCGGTACTTCAAACTGCTCATGGGCGACGCCCTGACGGTCGAGAAGCTCTGCGGCTCCCCGCGCGAGCGCTCCGGTAATATGGCTGTTCCAGCGTGCGGCTACGATGGCCACTTTGGCGTTGGGGCTGATTGCGGGTAGGGCACCTGTGGGGGCGCCGGTTGATAATGCGGTTGACATATATGATTGCTTTTTTGAAACTTTTCTCGCGCGGCTTTTGGCTACGCGGCTTTAACGCGGTTGGAAACCGCGTCTCCTATTCGGCCTCGGGGAGGGCGGTCACGAGAGAGGCGAGGAGCTGCGCGGGAGAGGCAGGGGAGGGGAGAGCCGGAAGTTCGGCAGCCGACGGAAGGCGATGGACGGAGAGGGTCGGGGCTGTTTCTCCGCAGTCGGATGCCGCATCGGCACCGGCGAGGTTGAGGAGGGTATCGGTGTAGAAGGCGATATGGTCGCGGAAGGCTTTGGCGGGATCTGACAGGCCGAAGATGGCGCTGAGATCGGTCGATGTGGTCACGGCTATGTCGGCCGCCTCGAAGCTTTCGAGAATGGCCGGCATGAGGTGGGTGATATTGCGCACGCGTGCGGGATCGAAGTCGGGGACGTAGATTACCGTGGCACGGCGTTCGCGTGCGTAGCGTACCATCTCAAACAGGCGAGCGCGCGAGCGAGGATCGACGGCGTAGTTTCCGCCGAAAAGGAGGATGTCATCCGGGTCGATGCGCGGCCATACTACGGTGAATGCGGCGTCGCGGTAGTCGCCGTAGCGCGATGTGCGGCCGTTGTCAAACGACAGCTGCAACTGGGTAGAGCCTCCTGTGAAGCGGTCGACGCTGTGGGTGTCGACTCCGGCGTCGGTCAGAAACCCGAGTATGATGTCGCCGACCTGATCGGCGGCAAGCTCGCTGACAAAGCTTACCGGCAGCCCGCGGCGTCCGAGAAGAGCGGCTGTGTTGAGAAGTACTCCGCATGGACCGGAGGCCACGGGGGTGTTGCCATGGTAGGTGATGCGGAGGGCACTTTCGCCTATGATGATGATTTTACGCATTGTAGAGTGGGTTTTCGCGCTGGGTGATGACGCGGTTGGAAACCGCGTCTCCTATTCGGCCTCGTAGATAGCCGGAGGAGGGTAGGGGCCGGAATGTGGAGGCGGCTATTCGCCGCGGGATTTCTTGCCGAGGTAGCCGCCGTGGTGGCGCAGGGCATACTGTTCACGGGTGAATCCGGTGAGCCGCATCACGTTGACCACAAGTACGTCGCCGATTACGGTCATCATGGTGGTGGATGTGGTGGGCGTAAGGCCGAGGGGGCATACTTCGGGAGATCCGCCGGTCGAGAGGGTCACGTCGGCGATGGCCGCGAGCGGACTGTCGGGGTTGCCCGTAATGACTATGAGGGGTATCTGCGGGTAAAGATTGTGGGTAAGTTCCACAAGAGCGATGATCTCGTAGGTTTTTCCGGAATTGCTGATGAGAAGCATCACATCGTCGGGTTGCAGGACGCCGAGGTCGCCGTGCTGAGCCTCGCTGGGATGGAGGTTTACGGCGGGAGTTCCTGTAGAGGAGAATGTCGTTGCGATGTTCATGGCGATCTGTCCGGCTTTGCCCATTCCGGAAGTCACAAGCTTGCCCCGTCGCCGGTGGACATGCTCTATAATCAGTTCTACAGCACGGTCGTAGGCGTCGGAGACGGGTATGTTGAGTATGGCGTCGCTTTCGCACTTGAGGATGTGCCGCATCGATTCTTGAACGTCGGTCATAGTGTATTTATGTTAATCAATGCAAATTTAGATAATATAAATGAGAAACGGGCAAGCCGGGGTGAAAAAACGCGCCTGGTTCTGATATTATATATTATAGTAACGCGCGCGAAAGGCGAGGGTTTACGGGATGGAGATTTTCGCGAGGAGCAGGACTGGCGCGGCGGGCTAAAGCGCCGCCCTCCCAGGCACGGTTGGTGAAAAGGAAGAATCATGGGGAGGGGTGGTGAGAGAGTAAGGGTTAAAAATGATTAAAATTGTTTTGCTGGGTGATTAAAAAGTCGTACCTTTGCACACCGATTATGTCCAATTAATGCATTGATTTGCACGGAGAAGTGTTTTTGGCCGAACGCGACTCAACGGCAAATCAGATTAATCATCTATTAATTAAAGATTTAACGTGGATACTTTAAGCTACAAGACATTAACCCCCAACGAGCAGCAGTGCAACCGCGAATGGGTGGTAATCGACGCCACCGATCAGGTACTCGGCCGTCTTTGCTCAGTTGTCGCTATGATACTTCGCGGCAAGAACAAGCCCACCTACTCTCCCTTCGTAGAGTGTGGTGACAATGTAATCATCATCAACGCCGACAAGGTTCGTCTCACCGGCAACAAGTGGACCGACCGCGAATATCTCCGCTACACCGGCTATCCCGGCGGCCAGCGCGTGTCGACCCCCGAGCTTCTCCAGAAGAAGTCGTTCAACAAGCACATCAAGCCCGGCTACAATCCCCTTTTCATCAAGGTGGTAAAGGGTATGCTTCCCAAGAACCGTCTGGGCCGTCAGATCATCGAGAACATGCACGTATACAATGGTCCGGCACATCCCCACGAAGCTCAGAACCCCAAAGTAATCGACATCAACACCATTAAATAAGAAGTATGGAAAAGGTTAATGCAGTAGGCCGTCGCAAGGCCGCTATCGCCCGCGTGATCATGGGCGAGGGCAATGGCACCATCACCATCAACAAGCGTCCCCTCGAAGTATATTTCCCCTCGTCTATACTTCAGTATATCGTAAAGCAGCCTCTGGCTACCCTCGACGCAGAAGGCAAATATGACATCAAGGTAAACCTCGACGGCGGCGGCTACAAAGGCCAGGCCGAGGCCCTTCGTCTGGCAATCGCCCGCGCCCTCGTAAAGGTAAACCCCGAGGACAAGCCCGCACTCCGTGCAGAAGGCTTCATGACCCGCGACCCGCGCGCTGTAGAGCGTAAGAAGCCCGGTCAGCCCAAGGCACGCAAGCGTTTCCAGTTCTCCAAGCGTTAATGTATATTCCCTTTCGGCGGCCTTCACCGCCTGAGGAAATATCCGCATAAACCCATTATCTCCCTCCTCAACAGTGTTTAGCATCTAAACCGCGGCGATGGACACGTTCCCTACCCCGAGGTTGTAAAATTAACAGAACGTAAACAACATCCAACAACACAAATGTCAACACCTACATTTGAACAGCTCCTTGAAGCAGGTTGCCACTTCGGCCACCTCAAGCGTAAATGGAATCCGGCCATGGCCCCCTACATCTTCATGGAGCGCAACGGTATCCACATCATCGATCTCTACAAGACAGCCGCCAAGCTCGAAGAAGCATCGGCTGCTCTCAAGAGCATAGCAAAGGCTGGCAAGAAGGTACTCTTCGTAGCCACCAAAAAGCAGGCCAAACAAGTGATCGCCGACAAGGCATCGCAGATCAACATGCCCTACGTAATCGAGCGCTGGCCCGGCGGCATGCTGACCAACTTCCCCACCATCCGCAAGGCCGTAAAGAAGATGGCCAACATCGACAAGATGTCGAAGGACGGTACATTCGACAACCTGTCGAAGCGCGAGAAGCTCCAGATCAGCCGTCAGCGCGCCAAGCTTGAGAAGACTCTCGGCTCTATCGCCGACCTCAACCGTCTTCCCTCGGCCCTCTTCGTAGTCGACGTGCTCAAGGAGCACATCGCCGTAGCCGAGGCCAACCGTCTGGGTATCCCCGTGTTCGCTATGGTCGACACCAACTCCAACCCCAACAACGTTGACTTCGTGATCCCCGCCAACGACGACGCTTCAAAGTCGATCGAGCTTATCCTCGACTCTGTAGTAGCAGCCATGGCCGAGGGTCTGGAGGAGCGCAAGGCCGAGAAGGCCGACGCCCCCGCCGACGAAGAGGCTCCCGCACAGGCTCCCCGTGGCCGTCGCCGTGTTGCCCGTCGCAACGAGGAAGAGGCTCCCGCCGAAGTTGAGGTAAAGGCAGAGGTTGAAGAGGCCGCTCCCGAGGCAGAGGCTTAATAGCCCCTCCACCCCGAAAATTATTTACGAACCGCTAAAATCTTAAAGAATATGGCAGTTACAATGGCAGAAATCACCAAGCTGCGCCACCTTACAAGCGCCGGCCTGATGGACTGCAAGAAAGCTCTCGCCGAAGCCAACGGCGACATGGACGCAGCCGTAGAGATCCTCCGCAAGAAGGGTCAGGCAGTTGCCGCCAAGCGCGAAGACCGCCAGGCCGCCGAGGGTTGCGTTCTCTCGAAGAACGAAGGCAACTTCGCCGCTATCCTCGCCCTCAACTGCGAGACTGACTTCGTAGCAAAGAACGAAGGCTTCGTAAACCTTGCCAAGAAGCTTCTCGATCTCGCAGTGGCCAACCGCTGCAAGACCGTAGACGAGCTCAAGGCTGTTACCGTTGACGGTACCACCGTTGCCGACCTCGTTACCGAGGAGTCAGGCAAGACCGGCGAGAAGACCGAGATCGGCGCTTACGAAGTAGTAGAGGCTCCCACCACCGCCGCCTACAACCACTTCAACAACAAGCTCGCCGCTATCGTAGGCTTCAACCTTCCCGATGTCGACGCCCAGATCGGCCGCGAGATCTGCATGCAGATCGCTTCGATGAACCCCGTTGCCGTAAGCCGCGAGGATGTTCCCCAGGCTACCATCGATCAGGAGATCGCAGTGGCTGTTGAGAAGACCAAGCAGGAGCAGATCAAGAAGGCTGTGGAAGCCGCTCTGAAGAAGGCCGGTCTCAACCCCAACCACTTCGATTCGGAGGATCACATCGAGTCGAACATCACCAAGGGGTGGATCACCGAGGACGATGCCGTAAAAGCCCGTCAGATCATGAAGGAGACCGCCGAGGCAAAGGCTGCAAACCTCCCCGAGGCAATGATCCAGAATATCGCCAACGGCCGTCTCAACAAGTTCTTCAAGGAAAGCTGCCTCATGGAGCAGGAGTACGTACAGGACAGCAAGCTGTCGGTAGGTCAGTTCCTCGAGCAGAGCCAGAAGGGCCTCGTTGCCGTAGCTTTCAAGCGCGTCAACCTCAACGCCGACTAATCCCCCGATAGTCATAACAATTATTTATAGCCGGGCCGCAGCGTGCATCGCACATTGCGGCCCGGCAACTTTTTCGGAGCAAGGGAGTGGGGCATCGGCGAGCTCGCCGATGAACAGGACGGCGGACCGCAGGCGCATGTGGCGCGCTGACGCGCCTGCACGGCCCAAAGCAGGTAAGGCGGCCAACGGAATTTTGGGTTATGGAAGAAAGTTTGTAACTTTGCTGAAATCCGGAGGCATATGTGCAAAAGCCCGCAGCAGAGCGAGTGTTGTGCAGGAGTCTGCGGTTAAAGGATGGAGTTCTAATTCTATTACGGCCCAATAATAAGTCATGGACGAGAAATTTGAGGATTACAACAGAGCTTCGGCGAAGAAGTCGAAGACGACAATGATTGTTATCGTGGTGATTGCGCTGCTCCTTATCGGAGTGATTGCGGCTATGGTCATGACCACAACGAAAATGCATCGCGAGAACGAGGCTATGAAACTTGCCAACGAACAGTTGCAGCTGACCAACGAGCAACTGTCGCTGGCCAATGAATATCAGGTGCTCGACGCGCAGTATGCGCAGTATGAGAACCAGTCGCAGCTGCTCGCCAACGACTCGCTGGTGACTAAGTATGCCGCCGCCAAGTCGAAGGTGGAGAAACTGCTCCAGGAACTTAACAGCGAGAAGCAGAAGAGCTCGAAGCGCATCAAGCAGCTTCAGGACGAGATCGGCACTCTGAAGAACATCCTCCGCCACTATGTGGCTCAGATCGACTCGCTGGGCAAGGAGAATGCCGCCCTGCGCGAGGAAAACACTGAAATCAAGCAGCGCAACCAGCAGCTGAGCAGCCGCGTTGAGTCGCAGACCAAGCGCGTGGAGGCCCTGTCGGAGCGCATGGTGCTCGCCGAGAAGCTCAATGTGACCGGCGTGCAGCTCATCGGTCTGAAAAAGAACGGCAAGGTTGAGAAGAACATCACCAAGGCCAAGCAGCTTGAGGTGACTTTCACCATCCCTCAGAACAACTCGACCCCGGTGGGCGAAAAGACAATATATCTGCGCATCACGTCGCCCGAGGGCACTCTGCTCGGCGCAGGCGGCCGCTTCTCGTTTGAGGGCGCGTCGCTCCAGTGCACGGCCCGCAAGACCATCGAATATGCCGGTGAAGAGATTTCCGGCATCAGAATTTACTGGGACGTAAACATGGCTCTTACCCCCGGCGACTATCTCGTGGAACTGTTTGCTGACAACTACCGTCTGGCATCGCGCAAGTTCACGATGAAGAAATAAGCGTGCCTACGGTACGGGAAATCTAAGAGTAAACATACTCTAATCGACAGTCAAAACGGTATGATGATTTGTGACGTATGTCTGTGGTCGGACTTCGTGGCCGACATTACGTCGATCGAGGTGAACACCACCTCGTCGGTGTTCAAGCTCTGTCTGAGCCTGCTGCTCGGCTGCTGTGTCGGCTACGAGCGCAAACGCAAGGGGCAGATAGCCGGCGTGCGCACATTCGCTCTTATCGCCATGGGTGCCACGCTGGCGATGATTCTGTCGATCTATGTACCGCAGGAGTACATGGGCCTGAAGAACGGCGACCCCGGACGTATCGCCGCGCAGGTGGTTACCGGCATCGGTTTTCTCGGTGCGGGTGCGATCATACAGATGAAAGGGTCGGTGCGCGGCCTTACCACCGCGGCGGGCATCTGGATAATCGCTGCTATCGGCATGGCCGTCGGCGTGGGGCTGTACTGGCTTGCGGTCATCACCACGGGGCTTATACTGGTGGTGCTCGTGGTGATGGAGCGCTGGGAGCACTACATGCACTCCGGCGTGGAGTCGCGCATCATACGGCTCAAACTGTCGGTTATCGCCGAGGATATCGAGGGCTACCGCGAGGTGCTTGCCCGCCACCATGTGCATCTCAGCAATGTGTATGTGGAGTATGACTACATAGAACCCGTCACGCGTCTCAATCTGGTGGTACTGGTAAGGGAACGCACTGACTATATGAAACTGTTTGCCGAACTGCGCAATGTGAAGCCCACCGTGGCCATCTCGCTCGGCAACCAGGTGTCAATATAAATCCGGATTATATATCCGGCATCTAACCGAATATTCAATAACGACAGATGCTATTAAGTCTGATAATGGCCGCCGCGACGGGTGAAGTTCCTGCCGACGGCGGCGAGATGAGCGATGTGCAGGTCGAGAGCCTGGTAAGAGACCTTGCGTTCATCCTGTTGCTTGGCGCCGTGGTGACGGTGCTTTTCAAGTGGCTCAAACAGCCTGTAGTGCTTGGCTATATCGTTGCGGGATTCCTTGCGAGCCCGCATTTCCATTATCTGCCGTCGGTTACCACAGAGAGCAATATCGAATTCTGGGCTCAGCTTGGCATAGTTGTGCTTCTGTTCTCGCTCGGTCTGGAGTTCAGTTTCAAGAAACTGCTCAATACGGGTGGCTCGGCGGTGGTCACGGCGCTGATAATCGTGATAGGGATGATGTGTACGGGCTTTGCCATAGGTCATCTGCTGCACTTCTCGCATATGAACAGCATGTTTCTCGGAGGAATGCTGTCGATGTCGTCGACGACGATCATCATCAAGGCATTTACAGACCTGGGACTGCGGCAGAAGAAATTTGCCTCGCTTGTGTTTGCCGTGCTCATCGTCGAGGACCTGTTTGCCGTGCTTATGATGGTTGTGCTGTCGTCGATCGCCATCAACAACAGCGTGGAGGGCACGGAACTGCTGTTCAGCGTGGCCAAGCTGGTATTTTTCCTCATAATATGGTTTATCGTGGGGGTATACATGCTTCCGTCGCTGTTCAACGGAGTCAGGCGGTATCTCAACAATGAGACGCTGCTGATAGTGTCGCTCGGCCTGTGCTTCGGCATGGCCGTATTCTCGGTATACTGCGGTTTCTCGCTTGCGCTCGGCGCGTTTGTCATGGGTTCGATTATCGCCGGCATGAGTTATGCCGAGTCGATCGAGGCTGTCGTAAGTCCGGTAAAGGATCTTTTCGGCGCGGTATTCTTCATCTCTGTGGGCATGATGGTCGACCTGCATGTCATCGTAGAGTATTTCTGGCCCATTCTGCTGCTTTCGGGGGCGGTGATCGTGGGTATGATCGTGTTCGGCACGTTCGGCATGCTCATCACCGGTCAGCCGCTGCGCATCGCCATGGAGTCGGGCTTCTCGCTTACACAGATCGGTGAGTTCGCCTTCATCATAGCTTCGCTCGGCATGTCGCTCGGAGTGCTCGATCCTACCATCTATCCTATAGTGGTGGCCGTGTCGGTGCTTACTACATTCACCACACCCTATTTCATACGTATGGCCGATCCGGCCTATAATTTCGTGGAACGTCATCTGCCTAAGCGGCTGCACTTCCTTATAGAGCGCTACAGTGTCAGCGCCAATGCCGAGAGCGAGACCAAGGTGCTGTGGGTGTCGGTGCTCAAGCGATATATATGGCGTATCCTGCTGTACAGCAGTGTGCTTATCGCAATAATGCTCCTATGCCTGAAGTATCTGGAGCCGATGCTGCTTGATTTTTCTCAGGGCTGGGGCCGGTTTATCACCTCGGTGATAACACTGCTGCTCATGGCACCGTTCCTGCTTGCGCTGGCCATGCCGGCATCGCGCAAGACCGAGCGCGAGCGTCTGGTAGCCGCCAACGCCCATTTTGACGTGCCGCTGATCGTGATGACCGTTTTCCGCCTGCTTCTGGCGCTTGGCTTCATCATATATACCATCAGTGCCATCCACTCCATGCGCGTGGGCTGGATAGTGGGCCTCGTGATCTTCATAGCGCTGTTGGGCACGTTCTCCGGCCGTCTGCGCAAGAGGCTCCAGCATATGGAGATGCGTTTCTTCGACAATCTCAACGAGCGCGAGCTGCGTCGCTCCGGCAAAAACAACAATCTGGTGAGCGACATGCATCTGGCGTTTATGACCGTGGGCTACGGGTGCCCGTTCGTTGGCGACAGGCTCATGGATTCCAACCTGCGCAAGCGCTACGGCGTAAATGTGGCGAGTATACAGAGGGGGGGCCACACGCTGCTTGTGCCCAACGGCACCATGCGAATATTCCCCGGCGACACGCTCGGCATAATCGGCACCGACGACCAGATCGAGAGCGTGCTCCCTGTGATGGAACGGGCCGATGACTCCGAACCCGACTCTCCCGCTATGGCCGATATAAAGCTGACGAATGTGCAGCTGTCGCCCGCGTCGCCCCTTATCGGCAAGACCTCGGCCACGGGGCAGCTGCGCGACAAGTACAAGGTGCTGCTGGTGGCCATACAGCGCCCCGACGGCACCTATATGCATCCCGACGGCACCACGCAGTTTGAGTCCGAGGATGTGCTGTGGATTGTCGGGCCGGCCGACAGCGCCGAGAAAATAAAGTAAGAGTTCGTTTAAACTGCAACATGCTCTGATTGCATATGTGGATATTGCTTGCGGTAACCTCGGCTCTGTGTCTGGGGTTCTATGACATATTCAAGAAACTGTCGGTCGACGGCAACAATGTGCTGGTGGTGCTGTTTCTCAACACCCTGTTCAGCTCGCTGCTGATGGCTCCGGTCATCGTGACCGGGCTTGCCGAGGGGTATATCGGCCTGGGGGAGTCGCTCACCGGCCATGCCAGAATCATGATCAAGGCTCTTATCGTGCTGTCGTCGTGGCTGCTGGGATATTTCAGCATCAAGCATCTGCCCCTGACTATCGCCGGGCCTATCAATGCATCGAGGCCGGTGATGGTGCTTGTCGGCGCCATACTTATCTATGCCGAGCGCCTCAACCTGTGGCAGTGGGGCGGTGTGGCGCTGGGTTTCTTCTCGCTGTTCTTCATAAGCCGCATCGGCATGAAGGAGGGGCTGAGCATCAAGGGCAGCAAATGGGTATGGATGGCTATCGGAGCCGCATTCATGGGGGCTGTGAGCGCCCTTTACGACAAATGGCTGCTCGGACGCTATGAGCCGCTTGAGGTACAGGCCTGGTATAGTTTCTATCAGTTTGTGATAATGGGTATTACCATAGGGCTGATACTGCGCGGCCACCGTATGCGCGGCGAGGAGGTGACGCCTTTCCGCTGGCGGTGGTCGATCGTGTTCATCTCCCTGTTTCTTACGGCGGCCGATATCGCCTACTTCTATGCGCTGTCGCTTCCGGGTTCGATGATCGCCATAGTGTCGATGATAAGGAGAGGGAGCGTGATCGTGTCGTTCTTCTATGGCGTGATCGCCCTCAGGGAGCGCCATGTCAAGGCCAAACTGGTCGACCTATGCGTGCTGCTTGCGGGCCTGTCGTTGCTTGTGGTCGGCTCGATGTGATACCGCCAAAAAATTCTGCGAGCTCTTCTCGGGAATGTCTGTTAGCTAATGAAGCGAAGAATGCATAATTTATAGCGGTATATAGCGGTAAACAGAAAAATGGATGAAAAAAAGGTGCTTGCGGATTGGGATAATACGGCAAATTTCGTAACTTTGTGCGATTTTACCCTCAAAGGCAAAGTTTTGCGGGTGATGACCAATCAATTACGCAATTAAAAACAGATAAAACATAAATGGCAACACTTGAAAAAATCCGTAAGAGATCAGGACTGCTGCTTGTAGTGGTAGGCCTCGCTCTTCTGGCATTCATTGTCGGTGACTTCTTCACCTCCGGCCGCACACTGTTCGGCGCCGGCACTACCATCGCCAAGGTAGGCGATACCAAGATTGACGTACAGGACTTCCAGCGCCGCAACGAGGAGGCTTCCCAGCAGATGCAGCAACAGCAGCCCAACAGCAAGATGGATCCGGCCATGATGCAAGCTCAGGTACTGCAGGGTATGATTCAGGAAACACTCATCAATGAAGAACTTGACCGCCTGGGCATCACTGTTACCGACAACGAACTCTCCAAGGCCATGACGGGCGCTACCGCTCATCCCTATATGATGCAGTTCGCCCGCCAGATGGGTGCCGAGACTCCCGATCAGGTGTATGACTATGCATTCAACCCCACCAAGTACAATCTTCCTACCGAGACAGCGCAGCAGCTCCAGCAGATGTGGCTCAATCAGGAAAAGCAGATGACCCAGATGCTGAAGATTCAGAAACTGCAGGCCATGCTTACCGGCGCTCTTGTTGCCAATGAGCTTGACGCCAAGGAGTATTATGCTGGCAATGCCTCGACGAGCCATATCGCGTATGCCTCGAAAAGCCTGAGCACGATGCCCGACGACGAGTATCCCGTGAGCGACAGCGAGCTCCGCGATGCCTACAGCAAGGAGAAAGAGGCTTACCGCGTGAACGACGAGACCCGCCGCGCCAACTTCATCGCTGTAAACGTGGCTCCCTCGGCAGCCGACAAGGCAGAGGGTCAGACTCTCGTTGACTCCGTGATTGTGAAGTTGCGCAGCACCCCGGCCATCGACGCTGTAGCCGGTGACACCAACTTCGGTGTGAACCGAGTATCGTCGACTGCCGCCAAGGTTACCAGCCCCGTGCTCCGCTCGTTCCTTACCGACTCGGTGGAGGGTGCCGTAGCACAGATAAGCTATATCGACGATGAATTCACTATCGCCAAGCTCATCGGCAAGAAAGTGGCAGTGGATTCAGTCAATCTCGACATAATTCAGTTCCAGGGGGATGGCGCTGCCCGCGACTCGCTCCTTGCACAGCTCAACTCGGGCAAGACTGCCGCCGACGTAGCATCGGCTCCCGGCGTGCTCAACAGCCAGTCGGATCTGTGGCAGACCCTCGCCTCGGCGCCCGACAATGATATCAAGACCCGCATACTTGAGGCCGGCAGCGGCTATTTCATCGCCGACAGCGCCGCTAACATGGCAAGCATTATCCGCGTGAACTCGAAGAAGGCTCCTGTGACCATCTACGACTATGCTACCGTAAACTATAAGGTGTATCCCTCGGATGCCACTATCGACAAGCTCAACGAGGATCTTCAGGCTTTCGTCAGCGGTATCACCAATGCCGACTCCCTGACAATGAGCAAGGCTATCGCCGCCGGTTATACCCTTCAGCCCGCTACCGTTACCGCCAACTCCTATATGATCGGCAATGTGCCCTATACCCGCAACGTAGTGAAGTGGGTGATGGACGCCAAGCCGGGTGAGGTAAGCCCCATCCTTCAGGACAACCAGAACGACCACCTTATCGTAGCGGCTCTTACCGAGGTAATAAAGCCCGGCTACATGCCTCTCAAGGACGAGACCATCACCTCGGCTCTCACCCAGAAGGTGCGCAACGACAAGAAGGCTGCCGCTCTTATCGGCCAGATCAAGGGCAAGGCAAGCGATATCAACGGTTATGCCCAGCTGCTTGGCTCGCAGGTTGACTCTACCGAGGTTACTTTCGGTCAGATGTACATCCCCGGTATCGGCGTGATGGAATCGACCCTGCTCGGTCAGGTGCCTGTAACCCCCAAGGGTAAGCTTTCGGAACCGGTACAGGGCAACAACGCCGTGTATGTCTACACCGTATATGAAATCGACAATCAGGGCCGTCCCTACAACTACGAGGAGAATGCCGCACGCTTCAACCAGCAGTTTGGCTCGCAGGCCGTGATGCAGAATCTTATCGGCATCATGATGGAGAAAGAGAAGGTTGAGAACAACACTCTCAAATTCTATACCGAATAATTTTAGATCCCTAATATTATAACCCCGGGGCACCCTTTCACGGGTGCCCCGTTTATCCTAATTCATCTTCTTTGCTAACCTTCAGACGGAGCCGGGAAACCATGGCACCGCAGTATACCTGAAACCGAGAAAAAACACCAGAGCGCAGCTTCCTTGCAAAAGGGCTGCGCTCTTTCTTTGTGAGGGATTGAGACTGACGCCGAGCTTGCGGCCGGGAAGAAATAAGGATGAGGCTGAACCTTATAAGCAGAGGAAAAAAGGTGAAATAGGGTTGTGGATAGCAGCAGGGATGGTAGATTCAGGAGCGGCGGTAGAAGATGGTGAGGATGAGGCCGCGCAGAAGAAGGTAGATGAGGAAAGCGAGCCATAGGCCGTGGTTGGCGAGGTGCGGGAAGGCGATGGCCTCTACGATAAAAAATGCGACGGTGGCTATGAACATGGAGAGAAGCATGCGGCGCGTGTCGGTCGCTCCGATGAAGATGCCGTCCCACGTGAAGGCGAGGAATCCTGCTGCCGGCACGGTGGCTACCCATCCGAGGTATTCATGGGGCATGGCAGTGATACCGCGGTCGGAGCTGAGAATATTGAGCAGGAGATCGCCGCATAGCAGATAGATGGCCGAGAAAATGATGGCCACTGCGGTGCCCCAGGCGAGGAGGGCGCGGACTGAGCGGCGGAGCATAGCGGTGTCGGCGGCTCCGGTATATCGTCCCGTAAGGGCTTCGCCGGCAAATGCGAAACCGTCCATGAAGTAGGAGAACAGGGTAAAGAACTGCATGAGCAGGGCATTGACGGCGAGCATGCGGTCGCCCTGCACGGCACCCATGCGTGTGAACCACATGGTTACCGCCACCAGGCATACGGTGCGCAGGAATATGTCGGTATTTATCCTGAAGAAGCGTTTGAGTTGCGGGATACGGAAAATTTCGCTCCATGGCGCCTGCTGACGACCGAGCTGCCGCGCGGCAAGTATAAAGAGGGTTATGAAGCCGGTCCACTGGGCGATGAGGGTGCCTGCGGCTATGCCGGGGATGCCGAGGTGGAACAGATATACGAGGGTGAGACTCGCAGCGATGTTTGTGATGTTGATGAGTATCGAGCACCACATGGTGACGCGCGAATTCTGCATGCCAAGGAACCAGCCGGAGAGGGCGAATGTGGCCAGATAGGGCGGTGCGCCCCATATCAGTATGTGGAAGTAGTCGGCGGCGAGACGTGAGGTGGCGGCGTCGGTATCCATGAAGCGCAGGATGAGCGTGCAGAGCGGCGACTGCAGGGCGATCATCAACAGTCCGACAAGAATGGCCACGAGAAGCGCCTGGTGCAGTACTGTGGCCATGGCGGCGCGGTCATTGCGCCCGTAGGCCTGGGCCGTCATTCCGCTTGAGCCCATGCGGAGGAATCCGAAGAGCCAGTAGAGCATGTTGAACATCGAACCGCCGACGGCTATGGCGGCGATATAGACGGGTGCGCCCATATGTCCTGCGATGGCCACATCCATAAGGGCGAGCAGCGGGGTGGTGATATTAGTAACAATCGAGGGCACCGCAAGGCGCAGGATGCTGCGGTTGACCCCCGATTGTGTGGGATTGGAATGTATGTTCACGAAATATGGTTATTTCGGATTGTGTTGATTCCGGAGTGATTGATCCGGACGAGGTTGCTGTCAGGCCTTGCGTGCGCGCATGCAGTCCCAGACGAGGTAGGCCATCAGCAGCACGTAGAGCACAATGCCGAGGGTCTGTGTAGTTGACTCGGGGAGGGGATTGGTGTATTCGAATCCGCAGAAGCGTGTCAGCGCGGCAAACACGCCGAAGAGTGCACCTCCGGCGATGAGGCCCGATGCAATGAGCGTACCACGGTCGCGGCGTGCCGAGTTGAGGCTTTCGTCCTTAGAGCGCGAGCCTACCCACCATGCGATGGCACCGCCTACGAGGAGCGGGGTGTTGAGCTGCAGGGGGATGAACATGCCGAGGCAGAATGCGAGGGCCGGAACGCCGAGCCAATTGAGGATGAGGGCGAGAATGGCTCCGGCCATGTAGAGGATCCAAGGGGTGTCGCCGCCCATCATGAGGGGTTCGATGACGCGTGCCATGGCGTTGGCCTGGGGTGCGGCGATGATGTCGGGGTTGGAGAAGTCGTATACCTTGTTGAGCACGAGGATCACGCCCCCGACGGTGGCAGCTGAGACGAGTGTGCCGAGGAATTTCCAGCTCTCCTGCTTGCGCGGGGTCGATCCGAGCCAGTAGCCGATCTTGAGGTCGGTGACGAATCCTCCGGCCATGGAGAGGGCGGTGCAGACAACGCCGCCGATTACCATTGAGGCCACGATGCCCGAGGTGCCGCTCAGGCCTACGCCCACGAATATGGCCGAGGCGATGATGAGAGTCATCAGGGTCATGCCCGACACGGGGTTGCTGCCTACGATGGCGATCGCGTTGGCGGCGACGGTGGTGAAGAGGAAGGCGATGACGGCTACCACAACCCATGCCACGAGGGCCTGCCAGAAGGAGTGGATGACGCCGAACCAGAAGAAGAGGAGCACGGCGAGGAGGGCGACGGCGGTCATGTAGACGATGGCCTTCATGGAGATATCGGTCTGCCAGCGTACTTCTTTTACGGCTCCGCTCTTGCCTTTGAGCTCACGTCCGGCGAGGCCTACGGCCTGCACGATGATGCCCCACGATTTGATGATGCCGAGCACACCGGCCATGGCGATGCCGCCGATGCCGATGAGGCGCGCATAGTCGCTGAAGATGGCGCCGGGAGCGAGCGATGTGATTTCGGGAGCGCCGTAGGTGCCGATAAGCGGTATGAGCACCCACCATACGAAGAACGAGCCGGCGCAGATGATGAAGGCGTAGCGTATGCCGATGATGTAGCCGAGGCCGAGGAGCGCGGCGCCGGTGTTGACGCTGAACACGAGCTTGGTCTTCTCGGCGAGCGTTGCGCCCCATTGCGATGCTATGGAGGTGACGTTTTCGGCCCACCATCCGAAGGTGGCGAGCAGATAGTCGTAGACGCCGCCGATGAGCGATGCTATGACGAGTGTCTTGGCCTGTGAGCCTCCCTCAGCTCCCTTGCCTTCGCCTGAGATGAGCACCTGTGTGGTTGCGGTGGCTTCGGGGAAGGGGTATTTGCCGTGCATATCCTTCACGAAATACTTGCGGAAGGGGATGAAGAAGAGTATACCGAGTATGCCGCCGAGGAGCGACGAGCAGAATATCTCGAGGAAGTTGACCGTGATCTCGGGATATTTGGCCTGGAGGATGTAGAGGGCCGGGAGGGTGAAGATGGCTCCGGCAACGATTACGCCCGAGCATGCGCCGATCGACTGGATGATGACGTTCTGGCCGAGGGCGTTGCGCTTGCCGAGGGCTCCGCTGAGGCCTACGGCGATGATGGCGATGGGGATGGCGGCTTCGAATACCTGGCCTACGCGCAGTCCGAGGTAGGCTGCTGCCGCCGAGAAGATTACGGCGAGCACGAGACCCATTCCCACGGAGTAGGGGGTGACTTCGGGATAGTCGTGGGCCGGATGCATCACGGGGGTGTAGGCTTCGTCGGCGGCAAGCTCGCGGAAGGCGTTTTCCGGGAGGCCTGCGGGGCCGTTGTCGGCTGTGGTTGCGTCAATCCCGTCGGGAGTGACGTTGCCGTGCGATTTTTTTTCTGACATTGCGATATGTGATAAATGATTCTTTTGCGCGAAGTTAGCGAAAAATAATGAAATTGGCGGCAACGGATATGTGAGAGATTGGCGTAGGGATACATAAAATCGCACAAAAAAAATCGCTCATCGCGCCGGATTGCGCGGTGAACGATGGGTTTTGGTCAGACCGTAGGCGTTTTCTCTGTGTGTAAGGATAAGTAATTGCGGTACCTCTGTAGCCGCCTGCGGTCGTTGCTTGAATTTTCTGCTACGTTTGCCCCTGATAGCGGGGCGGAAGCCGGTTATATGGCTTCTTTGATTGTTTCGGATGAAGGGTTGACGGCAACGATCTTTCCGTCGGGATTAATAAGGAATGCCTTCATGCCGGCGTCGAGGTGGTAGCTTTTGGCGAGATTGCCTCGCATAGCGTCATCCGCGACGTGGAATTGCGACTTCGCATTGAGACCGTCCCTGCGCACTATCTCACGAAAAAGGCTTGATGAACGGTCGAAATTGACCGCCAGGTGACGGAATCGCTCATGTCCTGCGCCTTGGTTTACGGCGCTGTGTAGACGCGAGTACTCTTTTGCGGCGAGCCTTGATGAGGCGTCGGCCGAGCTCCAGAACTGGAGGAGCACCCACTCGCCCTTGAGATTGTCGAGCTGCACGAGCGAGTCGGCACGCTCGATTTTGAATACCGGAGCCTTGAAGCCTTTGGTGCCATCGACGGCGCGGTCGGTCGCTGCGGTAAACAGGGCGATTAGAGCGGCGAAGATCACAATGATAAACATTGTTTTCTTCATCAGATTGAATTAATATTAGCACTTACAGTCCCGTCTTGGCTTTTTCGGAGGATTGCCGCGTTCCGCGTTTGAACAGACCTCTGGAGGTCTGGTTTCTCTCTGATCTCAATGTGTGCAAGTGTAGATAGCTGCGGGCGTGGAGCCTCGGCGGGCTGTTGCCGATTTTCGGCGCGGGCCGGCCTCTGCCGGCTCGTTTCCGGGCCAGAGCCCGGAGCGGAATTTTATTTCCACGGCACAAAGGTACGAAAAATCCTCGATGTGTGCAAATCTACCCGTTGATACTGACCGTTTTAGCCTGCAAAACCCTCCAAAAATCCTCTTCCGGAGTGCGTTTTAACGCCTTGGTTAAACTCTGTTAAATATATGTTTTACAACATAAAAAGAGGTGATCGTGGCTTTGGATTAGGATTGCGAAAAGGAAAATTTTAAATTTGTAAAAAAATAACATTGTCAGAATAAATGGATCGAATGAAAGACGGATTATTACATCAGAAGTATATACGTGCCTCTAAACAGGAATGTATAGGGAGGATCATAGCAGGATATGAGAATAAAACTGGGGATTTGAGTATTAGAAAATTGGAGAAGGTATGCCTAACTCCACGTGGGGCATGCCCTTATATAGTTCCTGATAGCAATCTTTTGATAGATGATTGTGATTATGTGGCGGAGATTTCTCAAGAGAGCACTGAAAATGGGATGCTTGAGGGGAAGACATTATATGGCGGATTTTATAGGAGAGAATGGGGGCATTTCCTTTTAAATACAACTGCTCGGTTGTGGCCTATATATAATTCTAAGATTAACTTGTCGGATTTTGAAAGAATTGTATTTTTTGTTCCGGATAATGACCCTGTAAATGTTAAAGGAAATTTTCAAGAATTTTTTAAATTAGCCGGAATCTCGGAAAAGGTTGTTTTATTGGAAAGTAAAACATGTTTTGAAGAATTATATATACCAGATTTGGCGTTTGAGTTTATGTTATCCTACTCAAACGAATTTATGGGGATTTTTGATTGCGTTAGAAATAGAGCATTGAGTGTTAATAAACAGTATTTTAACAAGTCAAATAATTTATTGTTGTCTCGAGCCCATTTAAGTTCATGCCGAGGGAGGCAGATTAATATAGAATATATTGATAGGTTGTTCGCCGAAAATGGTTTTGAAATAATCTATCCTGAAGAGATTACACTTACAGAGTTGATCTGTAAAATGGATCGTGCAAATAGAATAATGACATACTCTGGCTCTACTGCACATAACCTTATATTGGCATCTGATGCTTCGTATGTGGTTTTGGAACGTAGTGCAGCAACGAATATGCCACAGATCGGCGTGTTCTTAGCTAAAACATGTGATAATGTAACCCTAGTAGATGTGGCCTATCATCCGTTGATAACCTCGTCTTCCGATCCTCTTGCTATTTATGGATTAACTGCTTATCTTAAGACATTTATCGAGGATAGTGATTATTGTATGCCGGCAGATTTTGATTCGATGTTTTGTCCTAAAAAGGAATTGAAGGAATATATGAAATATCATAAGCGATATTATGGATATAAGATGGGCTTTAATGAATGGGAATCAATACAATATAATGCAATTATTGATGCGTATTATGAATCGTTGCCGAGGTATCGTAAATGGCTCGGATGCCAATCTCCTCTCCGTTTTTTAGATTGGTTTTCACCAAGAATATTATATCGGATTATTAAGAGGGTAATCACTCGGTTTTAAATTTTAAATAACGATATAACTGATTATAATTCATGAATAAAATCAATACCTTAAAGGTCGATAAATCCGTCTGTTTCTTGATTGTTCTGTATATCGGATTGTTATTGCAGTTTTCTTTAATGTATGGCTGGACGTTCTGGACTTACTCTAAAGGTACGATTGTAACATATTTATTTAATGTAATAGGTGATGCCGCAATCGTTGTGCTACCATGTGTATTTTTGCCTCGTCGATACCGATGGATTGAGCTTGTGGTAGCAGGTATGATTACTGTAACAATGTATCTGAATCTATGGTATTATCCATTTTTTGGGGATTATATGTCGCCAAGTGTCATTGCCAATCCTCAGTTGCTTGATAACACGGTTTTGAAATGTGCAATATCAGCTATTGAAATGAAGCATATTTTGATCGGATTAATTTTTGGGGGATATGTGTTATTGTATGTTTATTGGCGTAGAGAAATTGAGTCGGTTAGGTATAGTTGGAGGGCTAGAGTTGTATTGGGTATAATAATTATGAGCCTTCTTGCTATGTCGTTGGCTAAAGCCATACGGAATAGATATGTATATCATGGTGCTGTGATGTCTGTAGGTGCAACAATAAAAGAATATATTGCCGACTATCGCGATTGTGTTTTTCCGGCATTTATTGGATTTGTGAGAGGGTATACATATGTGGGAAGTTACGTTAGAACGTTTATTTCACCTGTTGATGAGATTGAACTTACCTATGACTTGGAAAATGAAATAAATCGAAAATTCCCTGTTTTGGCAATTCGGAATGATTCGATTAAGAACGGAGATAAGATAGAAAATTTAATATTTATTGTGGTTGAATCACTTAATTCATCAGCCATTTATAAATCATTTATAGATAAGAATGGCGATTGTGTTGATGTAATGCCGAATATGAAGGCGTTTGCAGAAGATTCGATTCATTATCCTAAAACTGTGGCTTGGATAAATATGCGTACACAGGTGGGAACAGGAGGAAGTTCCGATGGACAGTTTATGTATAATACCGGACTCATACCGCCCCGCAAGTTCCCGGTAGTTACGCATTTTGGCGATGCTCCTTATCCATCGATAGCTAAAAGTCTGCCTGACTCTTTTCTGAAATGGGAGGTTATTGGCGAAAAGGATAATTCATGGAATCATCGCACAACTACTAAGAGTTATGGATATGATGAACTTATAAGTGGGATCGTTTCGGTTGGCGAAAATAATATTTACAAAATGCGTGAAGATTCAATTATTTTTGAACAAGCATTGCGGAGTTTGATCGAGAAAAATAATGCACATTCATATATGTTCGTTACATCGTTGGGTATGCATACCCCATATTTGTCTGTAATTGCTCCGGAGGTTGTGAAAAATAATCCGGCAATGAATCCATCGGAAGCTGTTTACTTAGCGCTTTGTCATGAATTCGACAAAGTCTTGGGGAGGTTTATCGAAAATTTGAAAAAGATAGGGAAATATGAGAATGCTCTTATTGTAATAGCATCCGATCACACTGCTCCCGCTGAGTTTTTACCGGCGCATTATAAGAATGATAATGCACTCTTTATGGTTATGAATAATCCTGTGGAGAAAAAAATAGGTCTCCAGAGGGATACGATTGGCCAGATAGATGTTTATCCTACAGTACTGGATTGTATGGGACTATATGATAATGTAAGATGGAAGGGATTTGGACGCTCGCTTATTCGGGAAGTAAGTGAGCCGATCCCCCAAATTGCTGTTGCGGACGATTTTAATGGGATCAACGAATCGGATAGAATATTATCCGAGAAAATAATTTGCAGTAGATATTTTATGGCATATCCTGAATAGAAAATGCCAAAACTCCAAATCTGGTAGTTTTTTATCGCGAATAATCGGAATTTCGGGCGGAAGTATTTGTGTAAACGAAAGTTATGTAGTAACTTTGCGGGACGCAATGCAGAGGGGCGAAGAGCGCCCGAAGGCGCTTGGCAGGAAATGTGGCCGAGACGGTGCTGAGGCATGGCTGGTGCGTATCCTGTGAGGGGTGTGGCGAGGCCGTGCTAATAGCCGGAGCGGGTGTGGATTCTGCGGTGCCGCCTGTGGGTTGCGTGCAATTAATTAACTTCTTTTATTAACCTTTTTAATGAACGAAGAAATTAAAACTTCACCCATCGAGGACTTCGACTGGGAAGCCTATGAAAAAGGCGAACAGAAAGGCGCAAAGAGCCGCGAAGAACTCACCAAGACTTATGATGAGTCGCTTAACACCGTAAAGGACAAAGAAGTAATCGAAGGTACCATCATCGCCCTCAACAAGCGTGAGGCAGTGGTTAACATCGGCTACAAGAGCGACGGCATCATCCCCGTAAACGAATTCCGCTACAATCCCGACATCAAGGTCGGTGACACCGTAGAGGTATTTATCGAAAACCAGGAGGACAAGAAGGGTCAGCTGATCCTCTCTCACCGCAAGGCTCGCATGTCGCGCAGCTGGGAGCGCATCAACCAGGCTCTGGAGAACGACGAGGTAATCAAGGGCTTTATCAAGTGCCGCACCAAGGGCGGCATGATTGTCGACGTATTCGGCATCGAGGCCTTCCTCCCCGGCTCGCAGATCGACGTTAAGCCTATCCGCGACTACGACATCTTCGTGGGCAAGACCATGGAGTTCAAGGTCGTAAAGATCAATCAGGAATTCAAGAATGTTGTTGTCAGCCACAAGGCTCTCATCGAGGCCGAGCTGGAACAGCAGAAGAAAGAAATCATATCGAAGCTCGAGCGCGGCCAGGTGCTCAAGGGCGTAGTGAAGAACATCACCACCTACGGTGTGTTCATCGACCTTGGCGGCGTAGACGGCCTGATCCACATCACCGACCTGAGCTGGGGCCGCGTAAGTCACCCCGAAGAGGTTGTAAAGCTCGATCAGGAACTCGACGTTGTAATCCTCGACTTCGACGACGAGCGCAAGCGCATCGCCCTCGGTCTCAAGCAGCTGCAGCCCCATCCCTGGGATGCTCTTGACGCTGAACTCAAGGTCGGCGACAAGGTCAAGGGCCGCGTAGTAGTAATGGCTGACTACGGCGCATTCGTAGAGATCGCCCCCGGTGTAGAGGGCCTTATCCACGTTAGCGAGATGTCGTGGAGCCAGCACCTGCGCAGCGCACAGGACTTCATGAAGGTCGGCGACGAGGTAGAGGCCGTGATCCTCACCCTCGACCGCGACGAGCGCAAGATGTCGCTCGGCATCAAGCAGCTCAAGAAGGATCCCTGGGAAGATATCGAAGTACGCTATCCCATCGGTTCGAAGCATACCGCCAAGGTTCGCAACTTCACCAACTTCGGTGTATTTGTTGAGATTGAGGAGGGCGTAGACGGTCTGATCCACATCTCCGACCTCAGCTGGACCAAGAAGGTTAAGCATCCTTCTGAATTCACCCAGCTCGGTGCTGAGATCGAGGTTGTCGTTCTCGAAATCGACAAGGACAACCGTCGTCTCTCTCTCGGCCACAAGCAGCTCGAGGAGAATCCTTGGGAAGGTCTGGAGGCTATCTTCACCCCCGGTTCGATCCAGGAAGGTACCATCGTAGAGATGCAGGACAAGGGTGCTGTTATCTCGCTCGACCACGGCATGGAAGGCTTCGCTACTCCCAAGCACCTCGTTAAGCAGGACGGCTCGATGCCCAAGGTTGGCGATAAGCTCGACTTCAAGGTAATCGAGTTCAATAAGGACAACAAACGTATCTTCCTTAGCCACAGCCGTATCTTCGAGGATGAGGCTAAGGCCGAGAAGAACGAGGCCCGCAAGGCACGTCGTCAGAACAACCGTCGTGAGGAGCAGCCCGTACTCAACACTCCCATCGAGAAGACAACTCTCGGTGATCTTCAGGAACTCGCCGCTCTCAAGGAGAAGCTCGCCGGCAAGTAATCGCTTGCTTTAAGAGCCAATAAATAAGGTAGCGCGACGCCCGCAAGGGTGCCGCGCTACCGGTTTTTAGGGAGGGTAGGAGAGCGGGCAGCCCATCGGCGAGCTCTCAGATTGATTTTACAGATTCGGGGCGAGTGGTGGCGTGGAAGAAAATTTTGGAAAGGCGAGGCTGAAAAGATGCAAATCGCTATCTTTGTAGGGAGCATGCCGATGTAATTGCGGGCGCATGCTGTCATTGTCAAAAACAGACGAGTATGGGAACCAGGATTTTACCGGAAAAAGCTACAGTGGGCGAACTTGCCGATCGTCTCAAGAAAGCGCTTGTAACCCGTTATGGAGCGGGTGAGGGGTCTGCGCTTGCCCGCGTCATCATGGAGGAGTCGCTGCGGCTGAGTCCGGTAGATGTGGTGCTGAAGCGCGATGAAGAGGTGCTTCCGGAGAGCTTGGCGCGCATCGACGGAATCGTGGCGCGTCTGCTCAAAGGTGAACCTATACAATACATCTACGGCCATACACAATGGTATGGCGCGCAGCTGAAGGTTACACCCGAAGTGCTGATTCCACGGCCTGAGACGGCCCAGCTAGTCGATATGATCGTTGACCGATGGGGCACGCGCAGCGATCTGCGGGTGATGGATCTATGCACAGGCTCCGGATGCATAGCCGTGACGCTTGCCCGCGTATTGCCGTTCGCACGTGTCGATGCCGTCGACATTTCCTCGAAAGCGCTTGAGGTGGCGCGTGAGAATGTCGCTTTGCAGCATGTAAAGGTTGACTTCGAGTGTGCTGATGTGCTGAATATGACTCCTCATGCCGGGCCTCTCTATAATATAATAGTAAGTAATCCACCGTACATACCGCAACATGACAGCGCCGCGATGGATGCCAACGTACTCGACTATGAGCCTCATATGGCCCTGTTTGTGCCCGACGACGATACCATGAGATTCTACCGTCCAATTGCGGCATATGCTGCCAAGTCGCTCCTCCCCGGAGGTATGCTATATGTAGAGCTTGATCCTGCCGGCGCCGAAAGTGTGGCCCGTTGCATGCGCGATGCCGGACTTGTCGATGTAGCCACCCACCGCGATTTTGCCGGGCGTTTGCGCTTCGCCACCGGCCGAAAAGATGACTGATAAGAATAGCTCCCTTGTAAGCAATCCACAGAAATTATCATTTACCCATATACCTCCCCAATATGATAAGCAGAAAAGAGATCTCGCCCGATAAAGCGCAGGAGCGTCTGGAGGCGCTTTGTGCGAAGTCGGAGCGCTGTACCGACGAATTGCGTCGCAAGCTCATGAGATGGCGTATCTCTGCGGAGGATACCGAAGCCATTCTGACGTCGTTGCGCCGCAGGAAATTTGTTGACGACGAGCGCTTCGCCCATGCCTATGTGCGCGACAAGTGGCAGTTCAACCATTGGGGGCGTCGCAAGATTCTTATGGGGCTTGCTTCCAAGCGCATACCGTCGGATGTGGCACGCGAAGCCGTGGCCGAAGAAATCGACGCTGACCGGTATTATGCCGGACTGCTGCATGCCGCACGTGCCCGGCTTATGCGTCTCGGCGGCACCGATACCGGATATGAGGAGGGGGTGAAGGTGCTCCGTTCGCTTGTCGCGGCCGGATATGAGACCTCGCTTGCCGCCCGTGCCGTGCGCGAGGCTGCCCGACAGATTGCCGACGAGACAGGAGAAGATGATGAACGGGTTGATTAACTTGACAGTAGGCGCGGTCGCCGATATGATGTTTCCGCGTGTATGCGCCATGTGCGGATGTTCGTTGGTCGGTGGCGAGGAGATCCTGTGCCTGCACTGCCGCAGTAGGCTGCCCGTTACCGACATGCATCTTATGTCGCCCAATCCGCTGGAGGAAAAACTTATCGGTTCCGTGCCGCTCGAACGTGCCGTGGCATATTGCCATTACGACCGCGGAGCGCCTTTTGCGCGGCTTGTGCAGCATGCCAAATATCATGGGCGCCCGGGCATACTGCGCTGGCTGGCGCGCAGGTATGCCGGGATGCTGTGCGATGAGGGCTTTTTCGACGATATCGATGCCATTATTCCGGTGCCGATGCATGTATTCAAGCGCATGCGGCGCGGCTTCAACCAGGCCGAGTGGGTGGCACGTGGTGTCAGCGACGTTACCGGTCTGCCTGTGATGCATAACCTTGTTGCCGTGCGCGGCCACGACACTCAGACCCACCGAGGTGCGTTCTCCCGATGGGAGAACGCCCAGTCGCTGTATAAAACAGTGCGGCCCGTCGAGACCGACGGGCTGCATGTGTTGATTGTCGATGATGTGGTCACTACCGGCGCCACTGTGCTCGCTTGTGCGGCGAGTCTGCGTCAGGCCTCTCCTACGGCGAGGCTTTCAGCGTTGATGATAGCGAGCGCGCGTATGTCGTGAAACTCGTCGGGAACTACTGTGAGTTCAATGCCAAGTTCTTCGATACGCTGTGCGTTCTTGTCGGAGATATGCGAGTCGGTAATGATGAGATCCACCTCGTCCATGTTGGCGATCTTGCTGAAGCCGCGGCGGCGGAACTTCGACGAATCGGCAAGCACGATTGTTTTCTGGGCCGACCGCATCATCACCTTGTTGAGGTCGGCCTCGCGGATGTCAGTGGTTGTGATTCCGAAGTCAAGGTCTATGCCGTCGACACCGAGAAACAGTTTGCTGCACGAGAAGTCGGCGAGGGGAGCTTCGGCATATTTGCCTACGGTGGATAGCGAGCTGTGGCGGAGCGATCCACCGAGTTGTACTACCTCTATAGCCTCGTTGCTGCCGAGAATTTCCGATACCTGAAGTGATGCTGAAATTACCGTAAGCTTGTGAATGGGGCGTATCGAGCGCGCCATAGCGAGAACGGTTGTTCCCGAGGCGATGATGATTGAGTCGTCCTTGGTGATGAGCGAGGCTGCGGCTTTTCCGATCAGTTTCTTTTCCTCACGGTAGAGTTTTTCTTTCTCGTTGACCGAACGGTTGTTGATATAGGGATTGATCAGAATTGCCTTACCATGGCTTCGGTAAAGTTTGTTTTCCTTTTCAAGTTCGGTGAGATCCTTGCGTATTGTCACGGCCGACACTGCCAGAAGCGACGAGAGGTCGGAGACCATTATTGACTCGTGCTTGATGAGTGTGTCGATTATGAGTGAATGGCGTTCTTCTTTTGTCATATCTGTAAGGCGGGTGATGTTGGCGTTGTTGACAGAGTGGCGCAAATATACTAAAAAATTGTGACAATATTATTGCTATTGTGATAAATCGAAATGATAAGCACGCACAAGAGGTGGCGCTTACGGCATATCACGGTTCGGGAAACAGGGAGGTGTCGGAGTAGGAGTCGAGGGATTTGCGCAGCGAGTCGACCATGATGGCCCGCAGTTCCGGCGGTGAGAGCACCGTTACCTTAGGACCGTAGGAAAGAAGTTCCTGCACGAAGTCGGGGGTGAGCTTTATCTTGAAGTAAAATATCGAGTAGCTGTCGTGGATCACTTCCTGCTGGGAATGGTGGAGCGGCACCGAACGGAAATATTTAGCCTGTCGCGAATCGGTGCGTAGGGCCACGCGCTTCACGTCGCCCTCGTCGAAGACTATGCCATAGCTGTCGTGGAAGTATGCCTCGGCGTCGAAATCGGCGGGGATTTCGTAGTTTGATGCCAACAATGTGGCCTCGGTTATGCGGTCGAGGGCATAGGTCTTGATGGTGTCCTCCTTCACGTTGCGTCCTGTCAGATACCAGCGCTGCTTGAATATCTTCAGGAAATATGGCTCTACCACTATGTCGGGGGTGGGATTGATGCGGGAATAGGGGTGATATGAGAACTTTATCGGGCGGCGTTCCTTCAGCGAGTCGACCACCATCGACAGGTGCTGTCGGGCCGACGGCACGTTCTCGAGGAATATTTTGTCGCCGATGTCGCGGGCATCGTTGAGCAAGTTGCCTATCGATGCCGAGTTAAGCAGCCAGTTCATCACGCTCTCGTGGTGCTCGTCGCTGTGGGCGATATAATACTCGAATGTCGAGGGATTACATTCGATATTTACCTTGAAAAGCTCTTCTATGGCGTTGCGGTAGGCATAGAATGTGCGTCGGGGCATAGGTTCGCCGTTGGAAAACGACGAGCGTATCCATAGCTGGTTTATCTGATCGCGGGTAAGCGCGCCGTAGCGTTTTATGGTGTCGATGAGCCAGATGTAACGGGAGAAAAGGTCGCGTGCCATGGTACAGTATTTAAAGTGGATAGAGGAGATAACGTTCGCGCAGCCGGGTGAAGCGCTCTATGTCGGGTGCCCACGACGCTCTGATGCTGTCGACTGGTGCGCCGAGCATTATCATGCGCCGCAGAGCCGGAGTGCCCGCGAGGCGGTCAAAAAATTTGCTGAAAAACTTGTCGGCTCCGCGTCGCATGTGGGTGTATGCGTCGATCACATACGCCGGGTCGAAGCCCGTTGCGAGAGCTTCTTCGTCGGAAATGCCGCCGAGATCCACGCCGTTACATATCTTGCCTAGACATGGCGGTTGCTTGGCTCCGGGCATGCTGCGCGGGGTGAATGTGAATCCGCGGGGCTCCATGTCGGGGTGTCCGTAGATGGTGAAGGGGGAGTCGGTACCGCGCCCTACGCTTGCCACGGTTCCCTCCATCAGGCAGAGCGACGGGTAGAGGCCTATCGCCTTGGTCGAGCGCAGGTTGGGCGACGGAGCTACCGGAAGATCGTAGCGTGTCGAGTGGGTATAGCCGAGGCATGGCACCACTGTAAGATCGCATTTCAAGCCGTCGTCGAGCCAACCTTCACCGTTGGCTGCCAAAGCGAGTTCGCCCATTGTCATTCCGTGTATCACGGGTATAGGCAGGCGCCCGACGCCCGAGCGCAGCTTCATGTCGAGGACGGGGCCGTCGACAATTCCTCCGAGAGGATTGGGACGGTCGAGCACCACTACCGGAATTCCGGCGCGAGCCGCCCCTTCCATCACCTTTATCATGGTGATGTGGTAAGTGTAGAATCGCACGCCTACATCTTGCAGATCGATTGCCACGGCATCTATGCTGTCGAGGCACCCCGGGGTGAGGCCCGTGGAGCCGCCGCTATAGAGCGATATTACGGGGAGTCCTGTCGCACGGTCGACTGATGTCGCCACATGTTCTCCTGCATCGGCAGTGCCTCGGAATCCGTGTTCGGGCGATAGCAGCCGTGTCACGTTTACGCTTGCACCGAGCATGGCGTCAAGTGTATGTCGGCCGTCGGGAAGAATGCCTGTATGGTTTGACAGGAGCGCCACGCGCTTTCCGTCAAGCACAGGCTTGTATATGTCGGTGCGTGCGGCCCCTACAGCAAGGTCTCCGGCTATCAGTACGGCCGGTAAAAAGACTGCCACTACCGACAATATGCATCTTACATTCACTAACAGAAATTGTCGTAGTATCTGGTTCATTGTCAATCAGTGAGGAAAGAGGAAGAGTGTGTTGCAAAGTTATGAAATCTGTCGCATATTTGTGCGAATTAAACGTTAAAAAATCGACGCAAATTGCAATATATAGCGGCGACGCGATAAACGTGGAGAATGTTTTGTTAACTTTATTTCACATAAAAACATTAATTTTGATGTTTTGTAATATATTTTTGCCTTATATGCCGATTATGTGGAGGAAATGTACTAAATTTGCAGCCATATTTTTGAAAAATTAATAATTATAAACCATTTATATGATGCATTATCACAGAGGTGTCTATAGCCTGCTGGCTATAGGTGCGATGATCGGAGTGCAGGGTTGTATCGATCATGATTATGACCTTTCGCAGGATATCGACATGACAATGGAGGTAGGCGGCGAACTGACCCTCCCGTCGAGCAGCGTTGCCCCTTACAGTATGAAGAAAATCATGAACCTGTCGGACGACGGCAGCAGTTCGATACGTCCCGACGGCGAGCTTTACGGCCTGGCGAAAGGCGACTACGTGCTTGTGCAGAGCGGCGAGGGCAGCCATACCGTATTTTCGGTAGATGAGGTACGTCTTACTAATCTTACCGCTCCCGGCGCTACCCAAAAGATTCCCGTACATTTCACAGTGCCCGGCGGCGTTACTCTCCCTACATTCGGCATAATTATCGGTGGCAGTCAGGCCGCATCCGGACTTAACCAGAAAATCAACGCCATCGAGAATACCATCCACATGAGTGAGAACAACGTGAACCGCGATCTTGTGCGCCTCGACCGTGTCGGTACCAATGTCGACGCTACATTCCGCATGTGGGTAGATCTCAACGGCACCAATGTCAATGCAACCATAAAGCAGGGATTCCGCGTTGCTTTCGACCCTTCGCTCGAACTTGAGCTTGTGCGTTCCAACGCCGCATGTGCTTTCCAGGGCAGTGACCTCGTATTCAGCCGCGATGCGTCGGTCGATATGCTCGACATGGAGATCCGCATCAAGGGGCTCGACTGCAGCAAGCTCCCCAACGGTCAGGGACTTGTGAATCACAACTTCAGTTTCGATGGTAAAATCTCCACTACCGGACAGCTCGAGGTATCGGGACGCCAAGTTTCAGCAGGCAATGTGTCCCTGAATATCAATACCGATTTCGCCATACAGTCGGCTAAAATCATAAGCGTGACAGGCGTGGTGAATCCCACCATCACCATCGATGATTCGTCGTTCGATATCAACGACATCCCCGACTTCCTCAGCGACGGCCGCACTACGCTCGACATCGCCAATCCGCAGGTATATCTTACCGTCGACAACTCGTCGAGCGTGTCAGCCGACGTCAGCGTGACACTGCGTTCGGTATCGCGCACCAACGGCCAGCTTGCGCGCATAAATATAAGCGGTGTACGTGTGCGCCCCGGCCACAATGTAATCTGCATCTCGCGCACAGGCCACGGCAACCGCAGCGACATCACTTCCAATGTTACTGTCGCCGATCTCAACGACCTGATCTCCACTATTCCCGATTATGTGGAGGTTACCAACTGTACCGCCAAAGTTGTACAGGAGCCTGTGGAGTTCGTGCTCGGCCGCGACTATGAGTTCTCTACCGAAAATGAGGTGCTCGCTCCTCTCGCTTTCGGCTCGTCGCTCAGTTTCACCTACTCCGACATAGAGGAGGGCTGGGACGAGGATCTCGAGGACTACAACTTCAAGCGTGTCAACATCACCGCGGTAGCATCCAACACCATCCCCCTGTCTATGAAGCCTTCGGCACGCGCTATATTCAAGGACGATCCCAACGGCACACGCTCGCGTGAGGTACGTGTGATTGTCGACGGCAATATCGCCGCCGGTACACTCGCTTCTCCGTCGGAAAGCACGTTTAAGGTAGAGATAGTCAGCGACGTCAACAACCTCGCCGGTCTCGACGGTATAGAATATTCCTTCACCGCCGACGAGCCTATTGCCGGCGCGCCCCTCAATGAGGCACAGGCGCTTACCCTCACAAAAGTCAACGTGACTATCGCCGGCGGCATAACCGTGGATCTCAACGACTAACCATTACACACTCACATTTCGCAATGAAGCATACTATATATAAGGTAATGGCAGCAGCTACCGTGGCTATGGCTGCATTCACCGCCACCGCACAGGAGGCACTTCGCTCGGCTTACTTCCTCCCGGGCTACAATTTCCGCCACGAACTCAATCCGGCCCTCGCTCCCGAGCGCGGATATTTAGCCCTCCCCGCTCTCGGCGGCATCAACGTGGGGCTCAACAGCAACATCGGTCTGAGCACCTTCCTCTATCCTATAGGGGGCGGTAAGCTGACTACCTTCATGAGTCCGACCGTGGGTACCGACCAGTTCCTCGACAAGCTCAAGGACCGCAACCACTTTACCCAGTCGTTCGGAGTGAACATCCTTTCGTTGGGATTCAGAGGTTTCGGGGGCTACAACACATTGGGTATCAGCGTGCGGCAGACTGCGTCGGTTGTCATTCCCAAAGACATGTTCGCCTTTATGAAGCGCGGTATGACCGGCGCCTCCACCCACTACAATTTCAAGGATCTCGGCGTCAACGGCAATGTGATCGGTGAGATCGCTCTCGGCCACAGCCGCCGCATTACCAAGGATCTGCGTGTCGGCGCCAAGGTCAAGGTGCTCCTCGGTGGTGCGAATGTCAACGCCAAGATCAGCGACATGGACATAACGCTCAGCGACCAGATATGGCAGATACGTGCTCAGGGCGAGATGTCGGTGGCTGCCGGCAAGGGTCTGCGTGTCCCCACCAAGTATGAGCTTGGCAAGGAGCCGGCAAGTTCGCCCGACGCCAACATGGTAGAGTGGGGCGATATCGACTATGACTCGTTCGGACTGTCGGGCTTCGGTCTCGGCTTCGACTTCGGCGCTACCTATCAGCTTCTCCCCGAACTTGAACTGAGCGCCGCCGTGCTCAATCTCGGCATGATGACATGGAACAATGTGGTCAAGGCCCAGACTCCCGCCACCACATGGTCGTTCGAGGGCTTCAAGGATATCGCTGTAGACTCCTCCGATCCCAATTACGAGGAAAACAAGCTCGGCAACCAGTTTGAGAACATCGGCGACGACCTCGAGGACTGTACCAACTTCCGCCGCACGGAGACCGGCGCAAAGCGTACCTCCGGCCTCGGCACCACTGTAAGCCTCGGCGCCGCCTATACCCTCCCCGTATGGAAGGGCCTCGTTGGCGGTCTGCTCCTCACCCAGCGTATCGACGGCATGTATTCCTGGACCGAGGGCCGCGTATCGGCCAACCTTATCCCCTGCGGATGGTTTGACCTGTCGGCCAACTACGCCCTCTCGTCGTTCGGCAGCTCGCTCGGCTGGATTATCAACTTCCATCCCGCCGGATTCAATATCTTCATCGGCAGCGACTACCAGTTCTACAAAGTCACCGAGCAGTACATTCCCGTGGGCAATGTCAACGCCAACGTGCAGTTCGGTATCAACTTCACCTTTGGAAAACGCAAGCGCGGCTGATCGCAGCTGTGTTTAACGCCATACATCATGTCGGCATCCGCTATTTCTCCGGGTGTCGACATTTTTTTGTCAATAAATTTTAAGGAATAGCGACAAATTGCTAATTTAGCGGCGAAAATCATGAAATTTTTCCAATATTCAACAAATAATATTTTCTTTTTGCAGACAATTTCCAATTAATGATCATGAAAAAATTGCATTATCTGTGTGTGCTCTTATGTCTGTTGCTGACGCTGCCCGTGGCGGCCGCGGAGGTAAAGGTGGCTTTTGCCGACCTTGGATTAGAGGGTACAAATCTCGTAGAAATGAGCCCGATAGCGCTCAACGACGACATCCAGCTTGTGTTCGAGCAAGGTACCGCCTTTGCTGCTCCGAGCTATAAAAGTTCCAACGGGCGTGTCACTCTTACGATGAATGCCGTGATGAAAGTCATCGGCAAGACCGATAAGATAAACATTACCCGCATCTCTCTTACCAGCCCCAAGTCGAGCAATATGTTCAGCACAGGCGCTGCGAAGTGTGTTCCGGAGGGTACCTTTACTATCGATAAGGCTACTCTTACCAACATGTGGGAAGACGCCACCGGCGCCAACACAGTGGAGATCGTCTCGACAATGGGCGCTCCGTCATTTACCGACATAACCGTAGTATATGCTTCTGCGGAGGATACTGGTGACACCAATACCCCTCAGACATTTGCCACAGAATTCCTCGCTCTTGGACTGGAGGGCACGAATCTCGTGGATATGAGCCCGATATCGCTCAACGACGACCTCCAGCTTGTGTTTGATAAGGGTGGTGCCTTTGCCGCTCCGAGCTATAAGACTTCCAACGGACGTGTCACTCTTACGATGAACGCCGTTATGAAAGTTGTCGGCAAAACCGACAAGATAAACATTACCCGCATCTCGCTTACCAGCCCTAAAGCAAGCAACACGTTCAGTACCGGAGCTGCAAGCTGTATTCCGGAAGGTACATTTACAATTGACAAAACTGCTTATACGAGTACATGGGAAGATGCTACGGGTGCCAACTCCGTACAGATCGTCTCGACAATGGGCGGCCCGATATTTACCGCAATCTCTGTGACCTATACGGGTGGTAAAGGTGGCTCGGAAGGCCCTGACAACCCCGATAATCCCGATGATCCTGATCCGGGTAAAAAGGATGCTAACACCTTCACTACTTCGTTTGACTCGGCTGACGACTTCTCGGCTCTCACCGTAATAAATACCGACGACCGTACCTATACATGGCGTTACGAGAAGTCGGATAAATACGTGTCGATACGCAATGACTTCTCCTCGACGGCATCATGCCCGAAGGATGATTACCTTGTTACACCCCCTATGGAGCTTAAAGCCGGATATACTTATCGTATCAGCTTCACGGCATGGTGCGGCAATTCCGACTATCCGGAGCGTGTGGGCGCATATATCGGAAAGGAAGCGACAAAAGGCGGCCTTTCCGTTAATGTCATCCCCGAGACCGTTGTTGCAAACCGCTCGCCCCAGACTTTCTCAGGAATATTTACGGTAGAGACCGACGGCACATACTATGCCGCCATACATGCGTCGAGCGATCCGGGCATGTTTATGCTTTATGTCGACGACTTCGAGGTAAGCCGTCCTGTACTGCCTGCGGCTCCAGCCGAGATTACCGCTTTTAAAGTAGTGCCTGATGCTTCGGGCGCTCTTGATGTGGCTGTCGCTTTCACTGCTCCCGACAAAGCTATGGATGGCTCCGCGCTCACCAAGCCGCTGACTGTGACTGTAAAGCGCGACGATACGGAGATTGCTACGCTTCAGGCAACTCCCGGCCAGGCTCTGACGGTCACCAACAAAGTCGATGCGACTGGTCTGCATACATATATTGTTACTCCCGCATCGGCCGACGGTATGGGCTTCGATACCAAATCGACCGTATGGGTAGGTGTGGCTGCGCCATCCGATCCTGTGTCACTCAGTGTCGAGGAAACTTCACCCGGCAAGCTGAAATTCCGTTGGGATGCCGTTACGACCAATATCTATGGGCATGAGATATCATCTTCGCAGGTTACGTATACCATTACTTCGGGTCTGAAGGAAGTAGGCACCGGTCTGACGGGTACTGAGGCTGAGATAGAATATCTTGCAGCCGATGATCCTCAGGAGATCACTTACTTTACCATCAAGGCCCGTACATCCGCCGGTGTGTCGGCCAATGGCGCCTCGACCCCGCTTGTCGCAGTCGGCACTCCTTATGCGATGCCTTATGCCGAGAATTTCCCCGGCGGCTTGCTTACTGAAGGCCAGACTGCCGAGGTGATAGCCGATGAGGTCAGCTCCAATACCCGTTGGGGCTATTTCGAGCAGCTTATACTCGATGAAATCATTCCGGTTACCGACGACGGCGGCCTGATGGCATTTATCGGTGATATGGTCGGCGCGCGTTCGGTGTTCCGTACCGGTAAGATCCATGTTGATGCCGATGCATCTAATCCATATCTTTCATTCTTCTACTATACTATCCCCGGCGCCTCCGACAGCTTTGAGGTGACCGTCAACGGCAATACCGAGGCGACCATGACTATCAATGGCGCGGAGCGCGGATGGAAAGAGGCCCTTGTATCGCTTGCCGCTTACAAGGGACAGGATATCCGCATCTCACTGACAGGTATCTGCGCGAACCCCGACAATAAGATATGTGTCGACAATATCGCTGTGCGCAATGAATATTCCGACGATATGGCTATAACACGTGCGCGCATACCGTATGAAATGCATCAAGGTGTTGCCCACAAGTGCACGATACGTGTGAGCAACCTCGGAGTCAACCCCTCAGGCAATTATACGTTGCAGCTTTTTGCCGATGGCAAGGAGATCGGAAGCGCTGAGGGCGACGGTCTGAAGCGCGGCGAAATCAAGGAATATGCATTTGATGTTATTCCCGCTGCTGCCGGAGGTGAGTCTGTAAGCTATACCGCACGTCTCAATGTCGCCAGAGATGAGAATGAAAGCGACAATACTGCTGAGGTGACAACCGTTGTCGCATCCAACGGGCTGCCTGCTCCTGCCGGACTTAGTGCGAATGCCGGTGAAGGCAACTTCACACTCTCATGGAATGCCGTCGATATGACCGCGCTTCCCGACCGCGAGATAACCGAGTCGTTTGAGGCATACGATGAATTTGTTACCGACCGTGCCGGTGAATGGAGCTTTATCGATGGCGACGGATGCCCCGTGCTCGGCATTGTCGACGGTTATCACGCATATCCCAATATGCATACTCCTATGGCTTTCATGGTGTTTAACAACCACGACGGTTTCTTCCCGCAGATCGGCACGGCTTCGTTTGCTCCATATCATGGCGGACAGTGCATGATGTCGGCATCGATCGATGTGATCAATTCGTCGGACCGCGACAACGATGACTGGCTCATCTCGCCGATGCTTTCAGGCAAAGCTCAGACTGTTTCGTTCTACGCCCGCAGTTCGGGGATGGTATTCCCCGAGAGCTTCCAGGTGCTTTATTCTGCTACCGACCGGCTCGCCTCGTCGTTCATTCTGATTGATTCATATCCCAAAGCAGCTGCTCAATGGACTCGTTATGAGGCCGCTCTGCCCGAAGGTGCGAAATATTTCGCTATCCGCAATGTCAGCCATGACGCGTACATGTTCTTTGTGGATAATGTGACATTCTCAGCTGCTCCGGTAGAAACGGAGTTTGTAGGCTACGATGTTTATGCCGGAACCGATGCCGAGGGCACCGAGTGGCGTAAACTCAACGCTGAGCCGTTGAAAGTAGTTGATCTCGTCACTTCGGAGATTGCCGACGGCGAGCGGTTCCGCGTGCATGCGGTATATGCCAATGGCGCGGAATCGGTGTCGGAGCCGTATACGATACGTACATCCGGTATCGATGAGGTCGGCATTGATGCCGGGGAGGATGCTGTGTATTACGATCTGCGCGGTATACGGCTCGGCGGTAAGCCGGTTGCCCGAGGCTTGTATATCGAACGTCGCGGAGGAAAGAGCCGCACGATTCTGATAAAGTGATGTTTTAACCAAACTCTGATAATATTTACTGAGTAAGGCCGCTCCCCGTTTTATGACGTGTGGGAGCGGCTTTTTTATTTGATAGAATTGGAGTTAAATTGTGTTAATTAACAAGGCGGGTAAAAGGTTTTTTATACATTTGCGACTGTTAATAATTGTCTGACAAATCATATAAATCATACTAACAACTTTTACTAAGCCAACTCATGAAAAAACTTAACCTTATTGCCTTAGGTGCGATGCTGATTCCATGGAATGCCTTGCAGGCCGGAGCCAGCGAAGTGACGAGTGTATCGGACGAGACGCCGATATTCATTACCATCGGCCAGTCGAATGCCGACGGTACGGCTATATTCAATGTCGACGAGGATGCCCGTCTGAAGGCATGGTACGACTCCGAGTCAAACCCCG
>JAHZGZ010000162.1:1477-9272 GCA_019420545.1 Bacteroidales bacterium | reverse complement strand
CTACGGGGGCCCCGCTCGCGCTGTACGCGCTCTCTGGAGCACACAGAGCATCCGTAATGGGCTGTCGCCGGGCAAAACTCCGCAAAAAAAACTATATGGAAAATTTGTGATGGCAAGGGAGGCGGCTTTCCAATTGTTGAAAATGAAAAGCGATGGTAATCATTATAATGCGGTTTTTGAGAGCATCGTGCAGCCCATCACGGGTGCTCTGTGCGCTCCAGAGAGCGCGTACAGCGCGAGCGGGGCCCCCGTAGTCGGATGGCCTCTGTGCGCTCTGCGGGCTCTGTGTGAGTTTTTCCACATCTTGACATAACGCGCTTGGAAAGCGCGTCTCCTACAGCCGTGGCGAGCTAAGCGTGGAGGCAGAGCGGGGCGCGGCGGCCTAAAGCGCCGCCCTCCCGGTCAGATTCTATGTGGAGAGTAGGCTGTAGGAGATGCGGTTTTTCAACCGCATCATATTGAATATAAGTATCTTAATATCTACGACGGTTGAAAGCCGTCGCTCCTGCTACTATAGATTTTTCTCTATGGCCTCTGTGCTCTCCGTGCGGGATTTTTAGTCAAGTGATGAAGCTATGTGCCCGGTTTTGCATATTTTTGCATTATGCGGATGGGGATGCATCTATAAATTCATTAAATTTGCAGTCCGACCGCGTAAAAAACATTTTACACGTGTAAAAAAAATCATTATCCGCAATGAATCTTTCTGTAAAAAGTCTGGTGAAGCGTTTTTCCGCACTCTTTGTCATGGCCGGTGCCATAATCGACATGTCGGCGGTTCCCGCTGCTCCTTATCCTATAAATGTCCCGATGCCCGACGGCACTACCGTCACTGTCAGGCTCCATGGCGACGAGTACGGCAGTTTCGTGACATCGACCGACGGCTATCTGCTCATGCGCGACGGCCGCGGCTACTACAATTACGCCACTCTTGACCGTGCGGGCAACGCTGTAGCCACCGGAGTGCGTGCCGTCGACGTCGAGCGCCGCAGCGCCGCCGATATCACTCTGCTCCGTTCGATCGACCGCAACGCCGTGGTCGCCGCCCGGGCCGGTGAGGTAGAGCGCATGCGTGGCGCCAGCCCCATGCTCCGTAATGTCCCGGCCCGCATGCCGGGACGCGCCACGAGCGCTACCGACATCAGCCATCACCGCGATGCCACAAGTCCCACCACCCCCTCCACGGGAAAGCCACATCTGCTGGTCGTACTTGTGGAATTTGCCGACAAAGGTTTTACCGTGGCCGATCCTTATGCCACATTCAACGGTCTGCTCAATCAGGAGGGATATTCCGATTACAACTGCACCGGATCGGTGCGCGACTACTTCATAGCCTCGTCACATGGCGCATACGAGCCGACCTTCGACCTTGTAGGGCCGGTAAAGGTGTCGAAAAATTCGGCATATTATGCCTACGAGGGAAACAACGGGGTACGCTCCACCGAACTTGTGGTCGAGCTTTGCGAACTGCTCGACGACCGGATCGACTTCAGCGACTACGATACCGACGGCGATGGCATCGTAGACAATATATATGTGTTTTATGCCGGCTACGGCCAGGCCGACACACAGGATACTTCCTGTATATGGCCGCATTCATATAAGGTGTACAAGCCTACCTATTTCGACGGCGTGATGCTCGGCAACTATACGTGCTCCAACGAGTTGCGTGGTTTTTCCGACTATATAGCCGGTATCGGCACGTTCTGCCATGAGTTTTCCCACGCGCTCGGTCTCCCCGACCTGTATGTCACCGACTACAAGCATACCCATACCCCCGGGCAGTGGTCGCTGATGGATCAGGGAAGCTATAACAACGACTCGCGCACTCCCCCGCTCCACTCGGCCTACGAGCGCTGGACGTTGGGCTGGATCGCTCCCGGCGAGATCGCCCCGTCGGCGCCGGGCAATGCCGTGTTGCGCCCCGCCACCACTCCTGATGGTTACGGCGACGTGCAGCTCATACGCACCTCGCGCGACAACGAGTTTTTCCTGCTTGAAAACCGCCAGCAACAAGGCTGGGACCGGTATATCCCCGGCCACGGAATGCTCATGTGGCATATCGACTTCAGCGCTGCCGACTGGATGTATAACAGAGTCAACGAAAATGCAGACCATCCGCGTGTGGATATCGTGGAGGCTACCGGCAATATCGAGCACACTTCGACAGCCGCCGCGCCATTCCCCGGCAGTTCGGCTGTCACGGCGCACACTGTCACCGACTGGAACGGCCGCAAGGTGGGTGTGGATATCGACGGAGTGTATGAGTCGGAGGGGGGCAACATCTATTTCGACATAAACGGCGGCAACCCCGTGAAGGCCGACCGCACCATACTGAACGCCCCGGTTGTCGACGCCAACAGGGTGACCCTCTCGTGGTCTCCCGTCGCCGGCATAGAGTATTACATAATCGATATCTACGGCGCCGACGACAATATAGTGTCCACCGACCGGGTCTATGGCAACTCCTTCGAAACCGTGCTGACTGAGGGTACGCCCTACTACTGCAAACTCACATGGATGTCGGGCACCGACTGCACGTTCTGCGACACGCAGTTCACCACCGGCTATCTGCCCATCTCGGAGCATTGTGTGGAGGCTCTCGAGCCTGTGGCCGTAGGCGACAACACCGTCACCGCCGCATGGCTGCCGCTTGTGCTCGCCGGATCGTATACCGTAGAGATCGCCGCCTGCGAGGGTGTCGAGGGGAAGACCCTGACCGAGGATTTCACCGACCGCCAGCTCCACAACGACGGCTGGGCGACGAGCGGAACCGCCTGGAACGCAAGTCGCTACGGTACGGCCGCACCTGCCGTCACTCTGAAAGAGGGAACGTATCTTACCGTACCGGCCTGGGATCGTCCGATCGACGAACTGCGCTTCTTCGGATGCTCCAGCTCGACGATGACCCTGTCATCGCTCATTGTCGAGGCTGCCGATCATTCGGGCAACTGGCGTGAGGTCTACCGCGAGCGCACCAAGCCCTACAGCTCGCGCGACAAGGAGTCGCTCGTGATCACTCTCGGTAAGGATAAGCTCGGCGACGATGCCATGTCGGTGCGCTTCACCCTCGAAGGTACGGTCAACTGGGCCGTCATCGACGACATTTCGGTAATCTATGCCGAGACCTACTCCTACCATGATGCCGGTATCTCCCCGGTAAACGCCGGCAGCTGCACTTCGGTCGAGATTTCCGGTCTGGAGCCAGGCACCACCTATGCCTACCGTATAATCGGCAAGGATGGCGAGGGCCTCGACAGCGAGCCTTCCGAATGGATCGTGTTCACCACCACCGGTTCGTCGGGTATCGGCGATATCGTGGCCGACACCGATGATGAGAATCTGCCCTGGTACACCGTGACCGGTCTGCGCCTCGACTCGCGCCCCTCGGTGCCCGGACTCTATATCCACAGCCGCCGCGTAGTGCGCATACCCTGATCCCCTTTCTCCCGTTATGAAAAAAGCATTCGAGTGGTGCCGCCGCTATCTGTCGGTCACTTTTCTGATACTGATCGCGTTTATCGTGATAGTGCTGTTCTTCAACGACAACTCGTTTGTGAAGTCGGTCGAGTATACGTCGCGCATCAACGAACTGCGCGAGGAGATACGCCAGAACGAGGATACTCTCCGTTACTATCAGCGCCTCAACCATGCTCTCGACACCGATCCCGAGACGATGGAGCGCATCGTGCGCGAGAATTACCATATGCAGCGCGAGAACGAGGATGTGTATATCGTTGAATAATCATGTTTAAAGGAATTCGAAATGAACAAGAATAACTGGCAGTCGTGGCTTGTGACCCTCGGTCTGATACTGATAATGGTGGGCGTGCTTCTGCCGATAATCGGCATGGGGCCGCGTGTGTTCCGCTGGATATATGCCGCCGGAGCGGTCACGTGCCTTGTGGGGCGTCTTTTCAGTCGCGCTCCCGAGAGTGTGCCCCTGCGGGTGAAGCGCCTGATGCGTATCGAGTCGTGGTCGGCGATATTTTTCTGCGCCGGAGCCTTCTTCATGTTCTGGCCCGGTGCCGGAGCCGGCGACTGGCTTGCCTTTACCCTCGCCGGTGGCGCCATACTCATCTACACCTCGATAATGATACCCCGCGCCCTGCGCAAGGGCTGAGCCTGAGCGCTCTGCGTAGCAAAAAGTAGGGACGCGGCGTGCCGCGTTACGTCAGGTTACATATATTTATCAGTGCAGTTTAATGTAACGCGGCGCGCCGCGTCCCTACTATTGTTGGTTTCCTCCTCTGTTTTGCGCGGGGACTGCTACGGATGGCGTCTAAAATCTCTTAAAATCATGGGGTTTCTCTATTTTGTGGAGGAAAGTCTCGCGATATTCGGCAATATTCGTTAATTTTGTCACCGCAATGTCGTATAATCTCGTTATAGATCAGGGCAACTCGACGGCCAAGGTGGCTGTGTTCGAGGGTGATAGCCTTGTCGAGCAATGGCGGTGCGAAGAACTTCTGCCCGAAGTGCTGCGCCGCGTGGCTGCGTCCACCCGTCTGGAAGCGGCCATTTACTGTTCGGTAACGCACCACAGCGAGAATATCGTGGTCACGCTGCGTGAGATCGCGGGGAAAGTGTATGAGCTTACATCGCTTCTGCCGCTCCCCATCACTCTGGGCTACGCCACCCCCTCGTCGCTGGGCCGCGACCGCATCGCCGCCGTTGCCGGCGCCCGGGCCATGCTTCCGGGGCGCACGGTGCTTGTGGTCGATGCCGGTACCGCCATCACCTACGATCTGCTGCTCCCCGACGGCACCTTCCCCGGCGGAAATATCGCTCCCGGGCTGTGGCTGCGCGCCGAGGCGCTCAACCGCCATACCGAGAGGCTTCCGCTGGTCAACGTGGAGACTCCCGGCGACGTGCCACTGTGGGGTACCGACACTCCGCGTGCCATCACCGCCGGAGTGGTACGCGGCGTAGCGGGCGAGATCGACTACTACCGGCGTCTCCTTCCCAAGGATGCCGCCGTGGTGCTTACAGGCGGTGATGCCGCCCGTCTGGCTCCGTTCGTACCGCAGTATCCGGCGGCCGAGGTGATCGTCGACCCCGCCCTGGTGTCGCGCGGCCTCAACTACATACTTCAGTACAACCAGTCACTACAGCAACCGACATAATACATACTCTCCTTCCCGAAATATACCCACCCCGGCCCTTTGCAGAGGGCCAAACATATGCGATCAATGAATCTACGCAAATCAATCATCACCGCTGCACTGAGCGCAGCATCTCTCTTTCCCGCCCTCTCCGTGAGCGCCCAGGAAGGGATGACACCATATTCGAAATACGGCTACGGCATACTCAACGACCAGGCCACATCGGCCCAGCGCGCCATGGGCGGCGTGGGCTACGCCATGGCCTCGGGGCGTCAGGTCAATGTGATGAACCCCGCGAGCTACGCGGCCATTGACTCAATCACATTCCTTTTCGATATGGGTATCACCATGTCGAAGCTCTGGAGCAACGAGACCGATACAAAGGGCGTGCGCCACAGCGAGCAGGAGTTCGGCGGCGGCCTCAACTACGTTACCATGCAGTTTCCCGTGGCGAAGAACATGGGTATGGCCATCGGTCTGGTGCCGTTCTCGTCGGTAGGCTACTCCTTCTCCAACAGCATCAACAACGGCAGCGAGGCACGCTCGGGCCAGGGCGGCCTCAACTGGCTCTTCGCCGGCTATTCGATACGCCCGATAAAGGGCCTCAGCGCCGGTGTAAACTTCGGATACCTCTTCGGCACGGTGATCAACGACACCTACGTCTACACCAACAACGGTTCGCAGACCCTGTTTGAGACCCAGGTGGAGGTGCGCGACTACCATCTGCAGTTAGGCGTGCAGTACGGCTACGACATCAACCGCGACAACCGCATAACCGCCGGTGTGACTTTCACCCCCGGCAAGTCGCTGCTCGGCCATGCCTGGGGCCTCAACTACGACATGACCCAGAGCACCAATGTGGCCGACACCGTAGGCTATACCTCTCTGCACCACAAATACACGCTCCCCGCCGTGTGGGGCATAGGCGCCAACTGGCAGTGGCGCGAGAAGCTGATGGTCGAGGCCGACTTCACCTATTCGCCCTGGAAACATGCCAAGTTCCCCGATATCGACTCGGAGAAGCAGACTATGGAGTTCAGCGACCGCTGGAAGCTGGCCTTGGGCGCGCAGATCACTCCCAAGGTGCGCGGCAATTATCTGCAGCGCATCACCTACCGCGGAGGCGGCTTCTATGAAAACAGTTATGTCAAGGTACTCGGCAACAATATCAGAGAGTATGGAGCGTCGGTAGGTCTCGGCCTTCCGGCTCCGGCGGGAAAGACCCTCATAAACCTCGGCGTAGAGTGGCGCCACCGTCAGGCAAGTCCCAACTCCCTGATCAAGGAGGACTACATCAATGTGACGCTGGGCATCAACTTCAACGAACGCTGGTTCTACAAAAACAAGATCCGATGACCCTCGGGACGATGCGGATGCTTCCGGCCGCGGACTGTGTGATGATTCTCGCCGGCACCATGGGTGCGTGCAAGGATGAGAAGACAGAGGTGGTGAGCCTTGACGTGGTGGGCGACAGTGTGCCTACCATGACCACACACTCTGTCACCACGCTCATCTCCGACAGCGGGCAGATACGCTACCGCATCACCACCGACAACTGGCTTGTCTACGACGAGGCCCAGATACCCGTGTGGCGCTTTCCCGACGGGCTGTATCTCGAGAAATTCGACCGCGATTTCGCCATAGAGGCTACCGTACAGTGCGACTCCGCCACCTATTTCAGCCAGCGCGGCCTGTGGCGTCTCGACGGCAATGTGAACATACTCAACACCGTCGGCGAGAAATTCCTCTCACAGCAGGTGTTCTGGGATCAGCGGCTCAACAAGGTATACTCCGACTCATTTATTCATATTGAGAGGGCCGACCGCACGATCGAGGGCTACGGTTTCGAGTCGAACGACCGCATGACGCGCTACCGCATCACCAACCCCACAGGCATATTCCCGGCGAGCGACTTCAACCCCGGGCGCGAGGCTCCTGCCGACAGCGCTGAGATTGCCGACAGCCCGGAAGGTACGGACGAGTCAGACAGGTCGGACCGGTCGGAGAAGCCTATGCGGGCAAAGCCCATTAAGCCGGAGAAGCCCGCGCTGCCTGCCTTACAGAAAAAATAAGTATCATAATCGGTCATGAACATGGATCCCAACTGGAGCGTATGGCTCGTAATCACAATAGTGTCGCTGGTGCTTTCGGCGCTCTTTTCCGGCGTCGAGATAGCCTATATCTCGTCGAACCGGGTGAAGGTAGAGATCGACGTGAAGCGCGGAGGGCTTATCGGCCGGATCATCAACCTCTACTATACGCATCAGGAGCTGTTTATCTCCACGATACTTGTGGGTAACAATATCGTGCTCGTAATCTACGGTATGGGTGCGGCTACGCTGCTTGAGCCGTGGATTGCCATGTGGTGTCCCAACGAAGCGGGAATCCTTATCGTGCAGACACTTATCTCCACGGCGATAATACTGCTTACGGGCGAGTTTTTCCCGAAGACGATATTCCGTATCAACCCCAATTCGTCGCTGAGGGTGTTCTCTCTGCCGATATTCTTCTTCTGGATAGTGCTTTATCCGATATCGGCATTCACCACCTGGCTGTCGAAAGCGCTGATGTGGATAGCGGGGATACGTAATGTCAACCATACGCTGGGTGTGCTTACCGTGGGCGATCTCAACCAGTATATCCAGACCAATATCGACGAGCGTGCCTCGGAGACCAAGGTCGAGAACGAG
>JAHZGZ010000162.1:0-1436 GCA_019420545.1 Bacteroidales bacterium | reverse complement strand
CGTCGACACATCTGCGCGACTGCATGACTCCGCGCAACGAGATCGTGGCCGTGAACATCGATACTACCGACCGCGAGGAGCTTTCGGCGCTCTTCACTTCGTCGGGCCGCAGCAAGATACTCGTTTACCGCGACGATATCGACAATGTGGTGGGTTATATCCATGTGAGCGAACTGTTTGTGCCCGACAGCGACTGGAAGGAGGCCGTGAAGCCGGTGCTCTTCGCTCCGGAGACACTGCTTGCCAACAAGATGATGCGCCGCCTGCTGAGCGAGAAGCGCTCGATGGCGATTGTGGTCGACGAGTTCGGCGGCACAGCCGGGCTTGTGTCGCTCGAAGATCTCGTGGAGGAGATTTTCGGCGATATCCAGGATGAGCACGACAACGCCCGGCTTGCGGCCCGCGAGGTAGAGCCGGGGGTATATGAATTCTCCGGGCGCTGCGAGATCAGCTATCTGCGCGACGCGTTCGGCATCGACCTTGAGGAGAGCGACGAGTACCAGACTCTCGCGGGATTCGTGCTCCACAATCTGGGGGAGATACCCGCACAGGGTGCTACATTCGACCTCGAGGGGTGGACACTGACTATTCTGCGCCGCACGGCTACGCGCCTTGAGCTGATAAGGCTCACAAAGAGCGCCCCGGCAGCTGTCGACAGGGACTGATTTGCCGTCAGGCAGCGTTAGGCCGCCGGGATGGCGCCGCGCATAGCGCGGCATTGACTTGGGGATCATGATGACTAATTAATTTAATTGTTTTTTTTACCAGGCGACGTGGATCCACAGGCCGCCGCGCTCCCATATGAGCTCGCGGTGGGGGAGAGTGCGCAGTATGGCGTAGAGGCGCCGGTTGCCGGCGGTTGTGCCGGTGGTGAGATCGGCGGCGCGGCCGTAGAGATGGTATGAGCGGGCGACACCGCCAACGGCGGCGTTGAGGGCCCGACAGCGGTAGCCGCTGTTGACATAGATGGGGATGCCGAGTTGTGTGCGGGCCGGTTCAAGTACTTCGTTGATAAGGCGGTAGAGGGCATCGACGGCCTCGGGCGGCGGTGTGTTGTCGATGCCGAGGCGTGTGGCGGTTGCTGAGCGTGTGAGTTCGCGTATGGTGAAGTGCGACGCGGCTTCTTTGGCGTCGAGCGGGGTGGCGGCTTCTGCCGCCGCTACCGATAGGGCGATGAGGGTGTTTTTATTCATAGTGATTGTTGTTGATAAATGGTTTGTATTGCGTTTTCGATGCAAAGATATAATGAATAAATGTATCTTGCAAATCTTAATAGTTAAAATCTGCACGAAATGATTGTTAAAATTACGCACAGAGCCCACAGAGATTACAGAGAGGGATATGTATAGAATCTGACAGAGAAAGATATGACAGAGAGAATCTGATAGAGAAATATATATAATCTGACTGGGAGGGCGGCGCTTTAGCCCGCCACG
>JAHZGZ010000161.1:6676-19135 GCA_019420545.1 Bacteroidales bacterium | reverse complement strand
ATACATGCCTGTCACGCATGGGGTCACGGGTTCGAGTCCCGTACGCACCGCTGAGGAGAGAGGAGAACTCTTTGTGATTCATTCCTTCGGGATTGGTTGCAAAGAGTTCTTTTTTTCATTTGCACTATCCGCCGGCATGAGTTTTTCGTCTACAATAATGATAGCCATTAGCGGTAAAAAGCCCGCCCGTTGTATTTATAGAAGTAAACTAAACCAATCCTGATATCATAATCATCAACCGGCATCGCCAATGAAATACATCATTCCTATTATCGCGATACTTGTTTTCAGTCTCTGTGCCGACGCACAGACCAGAGTCGACACACTTATCCGGCAGCTCAATACCCCCATCGACGGAAAAGTGATGGTAGCCTCCCACCGTGGCGACTGGCGTTATGCTCCGGAAAACTCTATCGCCGCCATCGAGCATTGCATCGAAGCCGGAGCCGACATAGTTGAACTCGACCTGCGTATAACGAAAGACAGCGTTCTGATTCTGATGCACGACTCCACCCTCGACCGCACCACCAACGGAAAAGGGAAAGTCTCCGACTGGACGGCCGACTCCATACGCACCCTCCATCTGAAAAACGGATGCGGTATAAAGACCATTCATAAAGTGCCCACCCTCGAAGAGGCTATGCTCGCCGCCAAAGGCCGCATTCTCGTCAACCTCGACAAAGCCGACACCTATTTCAGCCTGCTCCTCCCCATATTGCGCAAGACCGGCACCGCACGTCAGGTGATAATGAAAAGCGACCGCAGCGCCGCCGACATCCTCTCATCTTTCGAAGATGGCTACAAGGAGGTAATCTACATGCCGAAGATAAACTTCGAGAAAGCCGGCGCCATGGAAGCCCTCGACGATGTGCTCCGCAACCCCAACGCGCCCGTCCACGAACTGAAATATGCCGTTCCCGCCACCCTCGGCAAAGCCATGGAGGGCACCGGACGCCTTGCCGGCCGAAGCCGCATATGGTACAACACCCTCTGGGACACCCAGTGTGGAGGTCATGACGACGAACTGGCCCTGAAGGACTGTGACGCCGCCTACGGATACCTCATCGACACACTCAGAGCCAACATCATACAGACCGACCGCCTCGATCTCCTCCTCAATTACCTGAAATCACGTAATCTCCACGACTGATATGAGACTCTCCAACCTGCACATTTCCACCGCAATTACAATATTCATCGCATTGATTTCCTGCCCCGCAATGTCAGCACAGACAACACAACTAACCGACGGCCCGAGCGAATGGCAGCTTCCCGCCGATCTTCCGGCCTCAGTCACCGTCACCGAAAGCTATCTGAAAGGGAAGAAAAGCCCCGCCGCTAATGAAGACGGCATTGTCGTGACCCCTGATTACATCGCCGTGATAGACGGCGCCACCTCCAAAAGCGATTTCTCCCTCGACGGCAAGAAATCCGGGCGCCTCGCCATGGAAATCATATGCGATGCCATCCGTACCCTCCCGTCCGACGCCACAATGCCCGAAGCCATCGACCTCATAACCGGCGCCATCGCCGGGTTCTACACAACCCACGGCCTTACCGAAGAGATACGTGAGGCCCCAAACAAGCGTTTTGTCGCCAATGGCGTGATCTACAGCATTGCCCGCCGCGAGATATGGCAGATCGGCGACTGCCAGCTGCGCTTTGCCGACGTATATTCCCGCAATGAAAAAGAGATCGACCATATCATGGCGCTCGCCCGCGCCGCAATGAACGAGACGGCGCTTGCCGCAGGCGTGACTCCCGAAGAATTGGCCCGGACCGACCCGGGGCGCGCATTCATCACACCCTTCCTGCAGCGTCAGGCCATGCTTCAGAACAACCCCACGCCCGGCCTGCGCTTCAGCTTCCCGGTATTCGACGGCACAGACATCGACCCCTCCAAAGTAAAGGTATTCCACGTGGCGCCCGGTACCGAAATAATACTCACCTCCGACGGTTATCCCGAAGTATTGCCCACACTTGCCGAAAGTGAGGCTGCCCTGCGGCGCATCCTTTCCGTCGACCCCATGTGCATGCACGAAGGCCTCTCCACAAAAGGTATCACCCCCGGCAATCTCTCCTTCGACGACCGCGCCTACATACGCTTCACACACCACTGATGCGCCAATTCCCCACATCTTCCACTGACGTGACGCCAGTGCAAATTGCGGCGGGCTAAAGCGCAGCCCTCCCGGCGTAAATTCGATGTACCTCTTTTTCCTCTGTGATCTCCGTGGTCTCCGTGCGGGATTTTCGCGTATCATTTTGCGGCGCGGATTGGGAGGAATGCAAAAGTTTACTTAACTTTGTGCTTTCCATCGCCGTAGGCGCTCCCGAACGGGGAGACGCCGCGGCATATGTCTCACTAATACCCGACCGTCTTGGATATAGATCCGTTACCGGTGGCCTCGCCCCTTACAGGGCTTGTGATGGCCGCCCAACTCATTACAGTAAACACTCCCACCCTCGGGAGCATAATCGCACTGATCTGCGCCGCCGTGGCCCTGCTTATGTCGGGCTTCGTATCAGGCAGCGAGATCGCATACTTCTCGCTTACGCCCTCGCAGCGCGAGGAACTCGCCGAGTCGCCCAAAGGCACCACGATCGAAGGGTTCCTGCAGCAACCACAGAGGCTTCTGGCAACCATACTGATTGCCAACAATCTGGTCAACGTGACCATCGTAATCCTCTGTAACTTCGCATTCAACCAGATTTTCCATTTCGAGAGCGGAGTGCTCGACTTCATATTCCAGTCGGTGATACTCACGTTCCTCATCCTCCTGTTCGGAGAGATATTGCCCAAACTCTATGCCAACACCTACACCGTAGGATGGGCCAAAATGGCCTCGGGAGGCATCAGCGCGGCCATAAAGCTGTTTTTTCCCATCTCGTCGATGCTCGTAAGGAGCAGCTCGATAGTCAACCGCGTGATCACCAAGAAGGTCGACGACATATCGGTCGACGACCTGTCGCAGGCGCTTGAGGTAACCGACGTGAAGGGTGCCGACGAGAAAGAGATGCTCGAAGGGATACTCGAATTCGGCGACACCACCGCGTCGCAGATCATGACCCCGCGCGTCGACATGACCACTATCGACTACGCATTCACCTTCAGCCAGGTGATGGACGTGGTGCTACAGAGCGGATTCTCACGCCTGCCCGTGGTAGAGGACACCGACGACAATATCCGCGGCGTGCTTTACAGCCGCGACCTTCTGCCATACATCGGCAAGAACACTCCCGACACATTTGAGTGGCAGAAACTTATACGCGAGACATACTTCGTGCCCGAATCGCGCATGATCGACGATCTGCTCGAAGACTTCCGCCGCCGACGCATACACATGGCAATCGTGATCGACGAATACGGCGGCACACAGGGTCTCGTGACGATGGAGGATGTGCTCGAAGAGATCGTAGGCGACATCAACGACGAGTACGACGAGGAGGAGCTGACCTACAAGCGCCTCCCCGACGACACATATGTATTTGAAGGAAAGACACTTCTAACCGATTTCTTCCGCGTGACCGGCCTCAACGAGGAGGACTATGAGGACGTGACCGAGGACTGCGACACCCTCGCCGGCATGCTGCTCGCCATCAAGGGCGACTTCCCGCGCCAGAAAGAATCCATCGTATATCGCCGTTGCCGCTTCCTGGTAATCTCCATCGAACGCCACCGCATATCGTCGGTGCGTGTAAAGGTGATGCCGCAGGAAAATCCCGACCAGACCACGCCCGAAGCCCGCTGAAACAGGGCCTAATCCACATCTACCCAGACATGATGAAGCGCATTCTGTTAATGCTACCCACGTTTGCCGTAGCCGCGGTATTCATCCTCCTTACGGGGGAATGCAGCGGACGCGGCGAGGGATCGGCCGTCCCCCGACGCACGGCGTATCCCCGCATAGAGCTGTACGACTCCATCTACCGCCACGCATCGGCAGCCCTGCCGCTCAACCTTATGGTCAACGACTCCACGACAGTAGAGATTGCCGTACATGGCGAGGGCGCCACATGGATCGACGTAATCTATCCGCGCTATGGCGCCACACTGCGCCTGACCCTCAGCCGCCTTAGCGGCGACTCCCTGCGCCATGCCATCGACAACCGCCATGAGCGCATGGTGCTGAACGCCGGAGGGTTGCGCAGCACGGTCACCGAACTTGCCGCGCCCGGTGGTCTATCATCGGAAATCGTATCCACACCCGGCGCAATGGTAACCCCGCTGCAGATCATCGCTACCGACAGCACCGGGTTGCTCCTTACCGGCGCCCTGGAGCTCCCCCCGTCGGCCAACGACGCCGAATATTACCTGCCGATAATCCATGGCGTGGAACGCGACCTCATCCACATGGCCAAGAACCTTACAGTCAGATGAGCCTCCACACCGGGATAGAGCGGGCCGATCTCGACAGCGGCATAACAGTATGGCGTATTGCCATCGTCCGCGCCGCGGACCGCAGCGCACGCCGTGAGACTGAGCGTGAGGCAGTAAGGCGTCTTGTCGCCGATGCATTCGGCCCGTCGGCCACGCTGTGCCACGAAGAGTCGGGCGCACCCTACGTCCGCCTCAACGATACAATCCTGCGCAGCCTATCCATAACTCATTGCAGCGACACAGCCATGCTTGCCACAGCTCCCGAGGGAACGTCCATCGGTATCGACTGCGAACATTTCCGAGAGGCCCTGCGCAACGTGGCCCCACGCATCCTCTCGGCAGAAGAACTTGCTCCATGGACCGCTTCCGACGCTCTGCTCCTCCGCGCCTGGACTATCAAGGAGGCTGTCTATAAAGCCGCGCTTACCCCGGGTCTCCCCTTCGCCGACGGCATCCGCCTTCCGGCTCCCGACGCCCCGCTACAAGTTGCCACTATCCCCGACGGGCGCCGTTTCCGCCTCATCCCCCTACCCTCCGCCACCATCGCCATTAGCCTCACACAACCCTAATAACTTAGAGTGTGTTTATGTACGGAATCTGACTGGGAGGGCGGCGCTTTAGCCCGCCACGAAACGCACACTACTTCAACGACACCGCCACGCCTGTAGGAGACGCGCTTTCCAAGCGCGTTAACATCATTGATTTGCGAAAAAATCACACAGAGCCCGCAGAGAGCGCAGAGGCCATCCGGCTCCATGGGCACCGCTCGCGCTGTACGCGCTCTCTAAAGCCCACAGAGCAGCCGAGATGGGCTGTAAATGTGGTTAAAACGCACGGAGATCACAGAGACAACAGAGAATAATTTTGTCGCAGCGGGGACGATTGGGATATTCATACACAGATCCAAAAATACTTATAATGAGCATGATGCGGTTAAAAACCGCATCTCCTACAGGGATGGCTGCAAAGCAGTGCGTGGCGGGCTAAAGCGCCGCCCTCCCAGTCAAATTCGATGTTATCCTTCGTAGGATATTTTCCATCATGGATACTCTTCCACTCCAGTATACCCCAGCACGTAGAATGCCCGATATGTCGGGGTGATGCGCTTGAAAAAGCAAAAGGGAGGCGGTTCACACCGGCTCCCTTTCTTTTAAAATAAAGGCTTAAGGTTACTTATCTTATTTGTACAGAGGTTTCTTATTTTTCGTGGGGAGAGAGACTGTCAATAATGACAGATTCGTGAGGCGAGAGGGATATGCCCCCGGAATGTGCGGGCGGTCAGACAGCCACTTCCGGCAATCAGTTGGCTTTCGACTTCCAGCCGTGGGCTATGAGATACTGAGCGATCTGCACGGCATTGAGGGCAGCGCCCTTCTTTATCTGGTCGCCTACGATCCAGAACGATAGGCCACGGTCGCAGGTAAGATCCTTGCGCAGACGCCCGACATATACGGGATCCTTGTCGGCAATGTCAAGCGGCATAGGATAGCGCTTGTTGGCGGGGTCGTCGAGCACAACCACACCCTCGGCATGCTCCAGCGCATGGCGCGCATCGGCAAGGCTCACGGGCTGCTCTGTCTCTACCCACACTGCTTCGGAATGGGCGCGCATCACCGGTACTCTTACACAGGTGGCGCTAACCTCGAGCGAAGGGGCATGCATTATCTTTTTGGTCTCGTTGTACATCTTCATCTCCTCCTTGGTGTAGCCGTTGTCGGTAAACACGTCGACCTGAGGGATTACGTTGTATGCGAGCTGATAGGCAAATTTCTCTACCGTAGGCTCTTCGCCGCGCGTAAGCTGGGCATGCTGCTCAAGCAGCTCGGCCATGGCCGACGCTCCGGCACCGCTTGCTGCCTGATAGGTCGACACATGCACGCGGCGTATGGGCGACAGATCGTTGATGGGCTTCAGCACCACTACCATCTGTATGGTGGTACAGTTGGGGTTGGCGATGATATTGCGCGGAGTATCGAAGGCATCCATGCCGTTGACCTCCGGCACTACCAGAGGCACGTCGGCATCCATGCGGAATGCGCTTGAATTGTCGATCATCAGTGTGCCGTGGGCGGTGATGGTATCGGCATATTCGCGCGACGTACCTGCCCCGGCTGATGTAAACGCAATGTCGACGCCCTTGAAATCGTCGGCATTATGGGTAAGCTCCTTTACAGTAATCTCCTTACCACGATACGTATATTTACGGCCTGCGCTCCGGCTTGAGCCGAAAAGCAGCAATTCGTCAATGGGAAAATTCTGCTGGTCAAGTGTGCGAAGAAATTCTTGTCCTACTGCTCCGCTTGCGCCTACTATGGCTATTCTCATCTCTGTCGTGATTAGGATTATTATTTATCAGACGATGTCTTTATTCTCTCCAATGTGCTGTTAAAAGCGTCATGTGTGGTTTTACGCATCCTTCTGTAATGCAAATTTAAAAATTGTATGTTTATTTGCCAAATTTATGGCGCAAAAAGTGGCGTATAACACTCTGAGGACGCATTTACGGCCAAAATTTGGTTAAAACCGCACAAAAATCCATTACTTGTAGGTCTCGGCAATCTCCCTGACGGCCTCGAAGATGTCGATATCGGTCTGCGTCAGATCTACGTGGCGGCGAGCCATGGCACGACGTGCTATATCGAAGAATTTGCTCATGGCCACATCGGAAAATCCTGCCGCGCCGCCTTCGCTGAACGAGGCTACGAAGTTGCGCGGGAATCCTGAGCCGTGGATGTTGCAGCCGACGCCTACTACTGTGGCGGTATTGAACATTGTGTTGATGCCAGCCTTCGAGTGGTCGGCCATAATCAGACCGCAGAATTGCAGGCCTGTGCGCAGGAAGCGGTGGGCCGGATAATTCCAGAGCTTGATTTCGGTGTAGTCGTTTTTAAGGTTGGAGGCCACGCAGTCGGCGCCGAGGTTACACCATTCGCCGATGACGGCGTTGCCCAGAAATCCGTCGTGGGCCTTGTTGCTGTAGCCTATCATCACCACGTTCGACAGTTCGCCGCCCACTTTACACCAGGGGCCTATCGTTGTGGCGCCATATACTTTGGTGCCCATATTGATGTGCGAGTCGTTGCAGAGCGCCAGCGGTCCACGCACAAGGGTGCCTTCCATCACCTCGGAGTTGCGTCCGATATAGATGGGGCCGTTCTGCACGTTGAGCACGGCGGCTTCCACCCACGCGCCCTCTTCAAGGAATACTTTCGAGGGGTCGCCGATTACAGTGACCGTGTCGCTCAGCGGCTGCGACCGGCGCCCTGCTGTCAGAGCCTCGAAATCCGAGGCGAGCACGGCGCCGTTGAGCATGAATATGTCGGGGAGGGAGCGGAGGGCTGTCACTTCCGTGTCGATCTCCATCGTCTCCTTGGCTTCTTTGCCGTGGCGGGCGATCTCCTCGCCGCTGACGCAGATCCGGCAGCCGCGCGGTAGTGTCTCAACAGCATTTACGAGTTCGGGCGATGGGCATACGTGCGACGCTATATAATAATCGTCGAGCGTGTCGGCTTCTTTTATTGGGAATTTCGGGGCCAGGTATTCCGCACTTACTTTATAAGAATACTCCCCGGGAAACATGCGCTCCCACTTCTCGCGGATGGTGTCGATGCCCAGGCGCAACTCGGCCACGGGACGTGTGTAGGTCATAGGCAGCAGATTGTCGCGTACCTCAGCTACATCATATAATATTATGTTTCGCATTTGCGTAAGTTAATGAATGTCGCTGCAAAGATACTAAGAGATTGTCAATAAGCGCACCATCGCCCGCTGATTTTTAAACAAGCTCTTTATTGCGCGATGCCTGATGGCAGGAGATGCACTTTTCAAGCGGATTAAGAAACTGCTTAAAACAACAATCTTGCCCGGAAATCGCGGGTGACAAAAACCGACAGGGCGGCGCAAGCGTTGACAATATTAAAAGAAGAATTATGATTACCGCTTATCTCCCGATGATAGTATCGGAGCCGTTCCTCGCCATAGGTGCCGTAGCCGCAGTAGTGGCCATACTGACAATAATGACCGTGGTACGTTGTCGCTACGGGCGCCTCACTACCATTGCCGGCGCCGCCATAGTATTCCTCGCAATAATAGCCATAGGCATGCTGTGGTTTGCCGCCGTAGATCCGATAGGCCGGGAATGGTCCATTGCCGGTCTCGGACAGTCGCCCGACCTGATCGGTACGGGAACCAGCATACAGCGCTCACTGGGAAGTGGCGCAGTCCACGACCCGCTGCTTTCAGGTAGCCTGTCCTTTTGGCCGGCCATCGCCGGCAGTGTAATGGTAGTGGGTGCTGTCAGCCTCTCCGTCACCATTCTTTCCCGCCGCCGTCGCTTTGCCTCTGCCAAGCAGTCTATAAAAAATTAGTCTACAGCTATAGCCCTGTTTTGTCGGGAAAATGCTATCTTTGCGATACAACCGAATATAGTATTTACCAATGAAACGAACGATTATTGCTATGTGGATGGGTGGAGCCGCTATGATGATGGCGGCACAGACCTCCGGAGATCTCCCTTTCAGAAATCCTGCGCTCTCGTTTGAAGAGCGCGCCGACGACCTTCTGTCACGCCTTACTCTCGAGGAGAAGGCGTCGCTGATGATGGATGCGTCGCCCGCGATACCGCGCCTCGGTATCCCCGAATGGCACTGGTGGAGCGAGGCGCTCCATGGAGTGGGCCGTAACGGCACAGCCACCGTATATCCTATCACCATGCAGATGGCGTCGACTTTCGACGACGGTCTGGTAGAGGAGATTTTTACCGCCGTGAGCGACGAGGGGCGTGCCAAAAACATGGTGGCCAAGCGCTCGGGCAAGCTCGGGAACAACCAGTGTCTGTCGTTCTGGACGCCGAATATCAATATTTTCCGCGATCCGCGATGGGGCCGCGGTCAGGAGACCTACGGCGAGGATCCTTATCTCACCGCCCGCATGGGCACAGCCGTGGTGCGCGGTCTGCAAGGGCCCGACTCGACGAAGTATCGCAAGGCATATGCCTGTGCGAAGCATTTCGCCGTACACAGCGGTCCGGAATGGAACCGCCATACATTCAATGTCAACAATATCAGCGAGCGCGATCTACGCGAGACCTATCTGCCGGCATTCAAGGCGTTGGTGCAGGATGCCGACGTACGTGAGGTTATGTGCGCCTATCAGCGCTACAACGACCGCCCCTGCTGCGGTAGCAACGAGCTGCTGCGCCGCATACTCCGCGACGAATGGGGCTACAAGTGGCTCGTGGTGAGCGACTGCGGTGCCATAAGCGACTTTCTCCCCGGAAAGCACGGCACAAGCGCCGATCCGCAGGCGGCGGCAGCCGATGCGGTGATGACCGGCACCGATCTTGAGTGCGGCGGTGAATACCGCCACATCCCCGCCGCCGTGAAGCGCGGCGATCTTACCGAGGCCGATGTCGACCGCAGCCTGCGCCGTCTGATTATCGGACGCATGGAGCTAGGCGAGTTCGACCCCGATTCGATAGTGAGTTGGACGGCTATCCCGCCGACAGTGGTGGCTTCGCTTCCCCACAAGATACTCGCTCTTGAGGCTGCCCGCAAGGGTACCGTCCTGCTGCAGAACAACGGCATTCTCCCGCTTGCCAATGGGGTGAAGGTAGCGCTTATCGGCCCGTCGGCCACCGACTCCGTGGCCATGTGGGGTAACTACAACGGCTTCCCCACCCATACCGTCACCCTCTATGAGGCCCTCAACAACCGTCTGGGCGCCAATCTCTATTATGCCAAGGGCACCGACTATGTGAAAGCCATTGAAGGAAAGGACGCCGACATTGACATGAAGCGCGTGATGAACGCCGACGTGGTTGTGTTCAGCGGGGGTATCACTCCTGCCCTCGAAGGCGAGGAGAAGCACGACGTTAAGGATGTGCCCGGATTCTATCTCGGCGACCGCAGCAGCATCGAGCTTCCCGCCGTGCAGCGCGACATGATACGCCGCCTCCACGACATGGGCAAGAAGGTTGTGATGGTCAACAACTCGGGTTCGGCGGTGGCTCTTGCTCCCGAAAGCACCGTATGCGACGCCATTATCCAGGGATGGTATGGCGGCGAGCTTGGTGGCGAGGCTCTTGCCGAAGTTATATTCGGCGAGGTGAATCCTTCCGGCAAACTTCCCGTTACGTTCTATCGCTCCACCGAGGATCTTCCCGATTTCGAGGACTACAACATGCGCGGCCGCACCTACCGTTTCTTTGAGGGGGACGCCCTCTATCCTTTCGGCCACGGCCTGAGCTACACCACCTTTGCCGTAGGCAAGCCCTCGTACAAAAATGGCAAAGTGACCGTTGAGGTTGCCAATACGGGCGACCGTGCCGGCGAGGAGGTAGTGCAGATATATGTGAAGCGCGATGACGATATCGCCGGACCGCAGAAGTCGCTGCGAGCATTCGAGCGCGTAAGCCTGCTCCCCGGCGAGAAAAAGAGCGTGACAATCGACTTCCCCCGCGACCGCTTCGAGGGCTGGGACGAGGATACCCGCACAATGCGCGTAGTGCCCGGCACCTATCAGCTTATGGCCGGTCCCTCCAGCGCCGACCTCAAGTCAACCACCGTAAAAATCAAGTAACACTTAATCCACCCACCTCTCTTCCCGTAGCCCTCGGTTACGGCGTCTCCTCAATCTGAATTTCAATCAGATACTATAAGATACAGCGGGATCTACTGATTTCAGGTAGATTCCGCTGCTTTTTTTGACGGAAAATCCAGATGTGCGATTCATCAGTACGAGAGGGTGTTGCAAAATATAAAAACATATAGTTTTGCAACACTCTCGGTACAGAGATCGGAGTTTCTGTGGTTTAGATAAAGAATAAGGATGCTATGTTTGCATAAAAAAGCTTTCTTCCCGGGTATGGATCCATCATCAGCCGGGCAGCAGTTCTTTGGCAACTCATGCCGACCGTTGAAAACAGATAAGTCACTTCTTTCTCACCAGCTCAATAGCTTCCTTACCAGTTATATGTTCGATGTCAAGTCGGAAAACAAGCATATGAGACAGACCTTTTTCCAACTCTTTCTGTAGCCCGGCATCATCGACGGGATTGTATCGGGCACCTAATAAAGAGGCTGCATACATTCTCTCATCCTCTGATTCGATGATTTGAATTCTGCCAAAAACTATGACGCTTCGGAAATAGGTGGTAAACTCAGACGGATGAATATCATCGGCGACAATGACACAGAATGACGCTTTGTCATATTGTCTTATGGCATCTACCTTATGACCCGTTTTAGCACTATGAAAATATAGCTTGCCGTCAGCATAAACATAACTTATCGGAACGGCATAAGGATAACCGTTATCTCCAAGTAGGGCGAGTGTGCCGGATGCCCCCATTGACAATATGGCATCACATTCCGATTTTGTAAGTTGTTGGCAAAAACGCCGCATTTTACGAAATTCCATGGTTTATGATACAATTTTAAGCCCGATAATTGATGATATCAGCGTAAAGATGAAAAACAAACGCCAAAAGGTTGCGGGCTCGTGGAAAAAGAGTATGCCCACCACAACCGTTCCGACGGCTCCAATACCAGTCCATACGGCATAGGCAGTGCCTATTGACAGGCTTTGTGTAGCTTTTGCCAACAATCCCATACTTATAATTGTAAACATCAGGAATCCGCAAATCCAACCCCACCATACGAGACCTTCAGCGGATTTTGCCCTTCCAAGGCAATAAGTAAAGCCGACCTCACAGAAGCCGGCTACAATTAGAATTATCCAATTCATAACTGAATCCGAACCCGTTTGAGGGCTGCAAGAATTCTCGGCGACTCCTTCTAAGGCACTGCAAAATTACAAAAATCGGTGAAATTCAGATGCTTTTCTCAAAAAAATGGCTCAATAGCATCGTTTTTTGGCGGAAAATTCAGATGCGAGATTCATTAGTACAAGAGGGTGTTGCAAAATATAAGAACATATAGTTTTGCAACACCCTCGTTACAGAGATCGGAGTTTCTACGGTTTAGATAAAGAATAAGGATGCTATATTTGCATAAAAAAGCTTTCTTCGTGGGTATGGATCCATCATCAGCCGGGGAGCAATTCCCAGTGAAAATGTG
>JAHZGZ010000161.1:0-6666 GCA_019420545.1 Bacteroidales bacterium | reverse complement strand
CCGGATATTGCAACGATCAGTGAGACGGACCATATGGCCGTCATACGGTCGCGCAGACGGCGGCTGAGAGTATGTGTTCTCCCGTAGAGGATGTGTTTCAGAGAGTTGGTTGTTTTGTAGAAGAGTGTAGCCAAAGGGATACCGATTACCGCGATGCATGATAAAATCCATAGCAGCGCATAAGGAGCTGCGTCATATCGGTAGAGGGACGGATTGATTATCCATTTTCCAAGCAATGAATCGTAGCGCCAGATTTCTGTCCCGAAAAACGCAAAGATGGTTTTTGTCAATATGATTACGGATTCGGCCGTCAGATACAGGACTGCCGGCAGCAGGATTATCCACAGGATAGCGTACACCCAAGCGTGCGGATTTGAAAGCATACCATGGAGACCCGTACGTCGGGCATGCGCCGGAACCGAATCATTATCACCGGCCTCCTCGGTAAGTACTTCTGGAGTACCGATTATGCGGATCACGTTGTCGACATGGTTTATAGTGATGGCCGAATCAGTTAAAGATACCGACTCGCTCAGAATTTCTGAAATACGCATGTCGATGTCGGAGATGATCTCGGCGCTGTCATTGTAGATGGAATACGCCTCGGAGATAGACCGGCGATATTCGGCAAGCTTCTTGTAGGCATCCTCTTCGATGTTGAAGGGCTGACCGTTAAGACTGGTGTGGATTTTAAAATTCATTTCTGTGTGATGTTTTTTAGGTGTTCGATTGTGTTGATAATCTCTGCCCATGCGCATTCCAGCTCTTTTAGAGCTTTTTTCCCATCTGATGTGAGCGAATAGTATTTACGTGGAGGTCCCTGGGTTGATTCCATCCATTCATATGACAGAAGTCCTTCGTTTTTAAGGCGCGTCAATAGTGGGTATAGGGTTCCTTCCACCACTATCATCGAGGCGTTTTTCAGAAGACGGATAATATCGGAGGAATAGGCACTTTGCCCGTTGAGAATAAGCAATATGCAATATTCCAAAAGTCCTTTCCGCATCTGCGATTTGATTTTGTCGGGGTCTATCGGCATTTCTGAATAAATTGCTGGTGATATGGCAAAGGTATTTATTCCCACAGTACTATGCAATACATAGTACTATAATTTAACTTATTTTATATATTCGATCCTAGTAAAGTATTATTCCATGAAAAAAATTCACACAGAGCCCGCGGAGAGCACAGAGGCCGTCCGGCTCATGGACACCGCTCGCGCTATACGCGCTCACTGGAGAGCTCAGAGCAACCGTAATGGACTGCAAATGCAATTAAAACGCACAGAGGCCACGGAGACCACAGAAAGAAAAGTATCTCGAATCTGTACTGGGAGGGCGGCGCTTTAGGCCGCCACTAACTGCACAGCCCCCTCTATTACCTATAATACGCGCCACGGCTGTAGGAGACGCGCTTTCCAAGCGCGTTACAACACTTGCTTTGTGGGAAAATTCACGCAGGGCGCCGACAGAAATGCGTACGGTCTTAAATTAATGCGCTTGGAAAGCGCATCTCCTACAGGCCTGACGATTCCAAGCATGGTTACCAAAGCGTAGGGTGGCGGGCTAAAGCGCCGCCCTCCCGCTCAGTGTTGATGGAGAGATTGTCAGGGGACAAGGTAACGGGAGAAGAAACGGCAGATGATGTCGGAAGTAGGGAGATCGTCGGTGCCCCAGCGGTGCGCGCCTCCTTCAATACGGTAAAGGACAACATCGGTGCCGTAGGGTGAGCCGGAGTAGACTGAGCGTGTGACAAGACGCTGCGAACCGGGAAGGGATGGAACAGTATCGACCGACAGAACGGTACAGCGATTGTTGGAAGCAATGGCTGATACGGCGAGAGGTACCGGAATATAGGGGCCCCACCCTCCGGTATCGGCATGATCGCCATACCACATTGAGGTCTTGTCGGCAGTGCCGTGTATTTCCAGGAAAGGCACCGGAACGGTAAGGCGCCGTGTAAGATAGACGTTCTCAAAAGTAAGTCCGGCAACCGAGGCATAGGCCCTGAACAGCCGGGGAGAAGTATAGACGAACTGATAACAGAGATCACCGCCGTTTGACATGCCGGTAAGGAACACATTATCGCGGCTCAGGGAGAAACGGGCACACACCTCGTCGAGTAGTTTTTCAAAGAAATCGCTTTCGTCGACCCTCATCCCTTTCTGCGACGGATATCCGACATTCCAGCCGTCTTTTCCCTTGGTGTCGGGCGTGCCGTCGGGATAGCATACGGCAAAACCGTAACGGGCGGCAGTATCGTTGAGATCGGGCCTGATACGGTTGGCCGGACGTGAGGAATATCCATGGGTATAGACTATGAGCGGCAGACAGGTGCCGGAATTTTCCGGAATATACATCGAGTAGGTGCGCACGGTGTCGCCATAGGCCATCTCGTATTTTTCCACACAGGGGGATTTGGCAATGGTCTCCTGAGCCATTGCGTCCCATACCATGCACACGAGGGCGACAAGGAGAGAGTAAAGTCGTTTCATGTTAAAATATTACTTTCAGTTACTGAGCGGAGGAACTATCATCAGCCGGACTCTCATCCTGCATGTCAGCGCTGTCACTTACGGAGGCGCCGATGCGGAAGATAGAGAAGTTGACAGAGCCATAGGCACGGTGCTCCAGAAAGTGGGGCAACGACGAGAAATCGAAATTCCTGGAATGCTCAATGATGAATATCGTGCCCTCGCGAAGCATACGCGAGTTAAGTATCAGTTCCGGAATCTCTCCGAACCGAGGCAGATCGTAGGGCGGATCGGCGAAAATCACATCGTATTTCTGTGAGCAAGTAGCCACGAAGCGGAATACGTCGCCACGGATAAGAGTAAAGTTGTCGACATTGAGACGCTGTGCAACCTGACTGATGAAGCGCCACTGTGTGGCGGCTTTCTCGACAGCTGTAACATGGCGGCACTCGCGCGAAAGAAACTCAAAGCTGATGGCGCCGGTGCCCGCGAAGAGATCCAGGCATTCTGCATCCTCGAGATCGGTAAGATTCTCAAGCACATTGAAAATATTTTCGCGCGCGAAGTCGGTAGTGGGACGCGCCGATATATTGGTAGGAACGTCGAAACGCCGACGTCCGAATTTTCCTCGTATTATTCGCATAACTATATATTTATTAGCGCCTCGATATGGAAAGGCATACCGGCATCGTCGCTTATACCGGAGCGTGAAGGGAGTGGAAGAGGCATTGCGAACCCAAGATAACGGCGCAGGAGGGGGGTCACCTCGTCGCGCACCGCAGAATCACCGGCAAGAAGCAGCTCGGCGGACGCATCCATGCCAAGAGAAGCCCTGACGGCAAGTATGAAATAGACGGCATCGACAGGAGACACGCAGACAAACGTGTTGGCAAACACGGGGCCATGCGATCCGAAAGCCATGAGGTCAAGAGAGCCGGGGCCGAAACGCGCAAACATCTTACCGCCGACTCCAAGCGGATCGGTACCGTGGAAATATGCGCACATCACCTCAAGGGGATGCCGGAAGCGCGGATTGGAGAAGGTACGGCGCAGGAAATCGACAAGACGTGTATCGGCGAAGAGCACGAAACGCGGGCTTTCATCCCCACTGCCAGATAACTCAAGCATGGTGGCCTCACGCGCCTCTTCGGGCATCGAAGCCTCGGCGACTGCAGTGCGCGCGGAAATATCGGCTCCGGCCATATCAGAAGGCATAAGCATGAACCACGGCGTATGGAGCACCACTTCTACCGAGCAGAATCCCGAAAGGAGCACGGGATTGTCGTAAACAGCCTCTTCAAGAGCCTTTATGAGCAGTTCGGAGGGTGAACTTACCCATCCCGACGGCGACGCAGCCGGGGCAACCGACAGGGGAATCTCACGCCACAGAGAGCCGGAAGGGACAAGCGGATCGACGACGGCAACACCAAGCCGCGTATCGTCTACATCAAGGATGAGACGACAGCGCGCCGGAGCTACAATACGTTCTTTATCGATTACACATTTGCCCATATTTTCATAGGATTCCTGCCGACCGGAAGAGGTCAGAAACGATTGTTGCGGGTAAAACCATTGTTGCGGCCGAAGGTATTCCGTTCGTTTCCGATATTGCGCGAACCGTCACGTCCGCCGGGACCGAAGAAGTTATCCTGACCGTAGCCGTCGTCAAACTCCTCGTCATCGTACTCGTCGCCATATTCATCGCGCTCATCGATATATGATCCGTCGGCACGGCGGCGACGCTTCTTATTGTCCTTGGGCTTGTTCTTCTTGATATCCTTCGGTTTCTGCAGATCGATGGCAGTCTCATAGATATCCCACGTCTGCTCGACATCCCAGTTTTTCTTCAGCACAAGTTTCTTGGGATAATAGTAGACCTCCTCAGGCTGTATACTGTCGAGAAGATTGCCGGTATCGTATTCGCCGTTGTGGTTGCGGTCGATGAAGAGGCGCAGATAGTAATCGCCGGGGTTAAGGAAATTGAATTCGGCCACGCCGTTGCGTACAGGCTCGGTAGCCACGGGATTGTCGTCGCGCCCGAGCACCTCTACATATGCCGAATCGGTAAGACCGCTTACATTGACAAACAGCGCCGAATAGTCCTCGGTGGATTTTGTGGTGAATTCGAAGTCAGTGCGGGAATTCCACAGACCGTATACGCTGTGAAGCGCCGCCGAGTCGATCGACAGCTTATATTTTGTAGAAGGCGCCCAGTTGAAATCGGCTCTGAAACTAAGCAGTTTCAGCGAATCGGGACGATAGATACGCGGGGCGGCTATAGTGTCCCACAGGGTATCTCGCATCACGGCGAAGGTGACTACCGAGTCGGGGATGGTATCGAACAGGATAGGCTGATCGACCGTGAACCACATGGGACGTGCAAGCTCCTGCGTGCCGCCCGACTTCGACGAGAACTGGAGGAACTGGATCTCAAGAGTGTCTGACGGAAGGATTGTCTTCGATGTGTCGCCGGCCTCCTCGCGCTCCTTGAGGATACGCTCGATCTTGCGCTCGCGTTCCTTAGCCTCCTTTTTCAGCTGCCCCTTGCTCTTCTTAGGCTCCTTGAAGTTGAAGCGCAGAGTGTCGGTGCCCCATACGAGCTGCGACGCGGTGTCGGTGCGCAGATAGCGCATAGCCACAAGCATCGAGTCGAGGCCATACACCGCCGAGTCGGTGATGAAATACTCAAGAGTGTCGAGGGTGGCCACAGTGTTGAGGCGCGCCCATTCATCGGCAGTGGAACCGGCCTTGTCGCCATTGAGTATCGTAAGTACAGGGAGCGAGTCGGAATGCGCGGCAAAGTCGACCGTGAGTTTGCGGCGCTCGGGGCGCTTGTAGTCCTTGAGATACTGCGACTGATAGCCTTCGTTAAACCAGGTAAGGAGAATGTCGTTGGGAAAATAGTCGCGTCCTTCGCGGGTGACTATCGAGTCGACACCTTCGGGAGTGACAATCGTGTCGGTTATCGTGACAGTCTCGGCCCACGGGCGTATAATTGTATCGTAGAAGGCGATATCCTCGGAACGATCCCAGTGGTAGTCGCGGTTGATGTCGTTGATGGCAAATATACGGTACTCTCCGGGACGCAGACCACGGATAGTAAACTGGCCGAGCTGATTGGTACGCGCGATGCGCTCCATCGGCAGAGTGGTGACGGCGGTGTCGGAAAGATTGCTGTAGACTCCGACAAGCATGCCCTGCGCGGGTTCGAGGGTTCGTGCCTCAAACACCATTCCGGATATGCGCAGAGAGTCGATACTGTCGCCCGTCGAGAAATCAACAGCAAAGCCGTCAAGCACATTTCCTTCGTTAAGGTCGCGTATAGCGTCGGAAAAATCGATCGTATAGGTAGTGTTGGGGAGCAGGGTATCGCGAATGTCGACCGTTATACGCCGTCCGTTGGCGGTGATCGACGGAATAGACTTCTGGGCGGGAGATACCACGACCTTGGTCATGACATCCTCGACCTGCACATTCTCGTCGAAATCGATGGTAAGACGGGTATTGGTTACATTACGGCTTCCGATCGCAGGATTGCTTTTCACATATACCGGCGGCGTATAGTCGTATTCGCCGCCTGAGGGACGGCCGATCGATGCGCATGCGGCGAGGATGAAGATGAGTATCCCCCCCAGCAGCCAGCGCATATATGTCGCTTCGTTTCTTGTCATTGCCAATAGTCAGACCACAAATTTACACAGAAAATTGCGGATATCCGCCCGCGCGGGCATAAAAAAAAGGCAGACACCCCGGAGGGCATCTGCCATATCTTGATTTTTCATGCCGCGGAAGCGGCATTGCGGATCAGCTGATTAGAGCTGGGGACCAGCAGCCACGAGAGCCTTGCCTGCGGCGTTGTTCTCGTACTTCTTGAAGTTCTTGATGAAGCGAGCTGCAAGATCCTTGGCCTTAACCTCCCATTCCTCGGGATTAGCGTAGGTGTCGCGGGGATCGAGGATGGCGGGATCAACACCGGGAAGCTCGGTAGGAATCTCGAAGTCGAAGATGGGGAGCTTCTTGGTGGGAGCCTTGAGGATAGCGCCGTCGAGGATAGCGTCGATAATACCACGGGTGTCGCGGATAGAGATGCGCTTGCCGGTACCATTCCAGCCGGTGTTGACGAGGTAAGTCTTTGCACCGCTCTTCTCCATCTTCTTCACGAGTTCCTCGGCATACTTGGTAGGATGCAGTTC
>JAHZGZ010000160.1 GCA_019420545.1 Bacteroidales bacterium | reverse complement strand
AAAGTAAGTAGGACGTTGCAGAAAACGGTACTATATTGTAGCAATCGATATTGTACGGTCGACTGTGTAGGGACGCGGCGTGCCGCGTTACATTGAACGGATATAGCCGAGCTGTGATGCAACGCGGCACGCCGCGTCCCTACAGGATTTTGCAACAACTTTATAAAAGTCCGGATCCCGGCATAAAACCATTTCATAGAGACCTTTCATGGATCAGGAGCAGAAACGCAGAGAAAATCTATATAAGAAGTTCCGCGAGACGGCATCGACGGGCGATATCCCGTCGGTCTTCGACGAGAACGACCTTATAGATATCTACGACTACGCCAACGACAATTACGACGAGGCGGTGCAGTTGCAGGTGATTTTCGCCGCGGTAAGGTATTTCCCCGACAACGACGAACTGATGCAGCGCCGCGCGTATTTCCTCCTCGAGAATCTGTCGATGAGCGACGCTGCGCTGTCGATCGCCGACAGTCATCGCTCCGACAGTGCCCTGTGGGATCTGCTTGTGTTGCGCGTGAAGCGTCCGTCGGGGCAGGAGGCCGCCGACGCCATGTCGGAAATCCTCAACCGCTACAGCGACTACGACGACGAGACAATAATACAGCTTGTTACCACCTTCTCCGAGCTCGGTCTGCTCGACTGGCTCAAGGAGCATAAGGATCTTATACAGGAGCGGTGTATGTACAAGGATACATTCCTGTACGAGCTCGCCCAGGAGGTGGAGGAGCAGGGCGACTACAATTTCGCCATACGTCTGCTCGACGAGCTTACGGGTCTCGAACCGTTCAACCCCACATACTGGCATATGCTCTCGCAGGAGTATCTCAATGTCGACGACTATGAGAATGCCTTGGGTTCGATAGACTATGCCGTGGCGCTTGAGCCGGAATCGGCTCCGGTGCTTACCACGAAGGCCCAGATACTCTTCGACATGAAGAAGGATACTCAGGAGGCCTACCGCATGATGCGCGACGTGGTGTCACGCGACAAGGAGTATACCCCCGCGCTGTTCACTCTCGCCGCCATGCTTGCCATCGACGGCAACGAGGAGGAGTCGGCCGCTCTGCTCGAAGGGTATCTCTCCGGACATCCTGCCGAGCGCGAGGCTGTGGAGCATATTCTCAAGCTCGGCGACTCGCTGCGCAACCTGCGCGTTCTGCGTGAGTTCCTGCCCCATTCGGGTATGACGCAGGAGGAGTGGACCGGTTGGGCACGCGGATTCTATGAGCGCGGCCACTGGCAGGCCGCCGCCGACATACTGCTGACCTGGCTGTACGTAAAAGGTGTGTCCGACGACTGGAATGTGCTGGTGGAGTCGCTGTACCGTCAGAAGAGAATCGGGGAGATTGCCCAGCTCTACCGCGAATATCTGCTGAAGATAGAGGATCCGCAGAGCACCAATATCTCGTTTATGGCATATCTGGTGCTGATACTGGCGCTTGTGCGCGCCGGACAGATGGGCGTGGCCCGCAATATGGCCGGATATCTGCTATCGGTCGACGCTTCCGTGATCGATTCGCTTGAGCAGCGCATGCAGCTCATCGGCGCGCAGAGCATCATCCGCTCGATGCACGACATGCTTCTCGGCGACAATCCGGCCGACATCGACAAGGTTGACCCGTTTGTCACTCCTGATACCGACGGTGAGGCCAACGATATTAACAACGATACAGTTTCCGGCGACAAATGACTGTGAAATCATCGATACTGCTCCTCATCGCGCTCTGCGCGTCGTCGTCTGGCCTTGCGCAGAACAGCCGCATGCCGCAACCGCCGCCTGTGCCAAATCCCGAGGCCGCCGATGCCCCGGCTCTCGACCAGGAAGCTGCTGACGCGCAACCATATGCGTGGAAAATACTGCCTCCGCTCGGGCTGCGCGAACCGTCGACCATCGACACCCTGTACATGAACTATGCGCAGCGGTTTGTCCCCTCGATGGTGACCGATGCCTACGGCACCACTGGCAACTACGGCGCGCCGGGACGCACGCTCCTTTACTTCGAGCGCGAGCCGATGAGCGATTTCTTCTTCGCCGACGCCCTGCGCTACTGGAAACCATCGCTGGAGGGAATGAAGTTTTACAACACGCGCATCCCGATGACCCTCCTGTCGTATAACAACGCCGGGGGCAAGGAGAACTCGCAGGACAGGCTGCACGGTATATTCTCAGGCAATGTCGATGCCCGCGGCCAGGTGGGCGCCATGATCGACTACCTTTACTCAAAGGGATGCTACGACTATCAGGCCACCAAGCATCTCAACTGGGGATTTTCCGGTTCATACATAGGCGACCGCTATGAGTTCCAGGGATTTTTCAACCACTGGAACATGCTCAACATGGAGAACGGCGGCATTACCGACGATCTCTATATCACCGACCCGGCACAGCTCCAGGGCGGACAGTCGTCGATACAGCCCAAGGCCATCCCGACCAATCTGATAGGGGCGTTCAACCGAGTGAGCGGCGGACAGCTGTATCTCAACAATACATATAATGTGGGATTCTGGAAAGAGGAGGAGGTCGACGACACCACAACGGTGCGCACATATGTGCCCGTGACGCGGTTTGTATGGACACTCGACTATCAGAAGGGACGCCATACGTTCCGCGACAATCAGGCTGCCGACACCGAATTCTGGAAGCATTCGTATCTCTATCCCGAGAGTTCCGACGACCGCACAAGCTACTGGTCGCTCTCCAACACGGTGGGCATACAGCTTCTTGAGGAATTCAACAAGTTCGCAAAGTTCGGCCTCGCGGCATTTGTCACCCACCA
>JAHZGZ010000016.1 GCA_019420545.1 Bacteroidales bacterium | reverse complement strand
GCAGCGCTAATCAGCAGAGAATCATTGATGATCCTCGTAATGAACTTTATAAGTATTTCATAAAGGCAGTAACATCTCTCTTACCTAAAATTGTAGTGATGGAGAATGTCAGAGGCATGCTTAAAGTGGCTGAACAAGTTGTTGATGACTATAGGCGCATATCAGTCGAGAAAGATGGCAACACATATTCATACGATGTGGCATATAAATTGCTTAATTCTGCAGATTTCTCTGTTGCGCAAAATCGAGAACGGTTGATTTACATTGCTGTTCGTAATGACATAACGACAAAACAAGGAATTACACCAAGAGAGATTTTTGAAAAGATTGAGTTGTCAAACGAACAAAATGAACGCTTTCTCCTTCGTGACGCCCTTGAAGCAATCAAACCTCTTGATGCACCTCGCGTGAAAAATCAAAATGAGATAGATAGTGAGACTTGTGGGAAAAAAATCGATGTCAACGGCTACACGGGCACAGACAACGAGTATCTTAAACTTATAAATTTTAATAGGAAGATGCCGATTGTCTATAATCACAAGGCTCGCTATGTCAACGACATAAATTATGATATTTACAAACTGCTCAATCAAGGCGATGATGCCGCTGATCCAAAGATTGCAGATATCATGCCATATGCTCATAGACTCCATTGTTTTAAAGACAAATATTATAAACTTATAGCTGAGAGACCTTCTCGTACTATAACAGCCCATTTAAGAATGGACTGCCATTCTCATATTCACCCCTTCCAAATTCGAGCATTGACACCTCGTGAAGCTGCCCGTTGCCAGTCATTCCCCGATGATTATTTTTTTCTCGGGGCATATCTGAAAACTTATATGCAGATTGGAAATGCCGTACCACCCATTATGGCATATAAAATAGCAACCATCTTAAAACAATACCTATCATGAATGTCTCAAAATTCTATAAAAAGCTAACCTCTGCGGAAGTCGGGTCAACTAAGACTCACGAAATCTATATCCGCATGTCCAATGATTTTGATTATGAGACCTTCTTCAGTGGGACTCATGTTCAGAACCAGAGTGTTATTGAAGTGAATTTCTCGGTTCACATTCAATCCAGAAAGAATATGTCTCTTCCTGCCTCAGAACGAGAACTCCGTTTCGTATATTTTGCCAATTCAAATAAGGAAAAAAGAATTCCTGGGCTTGGGAATCTATTCAAGGATTATGAGGTCGAGGAAGGCGACGTAGTGTGTCTGGAACGTTATTTTACCAATGGAGTCCCGACTTATACGCTGACTTTCTTTGGACCTGATCAAATTCAGGTTTCACCAGCTTGTTTTACAATAACCAAGGATGTTCAAGAGCATGACAAGGCAAATTTCCGTATACCTCTGCATATAGGTGAAGCTTCCGATAATCTGAAAAGTCTCATTCGTGCTATCAGAACAAAGCCTTTTGTTCTGCTCGCTGGCATATCCGGCACTGGCAAGAGCCGTATTGTGCGAAAATTGGCACAGGCTTGCTGGGAGCCAGGAAGTGACGAAGCGAAAGCTCATAAACCATCTAATTTCGAGATGGTGCAAGTGAAGCCGAACTGGCATGACAGCTCGGAGCTACTCGGTTACGTAAGCCGAATCGGCGACAAACCTCAGTTCATCGTCGGAGACTTCCTCAAATTTATAGCTAAAGCATGGGAGAATCCTACTGTGCCATATTTCCTATGTCTTGACGAGATGAATCTTGCTCCGGTTGAGCAATATTTCGCAGAATATCTTAGCGTCGTTGAGTCGCGCAAACTCCAAGATGATGGGAAGACTATCCTCTCCGATCCACTGGTAAAAAAAGAGGACGAGGAATGGTATCACACTCTTGTTGTCTCTATTACGTCCACCGAAAAAATAAAAAATCAATTTCTCAAAGAAGGCATCGCAATTCCGCAGAATATGATTGTCGTCGGTACGGTCAACATGGACGAGACCACCTATTCGTTCAGCAGAAAGGTATTAGACAGAGCCATGACTATAGAGATGAATGAGGTTGACCTTCGTGGAGGCCTTCATAAGTCGGATGACATGCTTCCTCACATTGAGCCTGCACAAATTTTAGCAGATGCAGTAGAAGGGTTCGATGTATATGACCAGAATCAAGAATCTTGTGACAAAGTAATAACATATCTTGATGCGGTCAATAAGATTCTTGATAAGACTCCGTTTAAAGTTGCCTATCGTACTCGAAACGAATTTTTAATCTATACCGTCAACGCCTTGAAACTCGCAGGAGAGGACGCGGACATAAACGCCACAATCTCCAGCGCGCTTGACGAAGTAACATCTATGAAGATTCTCAGCCGCATAGAAGGAGACAAGCGAAAGGTAGGTTTTCTCTCAGAGCTGAAAAACATAATAAAGTCGGGGCTTGCTGAAATTGACGGAATCGAACGTTCAGAAGATAATTCTGTTTCACTTTCCAAGCTCACCACTATGGAAGAGAGATTAAAATCTGGCTATACTTCGTTTTGGGACTAACATAACCATAATATGGATCTCCTGACTATAAATCATCGCGATTTTACGATGCAGATTGACTGCGATAAGTTCCATACAATCTGGAACAAGGCTGTCGCGAATGTGCATGAGGAGAATTTATATGCTACCTATGGATGGAGTGACGGCGTGGAAAGTGTGAAGCTTGGTGACAATTCGATTGGATTAGGAGCTCAATCAAAAGCTGTCTTTTTTGATAATGCTGACTATCCTTTATGGGTAGAGTTTAAGGGAGGTGTACGGAAAGCTTGGTTCAATACCGCAAACCGAAAAATAGCTGAAAATTTCAAATTTCGTAAAGAGAAACAGATACTTTCGGGATTCCTTAATTATGGAAATGAGATTGGCAAAAGCGAGATTGTCATAAACTATATAATGGAGAATGGCGAACGGCGATATTTCCAATTCTCCTTTGATGTGCTCTCTACAAAACTCAACTATCACGAGCATTGGCGTGAGATAATCCGAGGCATCGAGCAAGAATACAGGATGCTCTCCATTGACTTTCTCAAAAAGACATTCCACAGTTTTGAGATTTCAGATGTTGAGGACACGACACATGATCTGATATGGTGGCAGATTTTTACTCCTTTGCGAGAAGAGTTCATTGCCGCATGCAAGATGATACTTGACCGCCCGCGCCATAGGCTGAAAGGACATGACGAATACCAACGTGCAGAAAAGATCAAGCGTTTTACGCCACTACTTGAAAATGAATATGCCCGTTTTAAAAGTGCAGGTAATCACCTTTATTGCGTAGAGGTGCCAACACTCAACAATGATACTTTCGAAAACCGGTTTCTTAAATTTGCGCTACAATCGCTTTCCGATAAGCACAAATCACTCGCAACGCAGATTCTTCAACATCCAAACATTACAGACGAACGACGTAGAGAAATTGAATCGGCCGTTGAAGAAATGGACGCTTTGAACTTTCATCCTTTCTTTCGCACGGTAGGTCCATTCAAGGGAATAACTCATGAATCCCTTATTCTGCAGAATGATACACATTACAGCAATGTTTATCGGACTTGGCTGATACTTCAGCAATCCTATTCACTGAACGAGGGTCTGCACAACCTTGAGACAAAGGATATCGCCACACTGTATGAAATTTGGTGTTATATCCAGCTTAAAGAAATCGTTCATAGACAACTTGGCGAAGGTATCGAGATCGACAATGAAAGCCGTATGGAAATGAACGGACTTTTCGGCGCAGAACTCGGTAAAGGGGATAAGTCGCGCATACTCTTCAGAAAAGGCAACGTGGAATTGGCCGAACTGATTTATAATCCCACTCAAGGAGATAATGATAATCGTGATATAAACATTGACAATCTCGTGAGCCGGACTGTGCCTCAGAAACCGGATATTATATTACGCCTCACAAAAAAAGAGCCTGCGACTGATTTAAAACTCACTTATCTCTTTGATGCCAAATATCGCATTGACGGGAAAGAGAAAGGCGTTGACATGCCTCCCGAAGACGCCATCAATCAGATGCACCGCTACCGTGACGCCATCTACTATACCGAACATGACCAACAAGGATTGAAGAAGGAGGTAATAGGTGGCTATATACTCTTCCCCGGAAATGGCGACCCTGCAAATTTACAAGTTGCACGATTCTACAAGTCCATTGACGATGTCAACATAGGTGCATTTCCATTGCGACCCAAAGACCAGGAAAATCGGAAGTTACTCGAAGAATTCATACACCGACTTTTAACAACGAGAGCAACCGCACTATTGTCACAAGACAACATTATTCCGCAGAAAGGACTTCGGTATATTGAAGACGACACCATTCTCGGGAAAGATGAAATGTGCCTGGTTTGTTATACAGCCAAAGCCAGACTTGAAAAAGTTCTCGGAGCACATATATATTATCTTCGTACTGGCGATAAAGACGGGGCATTCCCATATAGTCCTGAAGTCGCCGCAATTAGGAAAGTAATTCTGATTCCATTAAATCGAGATGAAGGCTTATATGTCTATGAAGTTGACGGAAGAGGCCCACGCATCGTGAGCGGCAAATACCTCAAAGAAGAAAAAGGGTTCGACATCAAAAAGGAGAATGAAGTCGACCCCTATCTCGCTTACGATTTAAAGGATGCAACAAGAATATCTCAGACAGAGTTGAACTTGACCGCTCTCCCTGGCAACGCCTGGCGTACACAAAAGCCATATATACTCAGGCAGAGCGAATTAACAATCAATGTATAGAATTCTAAAACATGGACGCAGGTAAAAAGAAAATCAATGACATACTCAACGGCAACAGGCAATTGGTAATCCCTTTCTTCCAACGTTCTTATGTTTGGAAAGAAGATTTATGGGAAAGGTTCCTTGAAAGTATGGAGCAAGTTTCGCAGTCTGGCAAGGAATATTTCCTCGGCTCTGTTATTCTTAAACAGGTGCCCACATCCACTTCCTCTACAGTAGGGGATGTAAGAACGGTGATAGACGGTCAGCAGCGGATGACGACACTTGCCCTGTTTCTGAAGGTCCTTTGCTTAAAGACTGGAAGAAAGCGTAAGTTTGAAAATATGTTTATCCTCGATGAGAATAAATATGCCATAGTCCATAACATGTTCGATAAGAACATATTTGACGAGATTATCTCTCAAGAGGAGTTGACACCGATAAATTCAGAGAGTAGGCTTGCGGAAGCTTACAAGTTTTTCATAGAAAAGGTTGATATTGAGAAGCTGAATCTCGACACAATTCTTGCACATATATCATTCGTCGGAATAGATTTAAATAATGAAGATGACGAACAAGTAATCTTCGATACAATTAACTCTATTGGAGTGACTCTGACTACCGGCGAACTTCTGAAGAATCATCTCTTCAGTCAGGAATCTATCCAGATGTATCTGTCAAAATGGAAACCTGTGTTCGAGGCAGACGAAGACACTCTGAAATACTGGGATTCAAGTGTGACACAAGGTCGTAAGATACGCAAGAATCTTGAAACGTTCCACAACGCATATCTCCACATAAAAATCAATGATCCTGCATATGGATTTGATTCTGTAAAGAAGGAACGATTCAATAGGATTGATGATCTTTTCAGTCAGTATAAAGACTTCATTTCCATGACGGATATTGATTATAGTACTTTGGTAGATGACCTTACAGAGTACGCAAAAATCTACAGACAATTCTTGTCTCCAAAAATCCTCAATGAGGAAATACCTGCTGAATACGGTCTTGACCGCCTGAATCTCATCATGTTCGGATTGGATACGACTACACTCATTCCCTACTTACTCTACCTATTGAAAAATCAGTATGATCAGGCGGAAATTGACAGAATTGCACGAGTTTTGGAATCATATCTCATGCGCCGTCTTGTTTGCAAGCGAAGTGCAAACAACTACAGTGACCTTTTCTCGCAATCGCTGATTGGTGAACAGTTCCTTACATCCCAATCTCTGAAAGAGTATCTTAGATCAAAAGAAAATGACTCGTCTCTTGCAATGCCAGGAGACGAAGAACTGATATACGCTTTTGAGGATAACGTTCTTTTGGATGTTCGTTCCAAAGGAGTGCTTTACCTCCTTGAATCAAGAATCCGTAGTTCCAGACATTCAACAGCCCTCAAATCATTTAATTCCTACTCTTTGGAACATCTTATGCCCAAGAAATGGAAACCACAGACATGGCCGATAGCTGATCCAACGCAGACGGAGTCTCGTAATCTCAAACTGAAGACTCTCGGGAATCTCGCACTTCTTACCCAAAGTCTTAATTCCTCGATTAGCAACAACAGTTGGAACATAAAGCTTAACGGCAACTCTAAGAAGAAAGGGTTGAAAGAATACGCAACCGGACTTGATACAATGGCATTCGTCCTAGCTCAAACCGATTGGAATGAGTCCAAGATTGAAGCTCGCGCCGACTGGTTGTTTGACAATGCCAGAGTAATTTGGAATTTCGAAGATGTAGAATTTGAGGCAAGCAGTAGCGATGTACATGAAACAGAGGAAATGGCAGTGGCTGCAGAGCCTAATGAGGGTCTCATAGCTTCTTCATCTGATTCTGAAAATCCTCATAAGAGGATTAACAGCAACAATGATCGAACTAAATTCTCACTTGATGGAGGAAGAACGTATCTATCAAAAAAAAGATTTGTTCTTGAAGGAATAAAGCTATATATAAACATATTCCCAAATAAGACGCTCGCCGAATTAAAGGCTGTCTTTAAGGACTCAATGCTAAAACAATTCAAACGTCTTGGCTTTCTGTGCTCTGAAACTGACCTTCAGAAACCACTTACTCGTGGTCGTAAGCCGACCGATTCAGAAATTTCACGATGGTATTTTCTTGAAGACTCTGCATGGATGACATCCGCTGATGGTATCCGCTTTACCGTTTCCACTCAAATCACTCTTGACTCAGCAAACTCAGTTCGTGCAATTCTTGAAGCAGAAGGAATCCGAGTAGTTACCACCGTGCAATCCTAATATATGAATACACTTAAGGAATTATATCTCATTGGCAATGGTTTTGATATGCACCATCGTATCAATTCCAGTTACTCACAGTTTAAGAATTGGCTGGAAAATCGAGATCCTGTTATTTTCAATCGATTATTCCAAGTTTATGAATTAGATGGAGGGGATTTATGGAGTTCCCTAGAAGAAAATCTAGGTAATGTCCCTATTGATGCTATACTGGATAACTATGTATATTCTCCCTTCATGATATTTTTTAATCGAGCAGATGGTAGCAACGGCTTTTTTAATCTTGATGATTTTTCAGACGGACCCATACCAGAAATAGGACTCACTCTCCACAGATTGTACTATTTTTTTGAGCAATATTTTACAGAATGGGTATTGCAACTGGCAGAGCCAGATTACAACCAAAGAATCTTGATAAATAAAGCCAACTCATACTTTATCAATTTTAATTATACCAGAACGTTGGAAACAGCTTATGATATTGCACAAAAAAACATATATTACATTCATGGATGTGCAGACCTAAACCAACATCTCATTTTTGGACATAACCAAAAACCTGAATCAATCAAAAGAAATTGGCAATTTGATTCAATGGAAGATGACGAAAAGGAATTATTAGAAGAGGCGATCGAGGATATGATGACTCTTTATAAAGACGTATCTTCCATTATACAAAATAGCCATCAGATCTGGGAAAAACTTTCAGCTGTCAACACTATCCATGTGTGGGGACTTTCGCTTTCAGATGTTGACTTACCGTACTTAGAACACATAAAAGGCATAGTGAATGCTGATGCAAAATGGGAATTTAGTTGGTATAATATAGATGACAAAATTCATAAGGAAAATATCATAAAGCAGTTATCATTAGAAAACGCTTCTCTAGTACAGCTATCAGACATTGTAATACCGCGCCATCAACAAACTAATTTATTTGATTGATTGACATTGGCAAAGATGTTTAAAGTATGGAATACTTACTACGTGAGAAAGCACAATCAATAATTATGACATACGAAGACAGATATAAGGAGTATGAGCAGTATCTTGCTTCCGGGGAACCGGGAGTGGAGGAACGTGCGTGCAACTGGTCGATGGCTATTGGTTTGCAGGATGTTAACCGGTTGAAGCCGTCAGAATGTCTCCTTGAACAGGCTATGAATATCAATATTTCCTATATCTAACGTTTTTACTGATTTGCGACCATTATGGCGAAGAAGTTTGAGATACGAAATAGCACGGCGGAATTCCTGATCTTTCAGATTGAGGGGAAGGAAGATGGCGTGCAGGTTATGTACCATAACGAATCTGTGTGGTGTACGCAGAAAGCTATGGCAGAACTTTTTGATGTAGGAGTTCCAGCCATTAGCAAGCATATAAAGAATATTTTCGAAAGTGGAGAACTTTCGGAAAATTCAGTTATTTCCAAAATGGAAACAACTGCCTCAGATGGCAAGAACTATAATATGACTTTCTATAATCTTGATGCAATTATCAGTGTCGGGTATCGTGTGAACAGTACCCGGGCCACGCAGTTTAGGCAGTGGTGTACGTTTATTTTACGTCAGTTTGCCATCCGTGGATATGTGATTGACAAGAAGCGCATGGAGAACGGCTCATTTATTGGCGAGGACTATTTCGAGCATTTGTTAGCTGAGATCCGTGAGATACGTCTCAGCGAGCGCCGCTTCTATCAGAAACTGACTGATATTTACGCCACAAGCATCGATTACAATAGTGATGCGCCTACTACTCGACTGTTCTTCAAGAAGGTGCAGAATAAGATGCACTACGCTGTTCATGGCCATACTGCCGCTGAACTGATAATTGACCGGGCTAATGCCGAAAAGGAGCACATGGGTCTCACAACATGGGAAAATGCGCCCAACGGGAAGATTGTTAAGCCAGATGTCAGCATCGCCAAAAATTATCTCAAAGAGAGTGAGCTGGAGGATATGGGACGAATTGTCAACTCTTTCCTTGATATGGCGGAAGATATGGCAAAGCGTCATATTCCTATGACAATGGAGGACTGGGCTAAGCGTATTGATAAGTTTCTTGATCTTACCGACCGTCCCGTTCTGACTGATGCCGGACATGTTTCAGCCGAACAAGCTAAAGAATACGCTGAAACTGAGTTTGAGAAATACCGTGTAATCCAAGACAAACTCTTTCAGTCCGATTTCGACCGTTTCAACGATAATAACCTTCTACCATTGGATATAGAATAATATTTGAGATGAAAGCATTGACATATACTGCGCCGGGGCAGTTTGAATTGATTGAGAAGCCGAAACCGGAAGTTTTGAACCCGAAGGATGCCGTGGTGAGGGTTACACTTTCGAGCATCTGCTCGTCTGACCTTCATATTCTGCATGGGGCCGTGCCTCAGGCGGAGGTCGGCATCACCGTAGGGCATGAGCTGGTCGGAGTCGTTGAGTCCGTCGGTTCGGAAGTCGCCAAGGTCAAGCCGGGCGACCGGGTTGCAGTGAATGTCGAGACGTTCTGCGGAGAGTGCTTCTATTGCAAACGCGGATATGTGAACAACAGCACTTCCGGCGGCTGGATGTTAGGTTGCCGCATTGACGGCGGCCAGACGGAATATGTCCGCGTGCCATATGCCGACAATGGTCTTACCCCGATTCCCGAGAATATGAGCGATGAACAGGCGTTGTTTGTCGGCGACATTCTCGCCACAGGTTATTGGGGCGCCAAGATTTCTGAAATCTCCGAGGAAGATACTGTGCTGATTATTGGTGCCGGTCCGACCGGATTATGCACTTTGGAGTGTGTGCAACTTTATCACCCTCAGCATATTGTCGTTTGCGAGGCTGACAAGAACCGTCGGCATTTCGTGCGGCAGCATTATCCTAATGTCAATGTTGTCGAGCCGACAGAATGTCTTGATGCCCTTTGCAAGTTTACGGAGGGTCGTGGTGCAGACCGCGTGATTGAGGTTGCCGGAGGGGAGGATACATTTGAACTCGCATGGCATTGCGCCCGACCGAATGCCATCGTCACGATTGTCGCCCTCTACGAGAAAGAACAGATATTGCCCTTGCCGTGGATGTATGGCAAGAACCTCACGTTCAAGACCGGCGGCGTCGATGCCTGCGACTGCGACAAAATCATGCAGCTGGTTTCCGAAGGCAAGATTGACACCACCCATCTGATAACCCACCGTTACCCTCTCAGCCGCATCCGGGAGGCCTACACCCTCTTCGCCACCCGCACCGACGGCGTCATCAAAACCGCCATCCATCCGGATTGAAGGACATAATCGGAAACTTTATACACAGAAAGGCAACGGCATCTCGTTAGCTGACAAGACGCCGTTGTTAAGGTTGATGCTTATTCCAATTCAAGCTGCTCGCGGATTGCCTTTGAGGTCTCGCGTTTGAAGTCGAGACGGTCGTATCGTTCGCCGGAACACATAGGGCAGCTGCAAGGTTGTCCATTGGTTCGATACACCTGACACCATTTTACCTTCTGGAGTTCTTTCCAGGTTTCGGCTTCGCGTTTTACTCCGGTAGATGTATCTTCAACGTATGCCGGTGAAAATGCTCTGAAGATAATGCGTAACCGATTACGCCACACGCGTTTTTTCTGAATGCGTCGCCACGCACGAGTTGATGTTCTGTCCATCGTCACGTTCAATTATTGGTTTTGGGAACGTGATGCTAATAGTCAGATACTCTTTATTGATGTTCATAAGTGTAGCATTTATGATGATAAAACAGCAATAAGCATGCCAAAACCCATTGTGTCAGATCTCTATTACGGCATCCCGGCGGAAATCGGCCTGCTCTCCATGAAAGGTATAACCAAGCTGATTACAGACGCAACGGGTATTGCCGATGGTTTTGTTAAGTGAGAGGGCCTACCTTCTCAAGCTTATTCCATTTAGTGTTTGCGATTATTTTCTTTATAACATGCTTGCCTACTTCATCAGCATAAGGAAGTTTCATCTGGCTACCGATGTCATCGCCCTGCATATATCGATACGCATAAGGGGTAATCTCTACATAGTCGGTTTCCTTCAAGATTCCGAGAATATGCTCGACTTCTCCCAATTCAACCGAGATTCCGGCATCATACAATCCTACGACAGCTCGGAAGCAATCATCAAGATTCCAATAACTAACGGTGCCGACATAAAAATGCCATTGTCCATTGGTATATTTAGGGTACATGTGAACTCTCGCATACACCACATCAAAGCCGTGATAAGGTGAGACATCGCTCTTCCATCTTCTGAAATCACCCTCAGAATCAAGATTATATTCTCTTGCCTCATATCCTTTGCTTGAATTCCGGAAGACTTCGAAATCATCTCCAGACATCTTGCCATATACAGCTTCGTATGCTATACGCCAATAGTGCATATAGCGTCTGAGGGTCATCTCAGAGAACAGAGTAGGCTCGACCTGATTCTCATATATGTTGATTACACGAGGTATATCGATTCCGTCATAGCTATTATCAGGAATCAAAGAGTTCAGGACTGACCTCTTTATCAACCCTTCTCTCCGATAGTAACTCAAATATTTCTCAACATACGAATTATATTGTTCGGGCGCAGACAAGATGTTGTCTACGAGTCCGGCAACATACTTCTCGATTTTTGAGAATATTCCGGCGAGTTCATCCTCATAGAAACAATGGCAGGACTTACGATCTTCCTTGTCACAAAATACATGATGGTCATAAGTGTCTCCGGTGAGATAGAGATAATGGTGATCCTTATAGGTTGATACCGACAATCTATACCACTCCCACCTCTTGCCCTTGACTTCAAACCAAAGACTTCTCCTCTCATCGTCGCCCATAGGAGCCAGGCGACTCATCGATCCATGTATGCTGCGTATGATATCAGCACACTTCCCTGAAACGACGGTCACGTCAAGAAAGCGTCTTATAGGGAGATGAAAAATATCTGACTGAATCAGAGCATTCTGGCGGTATAATTTCTTTTGATCATTAAATCTCATTTTCATTCGAGTTATGCGTCATAAGACGCGATTATTGAAATGTGTGTCCGCAGCTAATCGCGATGGAGAAGGTTATATCGGTGAGGACACAAAAAAACGACTGTCGGGAAGTTAGGTAAGGACTTTCCGACAGTCGTTATATCTCAGTAGTCTGTATTTGTAGACTAACTTATGTCAGTTGGGTTACTGAAACAAAACGGTCGGACAGCTCTGCAATATGATGTGCCTGTTGTTGACGGCATAAGCACACAAGCATTGCGTTCAAAGCCTTTTAAGCCCTGAATTCGTTTGCTAATTAATATGTTGCAATGCTGTCTTGCCATTTGTTTCAGATTTTGTGGGCGCAAAGTTAATATTTTTTCACAAATCCACCAAATTAATTTTCTGCACGTAACAAAAGTATGATATACCATACCCCATTCAGCCAATTTCAAGTCAAATTATAATAGAGAGATCTAAAGTATGGTTTATTGTACTTTTATTTGGTGGTTTCAGAAATTCTCCTTATTTTTGCAGAAAAGTTTATTATGTCAGACTATGGAACTGATGGATATAATGAAACAGCGCAGGGAAACGCTTTCCCTCACCCAACAGGATCTTGCTGAAATGTCGCAAGTGGGTCTTGCTACAATCAAGGATATTGAGCGTGGCAAGGGTAATCCTGCACTTAGCACCGTGAAGAAAATTCTTGATGTTCTTGGCATTGAGATTGAATATCGTATAAGGCAGACCGTATGAAACAGCTTGAAGTATATTTCAATGAAATAAAAGCCGGTATATTGACGGAGAAGCACCCGGGACTCGGATATTCTTTCCAATATTCCGAAGATTATCTTGACTCTCCCATGCCTCCGATTTCCGCGACGTTACCCAAAAGAACAGATGCTTTTTATTCTGAGCACTTGTTCCCTTTCTTCTCCAATATGATTCCGGAAGGAGCAAACCGCCGTGTGATTTGCCGCTCGCTGAAAATTGATGAACAGGATTATTTCGGACTGCTTGAAGCGATGGCCGACAGAGATTTTATAGGAGCCGTTAATGTAAGGAGGATTACCAATGATTGAAATAAAGAACTGTCCTTCTTCTCTTGTAGAAGGATTTGACACTTGTAGCCCGAAATACGCCAAATTACTATTTGGTAAAACAAAAGTGAATCCGATACTTGGATTTGACATTGACGAATTCCGAAATGTCGGCGAGATTGCGGATGCCATGCACCGCATATCGGTTTCAGGCGTTCAGGAAAAATTTCCGGCTATTATAAATGCAGATGCAATCAATATAGCAGGCGACAATGAGCGTTCGACACATATATTGAAACCTGCACCGTGGGACAAGACTCTTCGTGACCGCAAGATGATTCCCGCAAACGAACATCTTACGATGCAGATTGCCTCACAGATTTACGGCATACAGACCGCAGCGAATGGTCTCTGTTTTACGTCCAAGGGTCAGTCGATATATATTACTCGCCGTTTCGACATCCTCCCCGACGGTTCAAAACTCCCGATGGAGGATTTCGCCTCGATAATAGGCAAGAATGAACAGACCTCCGGACTCCAGTTCAAATACAACGGTTGCTATGAGGATATAGCCAAAGCGATTAGGGCAAATGTCGCCGCGTGGATGGTTGATATGGAACGGTTCTTTGAACTTGTTGTTTTCAATTACATTTATGCTAACGGCGATGACCACCTTAAGAATTTCTCGTTGATTCTGAATGGGCGCGATTACCGTCTGGCTCCTGCTTACGATCTAATCAATACAAGTTTACATGTCAATGGCGATGACTTCGGTCTTGACGGCGGACTGTCATCTGATATAGAGAAGAGCGACGTTTACGACAGAACCGGCCATCCCTGTCGTCTTGATTTTGAGAGATTCGGAGAAAAGATTGGCCTGGTAAAGAAACGTATAGACAGAATCTTAAACAAATATACGGCTTTCCCTAAAGGTGCAAAACAACTTGTTGATCATAGTTTTCTTACCGACAAACTGAGGCGCAACTATATCCGCATCATAAACGAGCGCATAAGCCGATTCAATAGGACATCCGAATAATTTCACTATAATTCCTGGCTGAAATGATAGCTAACTTTCATCGCATATTCCAATCTTGGGAACGAAGCAAAAAAATGCGGCAATTTTCGAGATTTTACCCGATTTTTCGGTATTTTCAGTATATTTTTGTTGCGACTTTGTTACTTGACCACACCGAACACGTACATAAACATCTGATAATCAGCGCAACTTCACTTTCCATCCCAGAAGATGCATCGGAACGTTGTCGAGTATAGCGTACATAGGCTCTTCTTTATGAATAGTTTAAATCGCACATAGTATAGCGAATTAATCTTATTTGTACGCTGTATCCTAACATTTTAACCGCTTGTTTAAAAACTCAAAATTACTTCATATTCAAGATTGGTCGGTGTGTTACTCTATCAACCATTGAATATCTGTTTTGCCTATAACGGCAATAGGAAAAAGCCTTGTTCATTAGTTTCTCATTTTTGCGGACAGTTCTACTTTTGCAGCGAAAATAAAAAGCAAAAGACAATGAACAATCCAATGATAGCGTGGTGCATAATAGCCGGAATACTGCTGTGCGCATTTATATTCCGAGCTATCGAACGGCATTATGCCGAAAGCCGTAATCAAGACCACATGCCAAGACACTTTCTTGAGGTGGGCAAAGATAAGGATATTTTCTTCATTCCCGGTGACACCGATGAAGATGATGACTTTGAAGACTTATGATATGGATATTGTAAAAAACAACATTTATTTACAAGAAACGGCCGTTTTCCTTGCCGAATATGCATCGCTACTTTTGGGATGTGGCGCCACAAACATACGCATAGAAAAAAACACCGGGCGTATGGCGAATGCCTTCGGTGTGAAATTCGACATCTTCTTAATGCCTTCCCATGTATCGGTTTCCATATGGGATACGAACCGGACAGATGCGGCAGTTTCACAATGCAAAACAATCAATTGCGGCATAAATTTCGCCTTAAACGCCGGATTAAGCCGTTTAAGCTGGGAAGTCGCCGACAATCATCTTAATTTATCCGCTGCCGTTGAACGATTTGAGGAAATACGAAAAATAACTCCCACCGGAAAATTGGAAGTACTTATCTTGACAAGCTTAGCCAATGCCGCATTTTGCCGACTTTTCGGGGGAGATTGGGCGGCTATGTTGATAGTATTTGTTTCTACACTGGCAGGGTACAGGCTAAAACAAATAATGTTGGAAGACAAACGTGATATACGTCTGGCGTTTCTCTGTGCATCTTTCTTCTCAGCATGTCTTAGTGCCGGAGGACATATTTTTAATATTGGTACCACTCCGGAAATAGCACTTGGGACAAGTGTCCTGTATTTGATTCCCGGTGTACCATATATAAATTCAGTCAGTGACATGCTATACAGGCATTATCTGTGTGCGTTCAGCCGTTTTTTAGATGCGGCCGTGCTGACGGCATGTCTGACCCTTGGACTTTCTGCCGGAATGTTTATACTCGGACTCAAATTACTATAGCAGACTTATGTGGCATGATATATTTATAAATATTGTCGAGGATGGATTGTTTGCGGCGATAGCTGCCATAGGTTTTTCCAGCATAAACAATACTCCACGGCGTGCATACCCCACGTGTGCTTTGATTGCGGCCGCCGGCCATGCCATACGTTATTTGCTCACACTGCCTGAATTCGGAGGAATACATATTATCCTTGCCAGTACAGTGGCTTCATTTGCTATTGGCGTGTTTGCTGTCCTGTTCGCCTCGCACATAAAATGTCCGGCTGAAGTCTGCTTTTTCCCGGCATTGTTGCCAATGATTCCGGGAATGTACGCTTATCGTACCATAGAGGCCTTACTGTCATGTCTATATCATACTCATGAAGAAATCTTCGAACATTATTTTTATCTTCTTACATATAATGGTCTCACTTGTTCGTTTATTATCTTGGGTATGGTGACCGGAGCCACAATATCAATATTTCTCTTCAAGAAACTTTCGTTTACGGCCACTCGATAGCCGAATTATCACTAACCTTGCATATGGAACTACGCCAATTAAAATATTTCGCGAAAGCTGCCGAGACATTAAACTTCTCCGATGCGGCCAAATGTTTGAACATCGCCCAAAGCTCGCTCTCGCAACAGATTAAACAGCTGGAAGATGAACTCGGAACACAACTTTTCATACGCAACAGTCACACTATACGCCTGACTGAAGCCGGCGAAGTCATGCTGCCACTCGCACTTAGGACTCTCCACGAAGCAGAAGCCTGTGCGGATCGTATTCATGATTTGCGTAAACTGTTGACAGGTACGCTCAATATCGGAGTCACACATTCCTTCAGCCCCATCCTTACGGAGTCTGTCATTTCATTTATGAAGATATATCCTGGAATCAAGCTGAACATTGTCTATAAGCAGATGAACGAATTAATGGAATCTCTTGCAAAACGTGAGATTGATTTCGTTCTCGCTTTCAAACCAAGTCAACCACTGCCTGATGTCGAATCACATATCCTGTTTCAGAACTCTTTGTCGGCGATAGTCGGAAACAATCATCCGCTCGCATCTAAAGAGAAAGTCGCCATAGCCGAACTTGAAAAATACGATCTCGCACTACCCTCAAAAGGGTTGCAGGCACGTAATGCATTTGACTGCATCGTAGCTGATTTCAATAATTTTAAAATCCGCATAGAAATGAACGAGGTCAACACATTGTTGAAACTCGTGCGTCAGACCTCACTCGTTTCCGTATTGGCAGAAGATTCCATATACGATACCAGATTCGTTAAAGCGGTGCCTATTGATGTTCCCGACAATCAAATGACTGGCTGTGTACATATATTAAAAGGAGCTTATCGTAAACATTCAATGCAAGAATTTATCCGCATACTTACAGAATCCATAGCAGTCAAACGCTTTCAAAACAATTGGATATAGACTGAGAAAACAGCTAATTTTGTGATATGAAACAAGGACTTGACATACTGATACGACAGGAAAGACAAGAAGATTATCACCAAATAAGAAAACTTGTAAGAGAAGCATTTGCACTCGCTGAACATAGCGATGGCGATGAGCATAATCTTATCGAGAGGATAAGACATTCCCCGGATTATATTCCGGAATTATCGCTTGTCGCCGTATCCGGCGACATTGTTCTCGGTCATATAATGTTCAGTAGAATATCTGTGGGACCATCAGAGGCTATCGCCCTCGCACCACTTTCTGTCAGAGCCGACTGGCAAAGAAAAGGTATAGGCAAATTTTTAGTTACGGCCGCACACGGACTGGCTCGTAAATTGGGATATTCCTGTTCTATAGTATTGGGCGAGCCTGATTATTATTCAAAATTCGGCTATGAAAAGACATCAAATTATGGAATCCTCGCTCCTTTTGATGTTCCGGATGAATACTATATGGTCTGTAAACTCGACAAGAATTATGATATTCCCAAAGGATATGTCAAATATTCAGAAGCATTCGGCTTATAATGTTACCAGTTCCGCCAAGGCAAGTCTGTGATAAGCCCACAACGCTGTAAGGCGCATTATCACGGTCTCAACCTGTTGACGGCTGTCCCTATCGGCTTGCCTCCTTTGCCGTAGCAAGGAACCACTGTTCATAAGCGCGATCCAGTCAAAAGGTAGCAGTAAATAACGTACTGCACCAAACAAACGTACGGAGATATCAATACAAAAAACAAAAGTGTATAGCAAATCTTTTTGCGATACCCTCCCGATTAGAGCTTGTTTAATAATAAATGTTACCGCCAGAGCGGTCAGTTGTCAAGCAGATTTTCGTTTGTGATGAGGCCGTTATGGGGCTCCATAACGATCCAAGAGCAGCCGGAAATATGACGGCGACTGACCGACTGTAGGTATTATTTCCATATCATTGATATATTTTTGCATTTGATTCAAAAACGGCAAGAGGTTGTGTGATTACAAAGTTACCTTTTGTCTCGTATAGCTTTGGCCGTTTTCCGCCCTATACCTCAGTCGTGTACATACAGTACACTTCCTCAGCCCATGTCGAAAATCGCCTCAACCTATACGACCTTGTCGGCAACATTTATTATTAAAGAAGCTCTATTATGTTGCCGGAGTCTCACGGCTGCGCCACACCGGTGCTGTCAGCTTCGGACAACGCTTCGACCTCAAATTCCTCGGCTTCCTGTCGCGTCAGTTCTCCTTGAAATATGCCCAGACGGTCATATTTGAGCTCTTTGCCGGTTCCAAGCCCTATGATATAGTAGAGCGACGAGCGACTTATACGTACTATGTTTTCTCCGGGATATTTCTTAGTGACATTACTGCGTATCGCCTTGGGGACGAGCGATTCAGGCACACTCTTCTTTTTGCAATCGACAAGAACCCACCTCCCCTTGTTGCTGAATTCTATTTTAGTACCGTTGGTAAACTTGACGTCATAGTCGGTCTTCTTCAGCAAATGCCGGTCGACTTTTATCATGCTTATCCTGGCCTTAGGGAAATGCTCGTCAAGCATCTCTTGAGCCTCTTTGGGCAAATCTTTGCGATTGACGCTATATTTGTCAACCGGAAGTACAGCAGAAGCAGAAATCGCTCCTAACATCATGGTTACCACCACTATAAAATTTCTGATCATATACATATTGCTGATATTGTTTTTATGCTATAATAACATTACAATAAGCACTATGTTTGGTTTTCAGAGCGTTTTTACAATAGATTAAGAGCTTGCTTTCGATAAACGTTAAGCAAGCTCCTGATTTATTCCATATAGAGTGAAAAATGCGTCTCCCGTCACTCCGAGAACTGACGGATCAGGTTGCGGTTGGCCTCGGCGACTTTCTTCTCGTCGACTTTAATCACTTTACGGTCGTAGGTCATCAGGCCGTTGACCTCTATTTCCACATCGGTAGTCTGGGTGTACACCGCACCGGTATACACATGCCGCGACA
>JAHZGZ010000159.1 GCA_019420545.1 Bacteroidales bacterium | reverse complement strand
GGTTGGCGATGCGGTAAAGGGCTTCGGGCGAGGGATTGTTGAGGGCCATGCGCTGCATTATGCGGCGCCGTGTGTCCTCGTCGAGGGTGTCGCCTGAGCGTTCGAGCAGGAGTTTGGCCGGAAGGGTCATGTAGGGGTAGAGCCGCGCCATTTCATCGACCCATTCCACGCTAACGGTGAGCGAGGGATCCTGCAAGAGTTCGGTGAGATGCTGAAGGGGTGTGGGTGTCATTTGAGATGATGCGAAGTGTGTATTACCAGTTGCCGAGGGTTGCGTTGAATATCAGGTCGATAAGCTGGTCGGTGATCTCCTGGCACAGCTGTTCCTGCACGTCGGTGAGCATTTCGTTGGAGTCGAAGTCCTGATAGGCCGAGAACGACTGGTCGACGTTGTTCTTATCGTTTTTAGAGTCGGTGTAACGTATCCTTACCGTAATGGTGAGGCGCGTTTTCGAGGCTATGGCGTTTTCGGTCACGGCCTGTGGGGAGAGGGAGTAGCCGGTGATCTCACCTTCGAGGTTGATGTCGCTCATGCCGTCGTTGACCTGCAGGCGAGTGTTGCGTGCCACATAGTCGAGCAGAGCGTTCTCGAATGTCTGCTGCAGGGGCGGGTAGACGAGGGCGGCGCGTATCGGGAACTGGCCGATATGGATTGTCTTGTAGATGTTGTAGTCGATGGCGCTGCCGTTGAACTTATAGCTGATGGTGCAGCTCGTGGCGATGAGCGCCGCTGTGAGGGCGGCGACGCAGCATGTGGCTGACAGGCGGCTGATTATCCTTCGGAATAGGTTGGGCATAACTGGAATCGTGGAGAGGTAGGTGGTGGATATGAATGGCGTTAGGGCTATTCGAGGCCGTAGTCCTTTATCTTGCGGTAGAGCGTGCGCTCCGATATGTTGAGCTCGCGTGCGGTGGCTTTGCGTCGCCCTTCGTTGTGCTCGAGGGCGCGGCGTATGGTCTCGCGCTCAGTGTCCTCGAGGGTCATGGGGGAGCCGTCGGCGAGGGTGTCGGCTGCCGGGGCGGCTTCGTCGGGGATGGCTGCGTCGTCGGCGTGTCCGAACAGATCGTGGGCCGGGGAGAAGCGCACGAGCGAATGTGGGGCGTTTACCCGGGCGAGCGTCGGCGCGTCGGGGAATGCAGGGTGGGGCCGGTTGCCGGCACGTAGTTCGTTGACGGCGGCGCGCAGCTCGTCGATCTCGCCGCGCATGCTGAATATCATGTTGAAGAGGAGTTCGCGCTCGGCGGCATAGGTGTGTATGCCGGTGTCGGCGCTGCGGTCGATGGTGGCGGGAGCGGTGACACCGTGGGCGGGGAGGTACTCTGCTACGCGGCTTTCGCCGATGGTGTCGCCGGCGTCAAACAGGGCTATCTGCTCCACTACGTTCTTGAGCTGGCGCACGTTGCCGGGCCAGGGGTAGCGCATGAGCAGCCGGGCGGCATCGTCGCTGAATGTCACGGCGGGAGTGCGGTAGCGTTCGGCGAAGTCGATGGCGAACTTGCGGGCGAGGAGCATCACGTCGGTGCCGCGGTCGCGCAGAGGGGGTACCTCGATGCGTATGGTTGACAGACGGTAGTATAGATCCTCGCGGAAGCGTCCCTCCTCGACGGCGCGGGCCATGTCGACGTTGGTGGCGGCCACGATGCGGATATTGGTCTTCTGTACGGTCGACGAGCCTACCTTGATGAATTCGCCGCTTTCGAGCACACGCAGTAGGCGTGCCTGGGTGGTCAGCGGCAGCTCGGCCACCTCGTCGAGGAATATAGTGCCTCCGTCGGCTTCCTCGAAGTAGCCTTTGCGCGACGCCACGGCGCCCGTGAAGGCTCCCTTTTCATGGCCGAAAAGCTCGGAGTCGATGGTGCCCTCGGGGATGGCGCCGCAGTTTACTGCGATATATTTCGCGTGTTTGCGCGGCGAGCCGGCGTGGATTATCTGGGGGAAGAATTCCTTTCCCGAGCCGCTTTCGCCGGTAATGAGCACCGACAGGTCGATGGGTGCCACGCGCAGGGCGCGCTGTATGGCGGCGATGAGGGCCGGGGCGTTGCCCACGATTCCCCACCGTGCCTTTGCCTGCTGTACCTGGGCGTTTATGTCGGACATGGCGGTCATTTGCGGTTGCGGAGTTGGTAGGTGCGTGCTTTGAGGAATTCGCCGAGGGCCTTGTCATCGGTGCCGAACTCCTTGATTTTTTCGGCGGGGATGATGTCGCCCACGGAGATATGTATGGTAGAGTGGCATTTGCGCCATACCTCGGTGGGGAGGCGCAGTGTGCGCAGCTGCCAGCTGATTAGGCCCAGAATGTTGAAGAACACGCTGTTGTGGCCGTGAAAATAGATAGGCACTACAGGTACGCCCATCTGGCGCACAAGGCGTATGATGGTAGGCTGCCACTCGCGGTCCTCGATGCGCAGCCGCCCGTTGATTTTGCTGACGGCTCCTGCGGGGAAGAATCCGAGCGGGTGGCCCGAGCGCACCTGGCGTATGGCCTCCATGATCCCCTTTTTGCTGACGGCCTGCTTGGCGGGGTCGTCGCTGGCGAGGGCGTCGACGGCGATAAAGTTGGGGCGCATGGCCGAGATGCGGTTGAGAACCATGTTGACCATCACCTTGAAGTCGGGCCTTATTGTGCCCATCAGGGCGATGAGCGAAATGCCGTCGAGCGCTCCGAAGGGATGATTGCTGACAGTGATGAAGGCGCCTTCAGGGAGGTTGTCGAGTACGTCGCGCCCGTCGACATGCAGAGTGATGTCGAAGTCATTGAGCAGGTTGCGTGAGAATTCGGGGCCGGGATGGTCGCAGTAGCGGTCGTGCACGTCGTTTACTTTGTCTACCGACAGCCAGTGGAGAAGGCGGTCGATAAGCTTGCGGTGGCCTGCTGCTTTGGGCACCATGGCCACTATATCATCATAGTCGAGCAC
>JAHZGZ010000158.1:11700-14196 GCA_019420545.1 Bacteroidales bacterium | reverse complement strand
TGTTGCCCACAGTGCTCGCGATATTCCTTGTGCTGTGGCGCAATCGTGTGGAAGATACATCCGATCTGGCATCCATACATACCGAGCCGCGGGCCGTAATGGTTTCACCCGGCGACAACACGTTAGTCGCCGCGCTGCGCACAAAAATACTCTCCACACCGAAGCAGACCACAATCTATGTCTGCAATATGGACGACAGCGAAGGCAACACCATAATCGGCGAACTGACAGAAAGCCTTGAACACATCGGACGTCATGTAAATCTGATAAACCATCTCGCCGACAACGACGCAATACTCGCCCCACGCTTCTCCTCTCAGTTCAAAAACGACGCCTATAACGTCGTAATCATGCCCGATTGCGACCACATCAGCGCATATGTCGACGCATTTAATGCCGACGATGCAACACTCCTCGTGATAATCAAGAGCGGATCCATGCGCCGAAACGCACTGAAACGCCTTCTGAGCGGCGTTTACGCCGACAAGGTAGTGACAGCCATCGTGAGGTAATCCTACGCACTACAGCGCAAAATAACGCGGTAGTTTCCAAGGTCCGGAAACTACCGCGTTTCTCTTTATATCGATCAATGTGAATTCCGACTGATAACGATTAGATTATTCCATGTCAAAAAAAATCTTCCAAGAAAATCTGTCAAGAAAATCAGCCCCACAAAGATATCACGAAAGATATAAGAAAGGATGACAGGAATGCTTATGCGTCGTTAGATATCGCGCTATCGTCGGCATCCGAAGGATGGAGCGCCTGATATACCACAGAAGCCCGGGCAGGGCCGGTGATTTCAGCAATCGAGTCGATTCCGGCCTCGCGCAATCGTTTTACACTCTTAAAGTGCTGAAGCAGAGCCTCCTTGGTTTTTTCACCGATTCCTCTTATACCATCTAACTCGCTGACTATCTGACTTTTACTGCGTCGGTTACGGTGATGGGTTATACCAAACCTGTGGGCCTCGTCGCGGAGCTGCTGCACTATGCGCAACGACTCGCTGTTCTTGTCGATATAAAGCGGCACGCTGTCGCCCGGGAAATAGATTTCCTCAAGACGTTTGGCAATGCCCACAACTGCGATCGTGCCGCGAAGCCCCATGTCGTCGAGAGCTTCCACAGCCGCGCTGAGCTGACCCTTTCCGCCGTCGACCACTACCAGCTGCGGCATTTCCTCGCCCTCCTCCATAAGGCGCGTATAGCGGCGCGTCAGCACCTCTTTCATCGAGGCAAAATCGTCAGGTCCCTCCACAGTCTTGATATTGAAATGACGGTAATCGCGCTTGGCCGGTTTGGCGTTGCGGAACACCACGCACGACGCCACGGGATTCGTGCCCTGTATGTTCGAGTTATCGAAACACTCTATGTGGCGCGGGAGCACCGACAAACGGAAGTCCTGTTTCATGCGCTCGAGCGTGCGTTCCACGCGCTTCTCCGGAGCATGTTTCTCCATCATCTTCAGGGCGTCGATTTTATTCTGTCGGGCATTGCGCGTCGACACATCGAGCAACTTCATCTTGTCGCCACGCTTCGGCACAGTGAATGTGACACCCGCAACAGGAGTCTCCGGCAGCTCCGGCACGACAACCTCGTCGTACTTTATACCGAAACGCTCCGCAACTTCCGATATGGCATAGTCGAGCAGCTCTGGCACCGTCTCGTCGAGGCGCCGTTTATACTCCAGCGTGATACTGCGCACGATAGCGCCACGGCGCACATGCATGTAATTGATATAAACCTGGTCGGTGTCGTCATCCACGCCGAATACGTCGACATCGTCGAGCGTCTGGCTCACGATCACACTGCGCGACTGGTAGCGGTCGATCAGCAGGTACTTCTCCTTTACCGCCTGCGCCTCCTCGAAGCGCAGTTCCTCGCTCAGGCGTTCCATTTCGCCGCGCAGATAGTCGAGCAATTCCTGCGTGTCACCGCGGAGTATCTGCTTCACATGGTCGATCATCTCGCCATACTCAGCCTCTCCGATACGCCCGGTACAGCATCCCATACAGTTCTTCAGATGGAACTCCAGACAGAGCCGCCCCTTCCCCTTGGCGATATAATCGGGGGTGATTGCATGACGGCATGTACGCACAGGATACAGCTCGCGGATAAGATTGAGCACGGCCTTGGCCACCGCTGTATTAGTGTACGGACCGAAATATTTCGAACCATCCTTCAGACGCGTGCGGGTAAGGAAAACCCTCGGATAATGCTCCTTGGTAACCACAATCCACGGGTACGACTTGTCGTCCTTGAGCAGCACATTATAATGCGGCTTGTACTCCTTTATAAGCGAGTTCTCAAGGTTGAGCGCATCCTCCTCGGTAGGCACCACGATATACTTCATGTCGGCGATATTACGCACGAGCATGTTCGTGCGTATGCTGTCGTGCGTGCGGTTGAAGTACGACGACACGCGCCTCTTCAGATTCTTTGCCTTACCCACATAAATCACCGTCCCGGCCGCATCATAATACAGATAGCAGCCGGG
>JAHZGZ010000158.1:7000-11690 GCA_019420545.1 Bacteroidales bacterium | reverse complement strand
TTCAGTTCTTCAGATTTGTTGTGCTTTGCCAAATCGTCATATGTTTATTTACGCGCTACGACGCAGGTTCTGCAGACGCAGGCACGCAGTGATCAATACACGATGAGCGAGGTTACCTCGGCGTCCTTCGGAAGGTTGTCGCGTCCGTGGAGGTCGCTCAGCTCGACGATGAAGTTGATGTAGACCTTCTTCGGGTTCATCGACTTCACCAGTTCGTCGCAGGCCGCCATCGTACCGCCAGTAGCGAGAAGGTCGTCGTGAATCACCACCACATCGTCGGGAGTGATCGCATCGCGGTGTATCTCGATTGTGTCCGTGCCGTATTCTTTGGCGAAGTCGGCACGCACGGTGTCGGCGGGTAGCTTGCCCGGCTTGCGTGCGGGCACGAATCCGGCACCGATCTCATAGGCCATGATAGCACCACCGATAAAGCCGCGCGACTCAATGCCCACTACTTTTGTAACGCCTTTGTCGCGATAAAGTTGAGCGAGATCCCAGCCTACGATATGCATCGCACGCGGATCCTTAAACATGGTGGTAAGATCGCGGAAGATGATTCCGGGTTTCGGGAAATCATACACATCGCGGATTTTCTGGCGGACGTATTCCATTGTCGAAAGTGTTTAAAATGGTGTATTATATTTGTTTATCTCTGTTCCACGTGAAACAATCACCGTCCGAGCATCAGCAGCAGTATATTGATGTCGGCGGGAGAAATACCCGGGATGCGCGACGCTTGCGCAACAGTCTCCGGACGGATCCTGTCAAGCTTCTGCCGCGCCTCGGTAGATATGGCATGGATCGTCGAGTAATCGAAGCGGTCGCCCAGACGAAGATCCTCAAGGCGCTTTATCTTGTCGGCGGTAAGACGCTCGCGGTCGATATATCCCTGATACTTTATCAGGATTTCAGCAGCCTCTACGATTTCAGCACGCCTGTCGGGCTCTACCGATTCAAGCCTGACGCGAAGAGGCTCGAACACTCCGGCAAGCATCTCGATCGTGAGCTCGGGTCGCGTTATCAGATCGCGCAGTTTCACGCCCTGGCGCAACGGCGAAGTGCCTATACTCTCGAGCCACGCGTTGACATCAGCGGGATGCACAGTGCATGACGCGGCGAAATCGATAAGCATGTCGCGCTGCTCGCGTTTCGACATCATCAGCCGGTAGCGCTCCTCCGAGGCCAAACCTATGGCATAGCCGAGCGGAGTAAGGCGCATGTCGGCATCATCCTGGCGCAGAAGAATACGATACTCGGCCCGCGAGGTAAACATGCGGTAAGGCTCATCGACGCCCTTAGTGACGAGATCGTCGATAAGCACGCCTATGTATGCATTGTCGCGTGCCAGAGTAAAAGGATCACGCCCAAGCACACGGTTGGCAGCATTAATACCCGCCACAAGCCCCTGCCCCGCCGCTTCCTCATAGCCAGTGGTTCCGTTGACCTGTCCGGCGAAAAACAGTCCGCCCACAAGCTTAGTCTCGAGCGTATGGCGCAACTGCGTTGGATCGAAAAAGTCATATTCTATAGCGTAACCGGGGCGATAGAGCTGCACGTCGGCAAGCGCGGGAATAGTATGGAGCGCCTCAACCTGTATGTCGAGCGGAAGCGACGAACTGAATCCGTTGAGATAAAACTCCTGCGTATCCACGCCCTCAGGTTCAAGAAAAAGCTGATGCTCGGTCTTGTCGGCGAATGTCACAATCTTCGTCTCGATACTCGGACAGTAGCGCGGTCCGATACTCTTTATCTGCCCGTTGTAGAGCGGCGAGTCGGGCAACCCGCGGCGCAGTACATCGTGGGTCGACGAGTTCGTATATGTAATATAGCAATCGCGCTGTGGCAGCTCGCGCTTAACCCCAGGAAGATAGCTGAACTTATGGAAATCGTTGTCGCCACCCTGCGGGGTTGTCATGTCGAAATGCACCGACCGTGCGTCGATGCGCACGGGAGTGCCCGTCTTCATGCGGTCCGCACGAAAACCAAGTGCGACAAGCTGCTCGGTTATACCATGGCTCAACGGCTCGCTCACACGTCCACCGGGCACCTGAGCGCGCCCGACGTGCATCAGTCCGTTCAGGAATGTACCGGCAGTGATAACGACGCTCTTTGCGCTGAACTCAACGCCCAGCGCGGTGCGCACACCCTTTACCTCATCCCCGTCAATTACGAGCGATGTGGCGTTGTCCTGCCACATGTAGAGATTAGCGGTATTCTCAAGCACACGGCGCCATTCGGCCGAAAAACGCATGCGGTCGCTCTGTGCGCGCGGACTCCACATGGCAGGCCCCTTGCTGCGGTTGAGCATCCTGAACTGTATCGCCGTCCGGTCGGTGACAATCCCCGTCATACCCCCGAGAGCGTCGATTTCGCGCACAATCTGCCCTTTTGCAATCCCCCCGATAGCGGGATTACAGCTCATCTGGGCTATCTTGTTCATGTCCATAGTGATCAGCAGAGTGCGCGCACCAAGCGTGGCGGCAGCGTGCGCTGCTTCACAGCCGGCATGTCCGGCACCCACCACTATCACATCATATTCAAATCTCATTGTGAAACTATAGGTTTAGTTTGCGCCACATTTCAAGAGCGGCATTCTCATTGGCTTCCATCACCTCACGCTCGCCGGGCCCTTTGTCGTTGATACCGCACAGATGCAGCACGCCGTGGATTATCACCCTCATAAGCTCCTGCTCATAGGAAACGCCAAGCCCTTCGGCATTGCTGCGCACGGTATCAAGCGAGATAAACATATCGCCGCTTACCATACGTCCGCGCGAATTGTCGAATGTAATTATATCGGTAAAATAATCATGTTGCAGAAATTCCCGGTTTACTTCAAGTATACGTGAATCGTCGCAAAATATATATGCGAGCGGCCCGAGGATGCGGTCATGAGCTGCCGCAACGTCGGCAATCCAGCCTTCGACACGGGCATAATCAAGTTCGGGAAGAGCTACCTGCTGAGAGGTCCAGATGAATTTTTCCATTGCTTTAAGAGCATGATGTAAGCATGCAAAAATAGGAAAAATCCGCAATACTGGCAATAGACCATGAGGGTCGGAGATCTCTGAAATCTTGGAGCTATCGGAGTGCTCAGAGTGCTCAGAGTTCTCGGAATGCTCGGAGAACTCCGAATGCTCCTCTCCAATCAGTGAAAGAACACATACGCCGCAAGCACTCCGGCAATCGAACCGGTAAAGTCGGCAAGCAGAGCATACGGCACCGCATAACGAGTCTTGACCACACCCACACTGCCGAAATAGACGGCAAGGATATAGAATGTCGTGTCTGTGCTCCCCTGTATCGCGGCCGATACGCGTGCCACAAACGAGTCGGCACCATAGGTACTCATCAAGTCGACCATCATGCCGCGGCTGCCGCTACCACTCAACGGCTTCATAAGCGCCGTAGGGAGCGCCTCGACCCAGTCGGCATCCATGCCGATAAAATTGGCGCATGATGTCATTGCCGACGTAATCACATCCATGGCTCCGGAAGCACGAAACATGCCGATCGCCACAAGTATCGCCACAAGATACGGTATTATCATCACCGCCGTCTTGAAACCCTCCTTCGCCCCCTCGATAAAAGCGTCGTACATATTGAGACGCTTACGCAGACCGCTTACGACAAAGAGGATTATCACACTGAACAGCAACACATTAGCCACAAACCCCGAATAAAGCTCCACCTCCTCGCGCGGCAGTGTCGAGAAGAACCACACTATACCGGCCACAAGCAGCGCAAGACCACCGAGCCACGACAGCAAAACCCTATCCCACAGCTTAATACCCTGCTTCAGACACATTGCTATGATACCCACCATCGTAGCAATAAACGTGGCGAGCAATATCGGCAGAAACACATCGGTAGGATTGGCGGCTCCGGCCTGTGCACGGTACATCATTATCCCTATCGGAATAAAACACAGACCCGACGCGTTGAGCACCAGAAACATAAGCATAGCATCTGTAGCCCTCTCCTTCTCGGGATTCAGTTGCTGAAGTTCCTGCATCGCCTTCAGGCCAAGGGGTGTGGCCGCATTGTCGAGGCCAAGCATATTGGCCGACACATTCATGAATATCGAGCCCATCGCGGGATGGTCTTTAGGCACTCCGGGGAAGAGCCGCGTGAACAACGGACTGATCACCCTGCCGAACATCTGAATGACTCCAGCACGTTCGCCTATCTTCATCAGCCCCATCCATAGCGACAGCACACCGGTAAGACCGAGTGCTATCTCGAATGCGGTTGCGGCCGATGAGAATGACGCGCCCATGATCCCGCTCCATATGGCAAAGTCACCGCAGAAAAGGGTGCGGCCCACCGCCACCACGAAGGCTACAAGAAAAAAAGCAATCCAGATGTAGTTAAGTACCATCGCAAGAAAAATTGATTGGATTCAAAATCTACCCGCCGTGGGTATATCTACAAATTTACGAGCAATTTCACAGATTTTTCATATCGTGAAGATGATTTTGCACAAGGCATCTATTTTCTCAAAAATTCCCAACAAGTAAAATTAAGGATATATCCCGACATATCAGGTCATTACGCCTAAATGAACCTTTCTGAGATTTTAATATTTAAACCGCTCCCGCATCCTCCCCTTGAATTTTTGGTTCTCAAGCCGAAATAATTCGTATCTTTGGCTACGCCTTAGATACTTTCGCTTGGCAAAGCTCAAATA
>JAHZGZ010000158.1:0-6990 GCA_019420545.1 Bacteroidales bacterium | reverse complement strand
TTGTATTGTTCTAAATACACTCTTGTATCAACGAACATTTTTTTGAATATCCAACATCCGCAGACAAGCAGCCGGGCGGTCCCCTCCCCTACCCCACCACCCGCTCCCGGAAAAATTCAGTACCTTGAAAAGATGGCATCACTTTCAGTAACCATCATCACCTACAATGAAGCCTCACGAATCGAGGCATGTCTGAAGTCGGTAAAGCAAGTCGCTGACGAGATCGTTGTAGTCGACGCAAATTCCACCGACGCCACTGTCGACATATGCCGGCGCTACGGCTGCCGGGTGACACGCCGTGCCTTCACGGGCTTCGGCGCGCAGCGCCAGTTTGTCACCTCGCTCACAACCCACAGCTATGTGCTCTCGGTCGATGCCGACGAAGTGCTCTCCCCCGAACTCATCGACTCGATCCTCCGGCTCAAGAAAGAGGGATTCACCCACCGCGTCTACCGCATGGCGCGTCTCAATTTCTATTGCGGGCGACCGGTAAAACATTGCGGATGGTACCCCGACTATCAATTGCGCCTGTTCGACAAACGCTATGCCAACTGGAATCTGAGCGGCGTAGGTGAGCGCGTGATATTCCCCGGATCATTCAATCCTGTGATAATACCCGGCGATCTGCTCCACCACCGCTGCACCACTCCCGAAGAATACCGTGCCGTGCAGCAGCGCCACGCATCACTCGAAGGAGCACAGATCGCCATATCGGGCCGCGCCGTTTCGCCTCTCACCCCTCTGCTCCGTGGCGCCTCGGCATTCATCGGCATGTATGTCGGCCATCGGGCTATCCTTGACGGAAGCATAGGCCTCACCATAAGCCGCCAGAGTTTTTCGGCAGCATTCACAGCCTACGCCGTGGCCCGCTCGCTGCGCCGCAAAGGTCTCGCGACGGCCTCCTCCATACAATAAATATCATATATAATATATGCACATAATTCATCTCGTAAGCAACAACACCTGGGGCGGAGGCGAGCAATACGTTCTCGATCTCGCGCGCGCCATGGATGCCGAAGGCCACCGCATAGAGATCGTGTCACGCAACGTGCCCGAGGTCGTCGACCGCTTCACGGCCTCCGGTCTCGCTCCCGTAGCAAAGCTCCCGCTGCGCGGTGCCATCGACTTCCCGTCGGCGGTACGCCTCAGCTCGCGTTTGCGCAGATGCGACGAAGCAATAGTGCATGTCCACAACTTCAAGGACGCGATCGTGGCGACACGTGCCCGTGCCCTCTCGGGCAACGACAGAGTGCGCGTGGTGCTCACACGCCATCTCGTAAAGGAGGGGCGCACATCGTCGATCTACCGCGACCTCTACGAGCGCCTGGATGCCGTCATTTTCGTGTCGCAGCTCGCCAGAGATGAATTCCTCCGCAGCAACCCTCCCATCGCGCCTGAGAAGCTCTACGTGGTCCACAACAGCATCGTAGTGCCACACTCTGCAGCGATTCCCGCCGACATTCCCGCGACAGACGTGCCGGTGATAATGCACCACGGGCGCATCTCCCCCGAAAAGGGGCTCGGCGTACTGTTTGACGCGCTCGCGCGCATTGCCGATCTGCCCTGGCGTCTGCGCATCGCCGGAGAGGGGAAAGCCGCCGACGTAGGGCCGCTCAAGCAGCAGACCGTGCGCCTCGACATCGCCGACCGTGTGGAGTGGCTCGGCTTCCGTCCCGACGTCCACGCCATCATCCCCACGGCTGCCATAGGCGTCGTGCCGTCGACATGGCGCGAACCGTTCGGCCTCGCCGTGCTCGACTATATGGCCCACGGCGTGCCGGTAGTCACCACCGACAACGGCGCACAGCCCGAATACCTCACATCCGGCACCGATGCACTGCTCGTACCGCCATCCGATCCCGAAGCACTTGCCGATGCTCTGCGCGCCCTTCTCTCCGACGAAAATCTGCGCACCTGCATAGGTCGAGCCGGAGCCGACACATTCGCCAGAAAGCTATCCTACCCCAATTTCCTGCGCCGTATCAACGAAATATACCGGTCAGTCCGATAACTCAATATCCTCATCCCACCAACACAACATCCCCCATGCCCTCCTACCACATCCACGTGAGCGCACGCTTCACCAAAATAAGACCTGAAATAGAAAAAATCATCCGCCACGGCATTCCGGCCGATGCGGAAGTGATGTATAAAGCCCGCAATACCGTATACCGCCTCAACGTAGGGGGCACGGATCTTGTAATAAAAGCGTTCCGCGTACCTAATCTGCTCAACTCGCTTGTCTACACCCATCTGCGCAAAAGCAAGGCCATGCGCTCCTATCAGAACGCAAAAAAACTCCAGGAGCTCGGATTCCACACCCCTACCCCGATAGCCTACGGCGAGGTGCGTGTCGACGGGCGCCTGCGCCAGAGCTACTATATTTCCGAAAATGTCAAAGGGGAAAACCTGCGCGGCTGGGAAAAGAATCCCGACTGCGACGCTCTGCTCCGCGCCTTTGCCGCCGATATAGTGAAGCTGCACCGTGCCGGAGTGCTGCATAAGGATTTCTCGCCCGGCAACGTGCTGTTCACCCGCGAGGAAAACGGCGCCTACCGCTTCCACTATATCGACCTCAACCGCATGGAGTTCGGCGTGCGCTCGCGCAAGAGGCTTATGACCATGTTCCGCTCAATCAATCTCGACAAAGCCCAGACGCTGCGCCTGGCGGCTCTCTACGCCATGTCGGCCAAAGAGGATATGCAGAGCGTATGCGACGAAGCCTCGGCCGCTCTCGACGAATATATAGCGTTTCAGCGCCGCAAACAGCGCCTGAAACATCTCTTCCCAAGAAAATAATAAACGCGGCGCTGCAAAACTATACCGCTATTATACCAATCACAGAATGTAGGGACGCGGCGTGCCGCGTTACATTATGCAAACAGTACCCCCCTGATTGTCTTGATGTAACGCGGCACGCCGCGTCCCTACATTTTTTTTGCATTTTGCAACCACATCGCGGGGGCGTGATCGCTTATTTCTTGAGCTTGTCGGCACCGGCCTGTAAAGCCTCGGCAGCCTTTGCCTTGGCGTCGTCGGCAGCCTTTACAGTGGCGTCCTTAGCCGAGTTGTAGGCATTGACTGATGCATCCTTCACCTCACCGGCCTTTTCAGACACTGCCTCTTTTGCCGAATTGTAGGCTGAAGAAGCCGCAGCGGCCACAGAGTCGGCGGCATTCGCTACCGCACTCTTTGTAGAATCCACGGCAAGCACGGTAGTGTAGTCGGCACTCTCGGTAAGAGCCATCATCTTGGCAACGGCGGCATCCTTTTTCTGTACTGCTGGCGCTATATCGTTGATATAGGCCGACGCTGCCGCACTGTCACCCTGCGCAGCAAGTTTCCGGGCATGCTCGCGGGCCTGCTGAACGTAGATTTTCAGACTGTCGGGATTCGAGCATTTCTCAATCTTTGCCTTGATAGCGGCACCATCGTCGGTATCGGCCTTGACCGAAGTCGAACCACCACACGAGTACATACCGATCATCATAGCAGCCATAGCTGCGGCGAATACTAATTTTTTCATAATCTATCTTTTTTAACAAGCCGCAAAATCTGTTATTTTTGTAACTTCCTTAGACAATAACAATCAAAAATAAAAAATGTTTCATTGGCTGCCATATATTTGATTTCACATACATAATTATGAATAATATTTGCATTTATTTAGAAAAAATATCTTAATGAGATTTGATATGTAAAAAATATGTCATATCTTTGTTGACAGAAAGCAAAATTTTTGAAATTTACGCATAATCACATCCCTGTATACACTTTACAACATGTTAAAAAGCGCTTTGTCGTGAGACAGAGCGCTTTTCTTATGCCCTACCATAACCGGGAAATCACTACTAATCTATAACTCTATAACCAACGAGCCTCCTCGGCAATAACAGAGGCGCCGCATCCGATGACCCGGACGCGGCGCCTCGCATTATGCTTAGCGATTAGCTGATGAATCTGTTATTCACCTTTGAGACCCCATGATTCGCATTCAACGAAAACGAACTTGCCGGGAGCAACCACGCGATAGCGTATGGCTACCTGATGGCTTGTAGGATTGTACTGAGTAACGGAAATCTCATACTCCTGGTCGATACCGTCGGCACCGGGCTTGGCATCAGGGAATACCATGCCGAGAGCACCGGCCGCAACCTCTTCAGCAAAGTGTTTCTGCAGAAGTTCTGCGAACTGATCTTTGTTTGCATCGGTAGCTACATCACCGAAATATACATTCAAATCGTCAGCGGAGATATTCTTCTTTACCGTAGAAAGCTTGGTATCAAGATTTCCGTACCATGCCGAAGCGCCACTATAGCCTTCCTGGGTAGCAGCGCCACGTCCCCATACATAGCCATGGGTGGTGAAGCTATCTGACGGACCCCAGTTGTCCCAGAGTGATGCGTCAAGATTAAGTTCACCTACACATTTCTCTTTCCAGACCCATTCTATGCACCCCTTCCAGAACTTTCCTGAAAGCTCGTCAGTGAAGTTTCCTGACTTACCGGTCTCAAAGGTAACATAGATAGTCGGGTCATAGATCCATGTCTTGTCCTTGGTGCGTACAAACTGGCTTTTAACGGTCATTGTATTGATATTCCATTCCGTGCCGTTATAGACGAGCTGCTCACAACGATGGTTATTGCCAAATACTGCATATTTAACATCGCCACTGACCGCATAGGGATATTCCTTAGCGAACAGGGTAGGCAACATTTTCTTAACATCGTCAGCAGCAGAGGTACCCATCTGCTTGTAGTCAGTAGCAGTCAGCACATATACATCGGCAGGCACGCTCCAGGAAGATCCATCGTACTCATATACAGCGTTGACTTTCTCAGAAGCCAAATCGGCAACGGCACGCGAATTAAAGGCGGCAGGAGCAGCCTTTGGCAGAGCATATATGAGTTTGCCGTCAACCTCCGTCACTATCATGCCAAGATACTTGTTCTTGGTATTACAAGTAACGACATATCCTTTGATAGTATGCTTGACGTCTATAGTCAACGCATTCTTAACGACATCAAACGCTCCATAGGGTGACATGGCAATTTCCGATTCACCGATCTTAACATTCAGATATGTACCAGACATATACGGGGTGCCCTCAATCTGCATATAAGTTGTCGGAACCGCTGAAGTCGTAGTCGAATAAGAGTTAAATAAAGCATCCCATTTCGTAGCGTCATATACGGGAGCGGTTGGGAAAGTATATGCCCAAGTACCGTCAACCACCTCAATGGCAGGTTTCGACAATTGCATCGCCTTGTAATTCTGCGACACCTTGGCATCGGTAATTTTCACCTGCTGCCCTACAGTATAAGCATCCTCAGCTGTCTTGCCGAGATAAATAAAGATGCTTCCAGACTTATCTGAAATAACTATACCATTGGAAGAAAGACCGGTAACGACAGCGGAACAAGTCAGGTTCTCATTAAGCACAGCCGATCCGATAGTGCTCGACAATTCAAACTTATCAGGCGTATCGCTGGAGCCGCCAAATACGGGATTAGTCTGGCTCTCATTATATGAAACATATGCATATGCACCGGCAACAGCATCAGGAAACTGAGTTTTTAAAAGGGCAGGAACATATTTGGAAGCCGGATGACCGGGAGAGAAAGCCTCGGCATAATTTACATTTTCCTCGTTAATATCACCGGGATTAGCGTCCTCCGGAGCATACACCTTCATATAGTCCTCGGTAGTGACAGTATACGCTTTTGCGGAATTGATACCGGTGACAGGCACAGGCATATCAGCAGCCGTCTCATAAGAGATACGGGCTGTAGTGTTTACAAGCGCGCTTTTAAACACTGATCCGGGGGCTGTGGCTGCGGAATCGAGCCAGATAGGCAGATACTCACGGGCGGTGATAACGTCAGAGAAATAGCCGTTGCTGCCTACAGCCTCAAGCTGGGAAAGTACTCCGGCAGCCTGTGCCTTTTCACGACAGGCTTTCATCTTCGACAGCTTGCTATAGTCGTTGGCTGTAAATGTATAGTCGATGTAGCTGCGCTTGGGGGTATTGAGGCTGGGCACCTCGAAACCGTCGAGATTATCCTCGTTCCAGGTGTTCTCGGAGCAACCCGCCATGGCGATGGCAACGCCACATACGAAGAGACCTTTAAATATATTATTTTTCATAATTCTTGTTCTCTGAGAAGATTAGAAGTTGATGCGCATACGTATCGAGTAAGTGCGGCCGAATGAATAGAACACACCGTAAGCGTTCTCCCAAGTGCCGGGAGTATTGATATTGGTCATGGCATCGGTGATGTAGTAGTTGTTGAACACGTTGTAGACGTTGCCATACAGACGTGCGCGGAGACCGCCCATCTTGAAGCTGTATGAAGCGAACAGGTCAAACTGCTGTCCCCAGGGAATACGCCAGGGATCGGCTACATTAACGGTTCCGTTAGAGAGGCTCGAGCCGGTAAGCGAAAAGTCGGAGTAGGTGCGTGCCTCAACAACCCAGTCGGTACCGATCTTGAATCCCTTGAACGGGATGAAGCTTACCGACAGAGCTCCCTGTGTCTGGGGGGAGTCGGCAACCTTAACGCCCTTCTGGTTTACGACAGCCTTCTCATGATCGGGAGCGGTGATACCCGATGCGATAGCACCGGTAGAGATGTTTGCCAGAGGCTGACCGAAGTTATTGTAGAAGTAACCGGTGGCATTGGAGCACCATTCCCAGTTGCCCAGCGAGAGCATACCCTCTACGTTGAGCCACTGCAGGGGGATCCAGTTTACGTTGAGCTCGATACCCATGTGGCGTGCGTTCACGCCCTCGAGGTTGATCGAGTAGAGGTTGCCATCATCCATATTGCCGGTCTTGGCCATGGTCTTGTCAATCCACTTGGTGTAGTAACCGTTAAGGGTAACGGCGAGCTGACGGCTCTGATAGCCGTAACCAACCTCCACCGAGAATACCTTCTCGTTGACGGCATTCTTGTTGGTTTCGTTGGAGTTACGGTACGAGAGGAATGC
>JAHZGZ010000157.1 GCA_019420545.1 Bacteroidales bacterium | reverse complement strand
CCAGAGCGGTGGCGCGCTCCATCACGTCGGCGGTCACACCTACACCGGCGGCTACACGCAGACGTCCGAGCGCATCCTTGCAGGCGTTGGGCTTGTCCTTGGCCTTGGTAATGTCTTTATATGTAACGAGACCCACCAGGCGGCCGTCGTTGTCGACCACGGGGAGCTTCTCGATCTTGTGTTCCTGAAGTATAGCGGCGGCCTCCTCAAGGTTGGTCGACTGGCGGGTGGTGACAAGGTTCTCCTTGGTCATTACCTCGTCGACTTTACGGTCGAGGTTGCGCTCGAAGCGCAGGTCGCGGTTGGTGACGATACCCACCAGACGCTTGTCGGCGTCGACCACGGGTATGCCGCCGATGTGGTACTCTTCCATCATGGCGAGGGCATCGCGCACGGTGCTGCCGGTAAGTATGGTCACGGGGTCATAGATCATACCGTTTTCGGCGCGCTTCACGGCGTGTACCTGACGCGCCTGCTCGGCGATCGACATATTCTTATGGATAACGCCAATGCCACCTTCGCGGGCTATCGCGATGGCAAGACGGGCCTCGGTAACGGTGTCCATGGCGGCCGATACCAAAGGTACATTCAATGTAATACGGCGGGAAAAACGGGTGGTGAGATCTACGCTGCGGGGCAGCACTTCGCTGTAGGCGGGGATAAGGAGGACATCGTCAAAAGTAAGTCCCTCCATCTTCACACGGTCTGCAATAAATGATGACATATGGCGATATGGTTTTATTTATTGCGCACAAAGTTACTAATTTTCCCCGAATCCACCGCATCCCCCGCCCCATCTTTTTCTTCCTACCCCCGATTTTTCTTTTTACGCATCATTTTGTCACAGCTATTAAAAAAATGTGGCCGGCCTCCCGGCCAGCCACATCATTGTCAAACATTATTATGGTCTTTTCACCTTATTCTTGAATGCTTAATTCTTGAAATGCTTATTCGAGTTTATTTTTAGCCTGGAATAAACATTTATTTTTAGACAAGCACTTATTGCTGTTTACGTATTTCCGTTTATTTCTTTGCGTCGGCAGCCTTGGCGCGGAGGATGTCGTTGAGATGGTCGGCGGTGGCACAGCCGTTCTGTTCCATCTCGAGCGAGGCCCATACGAACGGGCCCACACCCTTGGCGTCGTTGTCGCGCACCGGCTCAGAGATGTAGTAGTCAAACGAGCCGTCGCGGCGACGGTTCTCCTTTACCTTGGGAGCGGCTTTGCTCACGGCAGGACTGACACCCGGGCCGAGGCCTGCCACGGCGCAGCAGTCGGTAAGCGACAGCGTCATGTCGGGATTCACTTTCAGGAAGCGGTCGACGATACCCTGATAGGCCTTCCTGGCAGGTTCCATGAAGCGGCCGTCAATATAACCCTTGCGCACACCCTTGAGCATCGAGTAAGCCATCATGGCCGAGCAGGTCGACTCAAGATAGTTGCCCTCGCGGCCCGGCTGATCCATCACCTGCCACCACACGCCGCTGTCCTTGTCCTGCCACTTCACCACACCGTCGAGAGTGCGCGTGAGCAGATCGGAAACCTCGCCGCGGCGCGCGTAGTCCTCGGGCAGAGCATCGAGTATCTCCACAAGAGCCATCACGTACCATCCCTGGGCACGTCCCCAGCAATGCTGCGACAGGCCGGTGATGTCGTTGCTCCAGAACATATCGCGGTTCTCGTCCCACGCATGACGGTTCAGCCCGGTCGAGGTGTCGAGAGTCCGCTCGTAGGTCTTTGTCAGCTGATCAACGGCATCATCGTAGATAGCCTTCTGCTTCTTGGCGGGGAGCATATGGGCGGTCTTCACGCGGAACGGCAGCCCCATGAATATGCCGTCGAGCCACACCTGATAGGCATATATCGCCTTGTGCCAGTATACGCCCTCCTTTGTGCGCGGCTGCTTGTCGAGCTGCTGCTGGAGAGTCTTTATGGCCGAAAGGTTCTTATCTTCGGGGAAATTCTCCTGCATGGCGGCCCCGAAATGACCCGTGCGCACGTTGTCGAGATTATAGTCGAGAAGATTGTAGCCGCGTATCGACCCGTCGGCGCCGATCATGGTATCAGTATAGCTCTTGCAGTAGTCGAGGATGCTCTCGTCGCCGTAGCGCAGATAGGTGTCGAGCATCGACTCAAGCTCTATTCCCATCACATAGCTCCACTTAGGCTTCTTCGAGAAGTCGAGCAGCCAGCTCTGCGGCACACGCTGCATCTCCGACTTGGTAAGCCACTGGCTCAGATATTTGTATGGTGTCTGGCTCAGACAGGGTTTGCCGTTGACGGTCGTGTTGGTGAAATTGACCTCGCCGACCTTGCCGGTGATCTTGTTGTTCTCGGCAACGCCGTTGAAATGGCAGTTTTCTACATTAATATTATATACGTTGGCAACCGAGTCGAGCGAGTTAAGGAGAATTCCGTAGCGGCTCTTGTTGCACGTGATGTTGTCGAGATACACGTTGCGTACGGTGGGCACGTATCCGCGGCAGCATATCTCGCGCGGTTCGTAGTCGAGATTGATGCGCATCACCGATTCCTTGCACTGTCCCACCTCGATATTGCGGGCGTAGATGTTCTCGATCACCCCGCCGCGGCAGGTATTGGTCTTGATGCGGATCACACGGTCGAGATTGGGGCTGTCCATCGTGCAGTTCTCGGCAAACACGTTGCGGCATCCGCCCGAAATCTCGCTGCCGATCACCACGCCCCCGTGGCCGTTCTCCATGCGGCAGTTGCGTATGATTATGTTCTCCGAGGGGCGTCCCCAGAGGCGACCGTCGTTGTTGCGGCCGCTCTTTATGGCGATGCAGTCGTCGCCGGTGTTGAAGAAGCAGTTCTCGATCACCACACCGTCACACGACTCGGGGTCGCAGCCGTCGCCGTTGGGGCCGTCGTTGCTGATATGCACGCCGCTGACGGTGACATTCTTCGACAGAAGGGGGTGGATTACCCAGAACGGCGAACGCAGAAGGGTCACATCCTCGATAAGCACGCCGTTACACTGGTTGAAGTTGATAAGCTGCGGACGCAGACAGTCGTCGGCCGTGAAGCGGCGCTGATCCATTTCCACGCCATCCTCGGCCAGACGCAGCAGACGCGGACGCGCATGGTCGTCCTGCTGACGCGCCATCCCCTCTTTCCAGCCGAAACGTTCCTTGCCGCACCAGGGCCACCAGTTCTCGTTGTCGGCGCCGCCGTCGATGGTGCCTTTGCCGGTTATGGCTACATTGTCGGCCTGGAATGCGTAGATACATGGCGAAAGGTTCCAGCAGTCAAGCCCCTCCCAGCGGGTGGGCACTACCGGATAAAGTTCGGGCTGGAACACGAAGAGCAGTGTGGCGCCGTCGTCGACCTTGAGATTGACATTCGACAGCAACCGTATGGCACCCGTGCGGTAAGTGCCCGCGGGCACGGTCACTACGCCGCCACCGGCCTTGTGGCACGCTTCAATGGCCTTGTTGATTGCTTTCTGATTCTTCTCCGGCCTGGCATCGGGCTTGGCGCCATACTTGCTGATGACGAAAGCCTTCTCCGGGAAAGCCGGACGCTGAACAGCCCCCTCGATCTGCTTGTAGTCCGTATCCCAGGCCGTGGCCGTGGCGATCAGCGGAAGCAGCAGGCAGGCTATCTGCAACAGGTATTTTTTCATGTCGTTCTATGTAATTTATGGATATTAGATGATGTGATGTTTCCGCAAACTTAATAATTAATTTTTGGAAATTCCTTATATTTGCAGCCATAACAGGAGTGGGTGAAAACTATTACACCCAATTTCGCCAATTTATATCCATAACACAGATTCATGATGAACACTTTTCGCCCGATTCTCTCATTTTCGGCGTTTTTCCTTGCTACCTGTAGCGCCGTTGCCGTTCCCCTGCGTGTCACCGTCGCCAACCCTTCAGTCACCCCCCGCAAGGCGGTCGGAGTGACCGTCCCCGTCAAGGGTATGTATTGGAGCCATTGCACACCGCTCGCTTCGGTAAAAGTCAACGGCACCGACATCCCCTGGCAGCTCGACGACCTCGACGGCGACGGCAGTCCCGACGAACTCGCCTTCACTGTCGACCTTCCGGCCTCCGCCGAAGTGACTGCAGCCGTTACGGTCGGCGAAGGCACCGACGGATCGGAGTTTCCGGCAGCCACATGGGCCGGACTGCGTATGCGCGACCAGTCGAAGCGTTACCCCGCCGCCACAAGCGTGACATTCCCCGGCACCGACACTCCGCGCCATGTCTACGACGCCATCTACGGCCACGGCATAATGCTTGAAGGATCACACGGCGGCATACGCGTCTACGCCGACAACCGCCAGAGCATCGACCTCTACGGCAAGTCCTCTCCGCGCATCGAGCTTCCCGTCACGGCATTCTACACCACACCCTCCCAGGCAGCCGATAGTTACGGATGCGACATCCTCTGGGCCGGAAACTCCGTAGGAGCAGGCTCGTTCCGCGCCGTGGCTCCCGACGGTACACTCTTCGGCACCGACACTGTGGCGTCGCGCACACAGCGAGTCATCACGTCAGGCCCCGTGCGCTCCATAATAGAGGTATCGACCCCCGGATGGATGGTCAACGGCTCTCCCTACCACATGACCCAGCGCTACACCGTCTGGGCCGGGCGCCGCGACATAGCCGTCGACATCACCGGACTCTATGGAGCACCCTCCGGAAGTTTCGCCACAGGCGTGCTGAAGCTCGACACCCCGTCTACATCTGACAATATACCCGGCAGCGGATTCATCTCGGCACACGGCGCAGCCATCTCGGCCGGCACATCCGTCCCCGACAAAAAGCATCCCGAACAGGTCGAGACACTTGCCGTAGGCGTCATTGCGCCGGAAAAGCGTATCGCCTCCGTACGCGAGGACTCTCTCAACTATCTGCTCCTGCTCGATCCCGACGCTTCCGGGCGCATATCCTACTCTCTCGCTTTCGCCTCGGCACGTGAGCCGGGCGCACCGGTCAGCCTCGCTGAATGGCAGCGCTACACCGATGCTCTCGCTGCCGAGACAGCCGCGCCCGCTATCGTCACGATATCACAGGACGCACCCGCCGATACTGTGACCATAATGATGATAGGCGACTCGACAATGGCCGACAAGGTGCTAAAAGGCGAAAACCAGGAACGCGGCTGGGGCCAGATGCTCCCCGGCCTTCTTCATGGTCCGGTGCGCGTCGACAACCACGCTGTCAACGGGCGCAGCTCCAAAAGCTTCATCGACGAAGGGCGCTGGGACAAGGTGATCGAACGCCTCCGTCCCGGCGACTACCTGATAATTCAGTTCGGCCACAACGATGAGAAGGCCGCTGACCCGGCTCGCTACACCGAACCCGGCTCGACATTCGACGCGAACCTCACCCGCTTCGCTACCGAGGCGCTTGCCAAAGGCGCGACACCAATCCTCATGAACTCCATCGTGCGCCGCAATTTCCCGGCCCCGGGCGCACCCACCGTCACCGTCGACGACCGTTATAAGAAAGGTTATCATCCCGAAGCATACGCCTCCGAGGGCACACGCCTTGTCGATACCCACGGCGCCTATCTCGACTCCCCGCGACGCGTGGCCGCACGCCTCGGCATACCCTTCATCGACATGAACGCCATCACCCACAACGTCGTACAGGCCCTCGGACGCGACGCCTCACGCGACTACTACATGTGGATACCCGCCGACACCTACCCCTTCGCCCCCGAAGGCAAGATCGACAACACCCACCTCAACATCCGCGGTGCCACCCTCGTCGCCACCCTCGCCGCCCAGGCCCTCGCCGACACCCTCCCCCTCCTCCGCCCCTACATCACCGTCGCACGCTGATCCCTCGTCGCCCCTCCAGCCCCGGAGCCAACAGACCCTCCCCTATCTCACGGCGAGCTCCGCCTCTGCCGTAGGTAGAAATCCGCTCTCACTACATACTTTGATTTTCAGCAAAAGTAATTATCTTTGCAATTACAGTAACGAAATACCTCTCCTGCAATGATTTCAAAAAAGGAATTGCAAAGATTGCTTAATGATATCGAGAGTGACAGAGTTGAACGGACTATATCCACAACCAATATGGATAAATTCGGTGAGGCCATATGCTCATTCTCCAATGATTTGCCCGATTACCAACAACCGGGCTATCTCATTATCGGCGCTGACGACAAGACCGGCAAGGTTGTACCTGTAAAAATAACCGATGCGCTATTGAAAAATATCGCGTCCATCCGTACTGAAGGCAACATACAGCCGCAACCATCAATGACAGTGGAAAAGGTTGAGCTGGATGAGGGATCGGTTGTGGTAGTGGAAGTACAGCCGGCACATTTCCCTCCCGTAAAATATAAAGGTAAGGTTTGCGTGAGGATTGGCCCGCGCCGTGGGATTGCCAATGAAGATGATGAGCGAAAACTATATGAAAAGCGGGCGTCACACGTCATGACATTCGATGCAATGCCCTGTCTTGGAAGCACGCTTGCAGATATCGACCAGATGTTGTTCAAACAGATATATCTTTCAAAAGCTTACCCTGAAGATGTTCTTGAAAACGACAAAAGAGATGTACGGCTACAGATGCAGTCATTAGGCTTCTACGACATGAAACATGACTGCCCGACTTATGCCGGAATACTTATGTTTGGAAATGATATCGAACAAAGGCTTCCGGGGGCGTATGTTCAGTATGTAAGGTTTGGGGGCGACAATCGTGGAGCGGATATTGCTACCGACTATAAGTTCTCCGGCAATCTGATGACTATCTTAAACCAACTTGACACATTTGTTTCTACGACTATAGCAAAAAAACGCCCCGTACCCGTAAGTGCTTTAAGAGAAGAAAATATCGTTGATTATCCAGCATGGGCAATACGCGAACTGCTGATGAATGCAGTTTGCCATCGGGATTACGAGAGCAACGGACCTATCCAATTCTATCAATACGATGATCGGATTGAAATACTTAATCCGGGTGGGTTATACGGAAAGGCAAACCCCAAGAACTTCCCATTGGTGAATGATTACCGTAATAGTGTAATTGCCGAAGCTATGAAAGTCATGGGATTCGTCAATAGATTTAGCCGTGGTATTCAACGGGTGCAGACCGAACTTAAAGATAACGGGAATGGCGAGGCTGATTTTAAACTTGATCTCGAAACTGCTTTCCTCGTGAAGGTTTTTGCTTCATCTTTTGCTTCACATTTTGAAGCAAAAGATGAAGCAAAAACAACAAAGGATCTGCTAACAGGGACAACCAATATCAACTCAATTGAACATATCCTTTTCTAACGTTTATCGTACCATATCGACACTGAAACAAAAAGGATTTATAAATCGGACAGGCGGCCGAAAATCGGGCTACTGGACTATAATCAAAGGTTGATTGCCGCTGCCATACAAAAAAGCGCCGTTCCCGACAGTCGGGGGCGGCGCTCTGTAGCTTCATTCTATATTGTTGTAGGTTAATCCATGTCCATAGGCATATAGTGCTGATATGGATGGTCGCAGGCGGGGCATACCTTCGGCGGCTCGGTGCCTACGAATTCGTAGCCGCACACAAGGCACTTCCATGTGATGGCCTTGTCGCGTTTCCACAGTGTACCGGCCTTGATGCGGTCGAGATAGCGCTGGAAGCGTTCCATATGATGCTTCTCGATTGAAGCGATGGCGGTAAAGTGCTCGGCGATTTCGGGAAAGCCCTCCTCCTCGGCTACCTTGGCATTGGCAAGATAAGTCTTCACGGCCTCGTCGCCCTCCTCGTGGATGGATATCTCGAGATTGGTCACGGTATCGCGCGGAGGTATGGCGTCGACGGGAATCGTGCAGTTGAGCGCGCCCCCCTGAAGCATCTTCAGATAGACCTTACCGTGGCGCAGTTCGTTGGCCGCAGTCTCATTGAACACTTCCTGAAGAGGGAAATAATTTTCCTTCTCAGCCTGCTGGGCGTAATAGGTATAGCGGGCATAAGCCTGTGTCTCGCTGATATAGGCGTCAACAAGATTCTGTTCGGTACGCGTGCCCTTTATGCTTTTCGGAGTTGTTGTAGGTGTACTCATCATTATACTTTAGTTTTGGTTATTGATCTTATCATACATTACAACACTCCCCGTTATATAAAAGTTTCAGGCACCCCGCCATATCGACCGGATGCCTGAATAATGTATGAGGTATGTAGCGATTACTTGCTTACAACGATCTTCTTATACTTAGGCACGAGGAGCTTCATGATGCACCACCCTATCAGGTAGGAGACACCGCATATGCAGAACACGATGAAGTATCCCGCAGGCTTCCCTTCGAAACCGATGAAAGTCATGCCCGTGCGGCCGGCGTAGTCAAACAGAATACCGGAGCAGTAGTTGATCAGGAACGAGCTCACGCCGCCCGCCATGCCGCCGACACCGATAATGGTGGCGATGGTGCTCTTTGGGAACATGTCACCTACTACCGAGTAGATGTTGGCCGACCACGACTGATGGGCAGCACCTGCGATACCGATTATGATTACCGGCCACCAGTAGGAATATGCGCCGAGCGGCTGGGCGAAGATTGCCAGCAGCGGGAAAAGGGCGAAGATAAACATGGCCCGCATGCGTGCGGCATAAGGGTTGAGGCCCGTCTTGTTCATGATGATCGTCGGGAGCTTGCCGCCGTATATCGAAAGCATCGTAATGGCGTAGAGCACGAATATGAGCATCTGGGCCGTACCTGTATCGGAAGCGAAGCCGTACACGTCGGAGATATATGCCGGAATCCAGAACAGGAAGAACCACCACACGCC
>JAHZGZ010000156.1 GCA_019420545.1 Bacteroidales bacterium | reverse complement strand
CCAAGAGAGCCTGATGAATCCAACCCTTCATCAGGCTCTCTTTATTTTTATATACCTCTCCTTCCTCGCTTGTGTGTTATGCGGAAAGTCCCTTTTCCCACCGGGTATACCTCTCCATCATTCTCTCCACCTCCCTGTTTCCATATATGCGAATGTTTTGACTGGTGAATGCCACACATATTAGATGTTTTAGTGTATATGGATATGTTTTGTGTTGATATAAAAATGGGCCTCAATGCCAAGGATAAAGCATTGAGGGTCTATGAGTAATGAGTATGTCTGTACAGATATTATTCTGCTGTGAGGCTGTCAACCTCTTTAAGCCATATTGCAGAACTTGCATCCGAGGGCATGCGCCAATCGCCGCGAGGAGATAGACATACGCTGCCGACTTTTGGTCCGTCGGGGAGGCATGAGCGTTTGAATTGTTGATTAAAGAAACGTCGGTAGAATGTGCGCAACCAGTGCAGAATTGTCGGCGAGTCGTAAGTTCCGTTAAAAGCTACTGTTGCGAGATAATATATGCGTCGGGGAGTGAAACCATACCGGAGGGTATAGTATAGGAAAAAGTCGTGGAGCTCATATGGTCCTACCAGATCTTCGGTCTTTTGCTTGATATTACCGTTGTCATCGGCCGGGATAAGCTCGGGGCTGATAGGTGTATCGATGATATCAAGAAGGGTGTCGCGTTCGTGTTTATCGTCGGTGGTCAGTGCACACCATTTCACGAGGTATTTGACAAGTGTTTTTGGTACACCTGCATTTACGCCGTACATTGACATGTGGTCGCCATTGTATGTGGCCCAGCCAAGAGCGAGTTCCGAGAGGTCGCCTGTTCCAAGCACCATACCCGACACCTGGTTGGCAATATCCATCAGGAGTTGTGTGCGTTCGCGCGCCTGCGAGTTTTCGTATGTTACGTCATGGATGTTGATATCATGGCCGATATCTGCAAAATGTTGTTTGACGGCAGCGGTTATGGATATTTCCCGAATTGTGATGCCGAGAGATTTCATAAGCTCAACTGCATTGACATGTGTGCGGTCGGTAGTGCCAAATCCGGGCATTGTAACTCCGATAATGCCTTTCCTGTCGATCCCGAGCGCTTCAAATGTACGCACTGCAACGAGTAAGGCGAGGGTTGAGTCCAATCCTCCGGAAATCCCCACTACAAGCGCATGTGTATGCGTTGCTTTCAGGCGCTGTGCCAGACCGCTCACCTGTATGTTGATAATCTCCTCGCAGCGTTCATAAATCATTTTACCGTTGTCGGGAACGAAAGGATGGGGATCGACATTACGCATCAATCCCGTCCATGCAGGAGGAGGTAGCGGAGCAGATACGCGCCGTATCATAACACGCGTCTCATTATTGCGTGCGTCATTGAACGACATTATGTGGCGGCGGTCGCGACGTAATGCTTCAATGTCGATATCTGCGATTGTATGTGTGGCATGGCGTATCCATCGCGGAGCTTCGGCGAGCAATGTGCCGTTTTCATAAATAAGAGCTTTTCCGTCGAATACCAGATCGGTTGTAGACTCTCCGAATCCTGCGGAGGAATATACATATGCGTTTATGCAGCGTGCCGACTGTTGGCTCAACAACGATTTCAGATAATTGTATTTGCCGGTCAGATCATCAGAGGCCGAGAGGTTGAGCACAATCTCCGCGCCATTCAGGGACGTGCGGGTGGATGGTGGAATTGGCGTCCACAGATCTTCACAGATCTCGATGCCTACGCCGATACCGTCGACATCTACTATGATATCAGTACCAAAAGGAACTTTGTCGACACCCCATTCAGTTATCCCTGCCGGAATATTGGTCGCCGGTGCAAACCATCTCCTCTCATAGAATTCATTATAGTTCGGAAGATAGGTTTTAGGGACGATTGCTATAATCTTTCCATTTGCAAAAGCGATGGCGCAATTATATAATGTGTCGCATATCGAGAGAGGAGCCCCTACTACGAACATTATTCCGAATCCGGCAGATGCTTCCCTGAGGCGGTCGATGCCTGTCGCGACTTTATTAAGAAGCTCGGACTGGTGAAACAGATCTCCGCATGTATACCCGGTAACGCATAGTTCGGGGAAAACCGCTATTCTTGTTCCGTGTTTTTCCAATTCTTCCAATGAAGAGATGATGGAATTTACATTTGTTTCTACATCGGCAATCGTGACCTGAGGAACCGCCGCGGCAACACGTATGAATCCCTGTGCGTGAGAGCCGCCGGCTATGGTGTTGGATCCAGAGGCCGGAATATTATTATTGCGGAAGGGTGTGTCGGCTGACATATAATTCTGAATTTATTTTGCAAATATACACAAACTTGCTCCCTTGTCCAACCGTAGCTGCGAAAATAACCCCATGCAGACGGTTCCGGCATTATATGTCTGTAGCTCAATATCCATATATCGTAAAAAGAATTAATCGGTTATTAAACTTTTCTCTCATACATGGTGTTACATTCATATCGGTTATTATCTCTTGGCGTAGGACCTCAAAAGCCGATACACATGCATTCAACAATCTGTTAATGGCGGTTCTGTCCGCATTATCCTAAAACATCATAGCACCATGGAAGAGAAATTCATTCTTTCACTTGATCAGGGCACCAGCAGTTCGCGTGCCATTGTTTTTGACCATAACGGCACTATCCGATCGGTTGCCCAGCGCGAGTTCGAGCAGATATTTCCACAATCAGGATGGGTTGAGCATGATCCGCATCAGATATGGGCATCGCAGGCTTCAGTTGTGGCAGACGCGATCTCACAGATTGATATCAATGGTCTCAATATTGCAGCCATAGGTATCACTAATCAGCGAGAGACTACCATTGTGTGGGATGTGGATACTGATCTTCCGATCTACAATGCTATAGTATGGCAGGATCGTCGTACATCAGAGTATTGCGACCAGCTCGCCAGTGAAGGATGGGTTGATAAGATCCGTGAAAAGACCGGTCTTATTCTCGATGCCTATTTCAGCGCTACAAAAGTAAAATGGATCCTTGATAATGTGCCGGGTGCAAGAAAACGCGCCGAAGATGGTAAGCTCCGTTTCGGAACAGTCGATTCCTGGCTTGTGTGGCGTCTGACACGCGGTACGGTCCATGTTACCGACGTCACCAATGCATCCCGTACGATGCTTTTCAATATCCATACTCTCGAATGGGATGAAGAGCTGCTCAATCTGTTTGATATACCGCGTTCGATGATGCCTGAGGTAAAATCATCGAGTGAGGTGTACGGATATACCACCACAACGTTGTTCGCACATAAAGTCCCTATTGCCGGTATGGCCGGCGATCAGCAGGCAGCGTTATTCGGCCAGATGTGCGTTGAGCCGGGGGCTGTAAAGAACACCTATGGTACCGGATGCTTCCTGCTTATGAATACCGGGAACGAAGCCATCGAATCGAAAAACAGAATGCTTACCACCATCGCATGGAAGATCGGGCATGAGGTGACCTACGCTCTTGAAGGTTCTATTTTTGTTGCAGGATCGGTTGTTCAATGGCTGCGCGACGGACTGAAATGTATTGAAAAATCGAGTGATGTAGAAGCTTTGGCTGCTTCTGTGCCAGATACTGACGGGGTGTATTTCGTGCCGGCACTCACAGGGCTTGGTGCCCCATATTGGGATCAGTACGCACGAGGCGCCATATCAGGTATAAGCCGCGGCACAACCACCGCCCATATCGCGCGCGCGGCTCTCGAAGGCATTGCCTACCAGGTATACGACATAGTAAAGGCCATGGAGCGCGACTCATCGCTGCCTATTGCCAATCTCAAAGTCGACGGTGGTGCTTCGCGCAATGATCTGCTTATGCAGTTCCAGAGCGATATTCTGTCGTGCGACGTGTTACGTCCGCGTGTTACCGAGACGACAGCTCTCGGCGCAGCATATCTCGCAGGGCTTGCTGTCGGTTATTGGAAAAGTCTTGATGAAATCCGCCAGCAGTGGCAGGTCGAGACCCATTTCCAGCCCGCAGGCGACACCGAGAAAGTCAGGAAAGAAATCGAAGGCTGGCACGATGCTGTAAACCGTGTGATTCATACGCGTCCGGAAGATTCCATCTGATTTCAGGTATTTGCCCCGATAGAATAACGTTCAACTATTAATTATGTGATATCATGGAACCATCGACCTGGCAATGTTTCGTACAATGCGTATTTGAGTTTATCGGCACTTTTGTGCTCGTGCTGCTTGGGTGTGGTGTAGTCGCGTGTGTAAGTCTGCGCAAATCAAAAGGTGAAGGTGCCGGTTGGATTGTTGTCACCCTTGCCTGGGGACTTGCGGTGTTTTGCGGTGTGATTATTGCCCATGGTCGGGAGCCCATCTCAATCCGGCTGTGACCATAGGTCTGGCAGCTGCCGGCAAATTCCCCTGGGTATATGTCGGACCGTTTATTGTGGCACAGATACTTGGAGGAGTACTTGGCGCAATGTGTGTATATGTATTCTATAAAGATCATTTTGACGCTACTGATGGAGAGGAAACAAAACTGGGCGTCTTTTCTACGATCCCCGCCATCAAGAATCATTGGCGGAATTTTATCTGCGAAGTGATAGGTACGTTTGTACTCATACTCGTCATACTTTTTATCGGAGACGAAGGGAATGCCGCAGCACTGAGCACACCCGAAGGGGAACATGCCTTGATCGGTCTTGGCAGTGTCGGCGCGCTTCCTGTTGCGCTGCTGGTAGTAGTAATCGGTATGAGTCTGGGAGGAACTACGGGTTATGCGATCAATCCCGCACGCGATCTTGGCCCGCGTATTGCCCACGCCATGCTTCCTATCAAGGGTAAAGGTTCGAGCCAGTGGAACTATAGCTGGGTGCCTGTTTTCGGTCCAATTGTCGGCGGTATTCTGGCTGCGTTGGTGTATTGGCTTATTCGCATGATGCTGCAGGCTTGATGTTCCTATAAATAGGTAATAAGGAGGGGCTCGTATGAATACGAGCCCCTCCTTATTATATTATGCGGTAAGATAATGCTTACTGGCCAAGATACGTTTTGAGAAGCTTGCTCTTCTGTCCTTTCAGGCGGCGGATAGCTTTCTCTTTGATCTGACGTACACGTTCGCGTGTGAGATCAAACTTGGCGCCGATCTCCTCCAGAGTCATTTCCTGACATCCGATACCGAAGAACATCTTCAGAATCTCGCGTTCGCGTTCATGAAGCTGCATCAGTGCACGGTCAACTTCCTTCGACAGCGATTCCTGATTCAGGGTGGCGTCAGCCATGGGCGAATCGTCATTGGTAAGCACGTCAAGCAGACTGTTGTCCTCGCCCTCTACGAAAGGAGCATCAACCGATATATGGCGCCCTTGCACTTTCAGAGTGTCGGCGATCTTTTCTACAGGCACATCAAGCACATCGGCAAGCTCGTCGGCCGACGGACGGCGCTCGTTTTCCTGCTCGAATTTCGACAGTGCCTTGCCTATCTTGTTGAGAGATCCAACCTGATTGAGAGGCAGACGCACGATACGCGACTGTTCAGCGAGAGCCTGAAGTATCGACTGGCGTATCCACCATACTGCGTATGATATAAATTTGAAACCGCGAGTCTCATCAAATTTCTGAGCGGCCTTGATCAGTCCGAGGTTACCTTCGTTGATCAGATCGGGGAGAGAGAGACCTTGATTCTGGTATTGTTTGGCAACAGAAACAACGAATCGCAGGTTGGCGCGCGTAAGTTTATCAAGAGCTTTGGCATCGCCCTGACGTATGCGTTGTGCCAGCTCTACCTCTTCCTCCACTGAGATTAAGTCCTCACGGCCAATCTCTTGAAGGTATTTATCGAGCGATGCGCTCTCGCGATTGGTGATTGACTTGGTTATCTTTAATTGTCTCATCTGTAATTACACACGATATTAAGCATGCAAAATTACAAAAAAACGGGGAGAGATTTCTCGCTTTTAAGTAAATTTCACTATTGATGGTGTTATAAAAAAGTGAATCCTAAAATAAGACCCGGACGAACCTCATTTTATGAAAGTTCGTCCGGGCCGAGATCTTATCAGGGGTTCATATCCCTATAACATTCCTGAGGGATAAAAGTGAAATTATTTACAGAAATTCAATGATTTATAATAGCCGTTAACTTTGCGGGCGATCAGTCGGTGAGATCGACAGCATAGTAAACACGGCGTCCGGTGGGGTATATACCCGTGATGAACATCACCTTGTCGGTATCGCTGCTCTTCATTATGGCATCGTAGATCTTCTCCACGTCGTCCTGAGTGCGTACGCGCATGTTGTTGATGTCGAGTACTATGAATCCGTTCTTTATACCGGCATCCTTGAATTTGCCGTCCTTCAGCCCGCTTACTTTAAGTCCTGACGACAGCTGGTATTCGCGTTTCTCCTTATCGGTAAGCGGAGAGAATGCGCATCCGAGAGCCGAGATATTGCCGGCCTGGGTAACTTTGGTGTTGCCCTGGTTGTTGCGCAGTGTCACTGAAGCAGATGCAATCTTGTTGTCGCGCACATACTTGATGGTGATTTTGTCGCCGGGGCGGTATTTGCTTATCTCACCCTGGAGCTGGGCTGTGTTGTGCGTCGGCACATTGTTTATGGCGATGATGATATCATCCTTCTTGATGCCCGCTTCCATAGCCGCGCTCTGATCCATAACCTCACCGACGAGAATGCCGTCGTTGGTGGCTGTGATATTCTTTTCTTTGGCCATCTGCGGGGTAAGTTCGGTAAATGCGATGCCAAGGATTGCGCGCTGTACAGTGCCGTACTGACGGAGGTCGGTTACGATTTTGGTTACAATAGAGGCCGGAATCGCGAATGAGCATCCCGCATAGTTGCCTGTCTGGGAGTATATGGCAGTGTTGATGCCGACAAGCTCACCGTTTATGTTGACCAGTGCGCCTCCCGAGTTTCCTGGGTTTACGGCGGCATCAGTCTGGATATAGCTCTCAATACCCATCTTGCCGCTGTGGGGGGCACCCTGCATACCGCGCGCCTTGGCGCTGACGATACCGGTGGTGACTGTCGAGGTAAAGCCGAATGGATTGCCGACGGCAAGTACCCATTCGCCCACGCGCAGTTTGTCGCTGTCGCCGAAGGGGATTACATGAAGGCCTTTCTCCTCGATTTTAAGCAGAGCGACGTCGGTCGATGGATCGGTGCCTATGACCTTGGCGTTGTATATACGGTTGTCGTTGAGAGTCACCTCCAGACGGTCGGCCTCGTCGATCACATGATTGTTGGTCACGATATAGCCGTCCTCGCTGATGATGACGCCTGAGCCGAGACCCTTCTGTACCTCATCTTTCTCGTTGCCCTGCTGCTGGGGCTGCTGACGTCGAGGTTGCTGGCCGAACGGACTTCCGAAGAAAAACTCGAACGGATCCATGTACTGGCTACCGCCACCTTGTGAATACTGCGGGCGGTTGCTGTAGCTTTTTATGGAGACTACGCCGTTGATAGTCGATTCTGCCGCATGAGTAAAGTCGGTAGGTGGTGTCACCGTGTTGGCCACAGTGTAAAATGCGCCCCCTGCATGTGTCGAGCCGTCCTCATTGAAGAGAGTCGTGATTGATTGGCCCACATTGTCAGCAGAATTAATATTGTTGACTGCCAACATTGTGATGGCCGAGCTGGCCACGGCCACGCCGCAAGCCAGTAAAGCTGTTTTTGCGTACAGGTTCATAAGTTGAATATGATTGATTTGTTTTATAGTTTACTTTTGAATCGGTAAATTGCGCGTTGCTCCCCTTTGTGCCATTTCCATTGGCGTGGAGGATTGCCGACGGCAGAGATAAATGTTAAAATCAAAAATCAGTTAAGTTAAAATTTAACGTTTGGATGATTTGACGCAAAAATAACGCTTTAGTTTAAATCCACAGTATACCTGCATGCAACCTTAAATCTATTTAATACTATACTCCTTAAAATTAAGTGAAATTGACATATCAAATGTGAAAATCAATTAATTCCGTCAGCTTAAAGCATTTTATGCGGCGTAAATCAGGTTCTGGCACGAAAGCCGAATCAGAGGCGGAGGCCGTCAAGAAGGCGTGTGTAGATGGCGATTGCCTCGCGTATCTCGGACGGGTAGATGTATTCGTCGGGGGTATGGGAACGCGCCGAGTCGCCGGGGCCGCATTTTACGGAGGGCCATGGCATCAGGGCCTGGTCGCTGAGAGTCGGAGAGCCGAATGGCTCGAATCCCATCATTACAAGCCGTTCCACAATCGGATGTGTGACCGGTATTGACGAAGGGTTGAGCCTTGTGGAACGTGGCGTAAGCGTGCATTCCGGCACTGCCGTACGCATCATTGCCAGAGTCTCCTCATTTGTGTAGGCGTCGGTGGTGCGTACATCGACTACAAACTTGCATGTGTCAGGCACAACATTATGCTGTGTACCTGCTGCAATTTGTGTTACGGAGATCTTCACAGGCCCCAGGGTGGGCGATACTTTATCGAATTGCAGGGCGCGCAGCTTTCCGATAACGTCAATGGCTTTGTAGATTGCATTTACACCCTCGTTGCGTGCCGCATGCCCGGCCACGCCTTTTGTCTCTCCGTCAAGAACCATAAGCCCTTTTTCGGCGACAGCGGGCTGCATACCGGTAGGTTCCCCTACGATGGCAACATCAATATGAGGTAACAGCGTAAGCACTGACTCTATGCCTCCGCTGCCGCTTACTTCTTCTTCGGGCGAGGCAAGCATTACCAGATTATACGCTCTTTGACGTCCCGACATATAGGCGAACGCAGCGATCAGTGACACGAGCGAGGCCCCGGCGTCGTTACTTCCCAGTCCGTAGAGACGTCCCGTCTCCGGGTCTTCTTCGGGGGTATATGGCTTTCTCGACCAACCCTCGACTGGCTTCACGGTGTCGATGTGTGAATTCAGCAGCAGAGTAGGCAGTTTCGTGTCAAATCCCGGAGCTATCGCCCATACGTTATTGTCGTGTCGGTGAGGCTCATGCCCAAGCTCTCGGAAGCAATTTTCAATCAACGCAGCGGCGGCAGCTTCGTTGCGACTTACCGAGGGTGTCGCGATGAGGGTGTGCAGCAGGTCGAGCGCCCGATAATATAGTTCGTCAGTATCCAGATCAGCCATAATTTCGTGTACTTGGGGCAAATATACTAAAAACGGCTGTTACTTCCGGAAAAATTTGATAAATTTGCAGAAACGCAATCCAATATATCCGCAGCTGCTTACGCATAGCGGCTGCCTGAAGCGAATCTAAGTAGTAGTGACGTGATGTCCCAGGCGTGTCATCATGCATTTCTGAAAATGGAGAAAACAAAAGTAAATATGGTAAATTTTTCACTCGAAGGACGTATCGCCCTTGTTACCGGTGCCGCTTACGGTATCGGTCTGGCCATAGCGCAGGCTTATGCCGAGGCCGGAGCTAAAATCGTATTCAACTGTTCCCGACAGGAGACCGTAGATCGCGGTCTTGAAGCCTATAAGAAACTCGGTATCGATGCAAAAGGCTATGTCTGCGATGTGACAGACGAGGCCGCTGTCAAGGCCATGGTTGTCGATATAGAGAAGACCGTAGGTACAATCGATATCCTTGTCAACAATGCCGGTATCATCAAGCGTATCCCCATGGAGGAGATGGCTGTAGAGGATTTCCGCCGTGTGGTTGATGTGGATCTTATCGCTCCGTTTATAGTATCAAAGGCCGTTATCCCGGGTATGATCCGCAAGGGGCACGGTAAAATCATCAATGTATGCTCCATGATGAGTGAGCTTGGACGTGAGACGGTGAGCGCATATGCCGCCGCCAAAGGGGGCCTCAAGATGCTTACCCGCAATATCTGTTCGGCGTATGGTGAGGCCAATATCCAGTGCAACGGCATCGGTCCGGGGTATATAGCCACCGAGCAGACTGCTCCTCTACGTGAGCGTCAGGCCGACGGCTCACGCCATCCGTTTGACCAGTTTATCGTGTCGAAGACACCCGCAGGCCGTTGGGGTACTCCCGAAGATCTCATGGGCCCTGCTGTATTTCTTGCTTCCGATGCTTCCGACTTCGTCAACGGCCATATCCTTTATGTCGACGGCGGTATTCTCGCCTATATCGGCAAGCAGCCCAAGTAACCATGCGCAAATCCACCTTCATACTTCCGGCTACGGTCATCGGCTTCTCGCTGATGGCCTGCAGCCATGTACCCGTTATCGAGGTCAGCAACCCTCTCGATGAGCAGCGCTCGGGTGAGATTGTCGAAATCCCGCTAAGCTCACTGTCCGTTAAGCCTGGGCAGACATTCGTGCTTCGTGATGCCGCCGGCGCCGAGGTGCCATACCAGATTACCTACGACAGCCTGCTCATATTCCCCGCTACTGTATCTGCGCTTGCCACCTCTTCATATTATATAGAAGAGGGTACACCGGCTCCTGCCGACACAGTGGTCACTGGTCGTGTCTATCCTGATCGCAGCGACGATCTGGTATGGGAAAACCAGTGGTCGGGCTACCGCGCCTACGGGCCTGCTTATCAGGCCAACGGCGGCATGGTGTTCGGCTATGATGTACATACCAAAAGCGTCGATTACCCGGCTGTCGACGAGCGTTATACCCGTGAGCGCACGAAAGCCAACTGGGACAGGCTTCAGGAGCTTCGCGATGCCGGCAGAACCGAAGAGGCCGACTCTCTTTTCCGGTGGATCTCATATCATATCGACAGCGGTACGGGCATGGATCCCTACACGGTAGGCCCGACACTCGGCGCAGGCGCATCGGCTTTCATGCTCCCTGATTCCACGCTGGTGTATCCGCGTAGCTATCAGGCGTGTGAGATTCTTGACAACGGCCCGCTGCGTTTCACTGTAGATATGACATTCGGCCCGGTCGCCGTGGGTAATGACACAGTAGTGACGGAGCATCGTCTGCTCACTCTTGATTCGGGCTCACTGCTCAACCGCACCGTGATACGTTATGACGGACTTTCGGCCACGCAGCCTCTTGCTACCGGTATTGTGGTGCATCGCCAGAATCCTATGGGCTATCTCTCTGATTCCGACCTGAACCTGATCGCCTATGCCGACTCCACCGACAATCCGCGTGTAGGCAACGGCGTGATATACCTTGGCGCTTTCATCCCCTCGTCAGATAAGGCGGCCCCTTCCATCGCATTCCTCCCGATGCCGGAAATGAAGGCCGACGCTGTCGGCCATACAGCCCTGATCAGCGACTATGCTCCCGGCAATGACTACGTGTATTACTGGGGTTCAGGATGGAGCAAGCATGATATCCCTACTCCCGGCGACTGGATGACGATGATGCGATCATTCGCTCGCAGAGTCAATTCGCCGCTCTCTGTTACTATAAAATAAGCCTAACACCATATCTGATGGAAGAAGTATTCAAATATATTATCGGGCTGGGTGCCGCGGTGATGATGCCCATTATCTTTACGATTCTCGGGCTATGTATCGGCATAAAGCTGGGCGACGCGCTCAAAAGCGGTCTGAAAGTCGGCGTCGGTTTTGTGGGTCTGAGTATCGTTACCGCACTGCTCACCACTACCCTTGGGCCTGCCCTCGACGGGGTGGTCGACATCTACGATCTTCAGCTTCATGTATTCGACATGGGTTGGCCGGCCGCCGCCGCCGTGGCATATAATACGGCTGTCGGCGCGTTTATCATACCGGTGTGCCTCGGCATCAATCTGCTCATGCTCGTGACGCGCACCACACGTACCGTCAACATCGATCTCTGGAACTACTGGCACTTCGCGTTTATCGGCGCTGTGGTATACTTTGCGAGCGGCTCGCTTGCCATGGGCTTTTTCGGAGCAATCATATGCTATATAATCACTCTTGTGATAGCCGACATGACGGCCTCGAAATTCCAGAAATTCTATAAGGGGATGGACGGAATATCAATTCCGCAGCCTTTCTGTGCAGGATTCGCTCCGTTTGCATGGGCCATCAACAAGGGCCTCGACAAAATCCCCGGAATGAACCGTCTGGAAATCGACGCCGAAGGGCTCAAGAAGAAATTCGGTCTGCTTGGCGAACCGCTTTTCCTCGGAGTGGTCGTAGGAGTAGGCATCGGTTGTCTTACCTGCCGCACATGGGGTGAGATTGTCGACAAGATACCCTATATCCTTGGTCTCGGTATCAAGATGGGTGCTGTGATGGAACTCATACCGCGTATTACGGTACTCTTCATCGAGGGTCTGAAACCTATCTCCGACGCTACCCGCTCGCTCATCGCACGCAAGTTCAAGGGCGCCGAGGGGCTATCGATAGGTATGAGTCCGGCTTTGGTTATCGGGCATCCTACCACTCTTGTAGTGTCGCTCCTTCTCATCCCTGTCACACTGCTCCTTGCGGTAGTGCTCCCCGGCAACCAGTTCCTTCCTCTGGCATCGCTCGCCGGAATGTTCTATGTGTTTCCTCTTGTACTCCCCTTTACCAAGGGAAATGTGGTGAAGACATTTATCGTGGGACTGGTGGTGATGGTGATCGCACTCTATTCGGTAACGGCTCTTGCATCGTGGTTCTCTCTGGCTGCACGCGACGTCTATGCAGCTACCGGCGATAGCGCAGTGGCTATTCCCGAGGGGTTCGAAGGCGGTAGCCTCGACTTCGCCGGCAGTCCTCTGGCATGGATTGTGTTCCAGTTCTCCCACAATATGGGCTATATCGGCGTAGGGCTTCTCTCGCTTTTCACCATGGCCATGATGGCATGGAACCGTTTTATGATAGCTAATCCCCGTAATTCCGAAGATGTAAAGGAACCGGAAGCAGTATGAGCGTGTGATTAAAGCGCACGCTATGAATAATCGAAAATCAAGTTACAGATAACAACAATGAAAAAACTTTTAACATTGGCTCTCGCTATGACAGCAATCGCAGCATCCGCCCAGACGAGTTACAGCATACTCCGTGCATGCCATCCCGACGATGTGAAGCATTACGATACCGAGCAGTTGCGCTCGCATTTCATGATGCCGAAGGTGATGGAGCAGGATAAGGTAAATCTCACCTATTCGCTTTATGACCGTATAGTGTACGGCGGAGTAGTGCCTGTCGCCAAGACGGTTGAGCTTGAGACCATCGATCCGCTCAAGGCTCAGTATTTCCTTGAGCGCCGCGAGCTCGGAGTGATCAATGTGGGCGGCGACGGTATCGTAAGCGTCGACGGCAAGGAGTACGAACTCCGTTTCAAGGATGCCCTTTACGTAGGGCGCGGCAACAAGAATGTCACTTTCCGCTCGAAGGACGCAGCCAATCCAGCACGTTTCTACCTTAACTCCACTCCGGCCCACAAGGCCTACAAGACCCAGCTCGTCACTATCGACGGCCGCAAGGGATCCATCAAGGCCAACTCTTTCGCAGCAGGCAAGATGGAAGAGAGCAACGACCGCGTGATAAACCAGCTCATCGTGTCGAACGTGCTCGAAGAGGGCCCCTGTCAGCCTCAGATGGGACTTACCGAGCTGAAGCCCGGAAGCGTGTGGAACACCATGCCGGCTCATACTCATGACCGCCGTGTCGAGGTGTACTTCTACTTCAATGTCCCCGAAGGGAATGCTATCTGCCACCTTATGGGCGAGCCGCAGGAAAACCGCCTTATCTGGCTTCACAACGAGCAGGCCGTGATGGCTCCCGAATGGAGCATCCACGCTGCCGCCGGCACC
>JAHZGZ010000155.1:8852-23124 GCA_019420545.1 Bacteroidales bacterium | reverse complement strand
TATCTCGACAAAACGAAACGATGAAATCTATCCTCTCGCGGCTTTTTCCGGCCGATATATGGCGTGGCCGTCTCTCAATACTGGTTGCGGCTGCTTTTCTGAAGCTAATCCTGTTCAACGTGATATGGTGCATGGGCACTACCTTCCGCGCCATGTCCGACATCGGCCTTTACCTCAACGCCATCCTCGGAGCGCTCGTCCTCACGCTCGCCTATGTTGTGCCGCGCCGTTTCTGGATAGGCGTGATGATTTTCTTCCTGGCCGACGGCGTGCTCGTCGCCAACCTGATGTATTGCCGCACATACTTCACGGCAATACCGCTCGACAGCTATCTGCTTGCCGGCAATCTCTCCGACTTCACTGCAAGCGTGGTCGATTCCATGCGTTGGATCGACATTCTGATCCCCCTTACCACCGTCGCTGCATGGATTCTCGGGCGTCGCTTCCGCAACAGCTTCCCGCACCGATTCACACTCCGTTATCTCGCCTATGTTGTCACCGCCGCCATCATTGCCGGGATTGCAGCTCTCTCCCGCGGAGGGTTCACGGCCCATTATTCGCGCCTGCAGGAATCATGTTACTACACCACCTGCACCACACCCATCTATACCGTAGGCGGCTCGGTGATGTACGATCTTCTTACAGGCAACTCGCGCTCGCTCGACGAGGAGGGACGCGCCCGTATCGACGCATGGATGCTCGAGAAGGAGCAGCACCGTCCCTACCGTCCCCTGCCCGACAGCATTCCCGGCCGCGACAATCTTGTCATCATCCTCTGCGAGTCGCTCGAAAGCTGGGTTATCGACCGTACTATCGACGGCGTGGAGATAACGCCCGTGCTCGACTCGCTTGTGGCCGACACAGCTACCACGCTCTACGCTCCCAACGTGCTGACACAGGTGGCCGCGGGACGCTCAATCGACTGCCAGCTACTGGTCAACGCCGGGATGCTGCCCATGCAGTCGAGCGTCTACTCCATGCGCTACCCGCAAAACCGTTACTACACTCTCAACCAGGCCCTCGCCGAGAAAAACGGCGCCCGCTCCTACATCCTCACATGCGACAAACCCATTGTTTGGAATCAGGAGCCGATAGCACATGCCTTCGGCATCGACACCCTGCTCACACGCTCATCGTGGCGCAACGACGAACTCGTAGGAAATCCGGCCAAACTCAGCGACGGCTCCTTCATGCGCCAGGCGGTCGAAAAGATGAAGGCCGGGAAGATATGGCCCGAGGGTGAGAATGCATTCATGCAGTTTGTAACCTACTCGGGCCACAATCCGTTCCGCCTCCCGGAAAACCTCCGCACAGTCACCTTCTCCGACCGCTTCCCCGAGCGCATGCGCGACTACATGATGATGGCCCATTACACCGACAGCGCCATAGGCACACTCCTCACCTACCTCCGCTCGCGCCCCGACTACGACCGCACCCTTATCGTCATCACCGGCGACCACGAGGGCCTTGCCATGGACCGCGCAGCTATACTTTCTGACCCCTCCGCCGTCGGTATAGTATCTCCCGGCCAATATACCCCGCTGATTGTCATCAACTCTCCCGTCGGAGGCCGCTACGACGGCATACTCGGACAGGCCGACATATATCCCACCCTCCTCAATCTCATGAAGCTCGACAGCTACCGCTGGAAAGGTATGGGCCAGAGCATCCTCGACCCCGACAAGGCTCCGTTTGCCATCAGCTCCATGACCGGCGAAGCCGTAGGCGACACCACTGCCCTCTCTCCCGCGGCCCTCTCCAACATCCGCACCGCCCGCGCCATCTCCGACCTCATCATCTCCACCGACGCCTTCTCCCTCATCCCCTGAAGCCCCGCCCCCTTCTCTCTTCCCTCCCCTCTATCCTCTCTTCCGGCTTCCCCCTCTCCCTGTGCTGTTCAGCGGCGAGTTCGCCGCTGCCCCCAAGCCACTTGCCCCTCCTTCCCTCCCTAAGGTCCCTAAAGTCCTTAACGACCCTAAAGTCTCTCTCCCCTAAAGTCCCTCTCCCCAAAGTCTCCTTCCCGCGTAGCATTTTGAGCTGCATGAGCGCTCAAATTTGTCCCCGCTCCGGAGCTTCAATAAAGCAACCTTCCCCCATGAGAATAGCAGTCCTCATTCCCATCCTTGCGGCCATAGCCCCCTTTGCTCTCGCAAGCCCTATCGCCCCTGTTATCGAAACCGACACTACCGCCCGCTCTATCACCATCCCGGCCGTAGAGGGTGGTGCCGATGTCGCTATTTCACTCACCGACCGGCGCATCACCTCTCCCGATTCAGCCACCACCATCGCGTCACAGCTGCTCCTTCAGAGCGACCTGCGCGGCCACGTCGAGGATGCCGCATGGTATCTGCGCGCCGATCCGGCTGTAGCAGCTCCCGCCGCCGACGCCCTGATGCTCACCCAGGGCTGGACACGCTACGACATCCCCGCCGTCATCGCAGGCAATATCACCAACTCACTCGCCTATTATGTCGAGCGCGACCCTGCGCTCTCGGCAGTCATCACAACCGGGGGCGACAAACCGCTCTCCGGCGCCATCGCCAGCATCATGGTACCCGGCTCACTGTTCGGCGAGACGGCCGCTACCGACTATGAAGGACGCTTCACCGTCAGCGATCTCGAATGGCCCGACAGCACCGTATTCGTAATAGCCGCCCGCAACGCCAAAGGCAGCCGCGTCAAAAACTTCACCGTCTCAGCCGATGATTTCCCATCCATAGCCGCCCTCCCGCAACCCGGCCCCGCGGCTCAATCTTCCGACACCATCCAGAATGTGGCCCCGAGCCGCGTGCACATGTCCCCGCAGGGTATGTTCGTCACCCTCGGGGAAATCACCGTAACTGAATTCAAGAAAGTAAAGCCGAAAAACTTTCTCGACATGCTCTCGTCGCGCATAATCGCTCCCGGCGACCGCAAGGACATACGCACATATGCCGATGCTCTCCGCTTCATCCCCGAGGTGACCGTCATCAACGAGAGTTACCTCTACCGTCAGGATCCTATCGAGATATGGATCAACGAACGCCTCATCGGCAAGTCGCCCGATTTTTATAATGTGGCCACCGAGGTAAATGTCGAATCCACCTCCGAAGATCTTGAGAACGCATGGCTCGAAGGCGTCGGCACGGAAGAGCTCACCCTCTCCGATCTCGAGCAGCGATACCCCTTCCCCGCTATCGAATCAATAGCATACATACCTCCGCAGCGTGCCACTATCTTCAGCCGCAACCCCGGAGGTGTGCTCCACATAACCATGTCGAAAGATCCCGATGCCATCATGCGCACCGACATGCCGCGCACACTCTCATCTACCCTCGGCGCCATCATGCCTCTCGGATTCCAGGAGCCGCGTGAATTCTACGTGCCCCCGACTTTTTTCAGCGCCGACAATCCCGACCCGCGCGGCGCAACCATCCTCTGGCTCCCCGTGGTCAACCTCTCCGAGCCCCTTACTATCCCCCTCCCACCTTCGGTTTCCCCCGCCGACGTCTCCGTCACTCTCGAAGGCCTCACCCCCTCCGGCTCCATCATCTCTTCCCCGCGCTGACCCCTCTCCGCCGGTTCTACCTCGCGCTTTTCCTATTCCCCTCTTTTACTATCTTTCCACCTTCTCCTCCCCCTATTCCCCTGTCCTGTTCAGCGGCGAGCTCGCCGCTGCTCCTGTGCCATTCTCCCTTTTGTGTGAGCGCATCAGCGCGAAAATTCGCGAAAAACACCGAAAATGAACTTTTCTCCGAAAAAGTTTGTAACTTTAAGGAAAACGTTTCATCACATATTTATTATGAGTTCCACATTAAGAATATACTGCAAAAACATAGGCGAATATGTTGATTTCCAGGGTGGCCAGACACTCATGGACATATACCGCACACTCGCCCACCGCATACCCGAGCGCCCCATCTGCGCCCATGTCAACAACAAGACCGAGGATCTCTCTTTCCCGCTCTTCGCCCCTAAACAGGTGGAATTCCTCACCGCACAAAGCCCCTCGGGCCATCGCGTATACATCCGCTCGCTATGCATGATGCTCTACCGCGCCGTGGTAGCCCTCTATCCAGGCGCACGCCTGGTGATCGAACACTCCATCGGCCGCGGCTACTACTGCCGGGTGACCGGCGCAGGCGTGGAGATCTCCCGTGAGGTGGTCGACTCGCTGCGCGACTACATGCGCGACCTCGTCAGGCGCGCGCTCCCTTTCGAGCGCAAGGAACGTCTGACATCCGACGTCATAAAGATATTCCGTGAGCAGGGTCTCGACGACAAGGTAAAGCTCCTCGAAAGCCTGCACGATCTCTATACCGTGTATTACCGCCTCGACGGCGTGTGCGACAGCTATTACGGCAATCTCGCCCCGTCGACTGACATGTGCGCGGTGTTCGACCTTCAGCTTTTCAAGGAGGGATTCCTCCTGATGGGAATGGCCAAGGACGATCCCACCGCCGCCGAGTCGCCGATCATGCAGGAAAAGATGTACCATGCATTCACCGACTATCTTGCCTTCAACCGCGTCATCGGAGTGTCAAACGTAGGCGAGCTCAACAGCGCCATCGCCCATAAGGAGGCACCAATGCTCATCAACGTCGCCGAAGCCCTCCACGACAAGAAGATAGGCCGCATATCCGACGAAATCCTGCGGCGTTACAACGAGGGAGGTGCGCGCGTAGTGCTCATCGCCGGGCCATCCTCGTCGGGCAAGACCACATTCACCAAGCGACTGGCCATCCAGCTGATGACCAACCTCCTTGAGCCAAAGATGATCTCGCTCGACGACTACTTTGTCAACCGCGAGGACACCCCGCGCGAGCCCGACGGCGACTACGACTACGAATCGCTCTACGCACTCGACCTCAAGCAGTTCAACGCCGACCTCAACGCTCTGCTTGCCGGAGAGGAGATAAAGCTCCCCACCTACAATTTCGAGATGGGACGACGCGTCTACAAAGGCAACACCCTCAAGCTCACCGACCACAGCGTGCTCCTCATCGAGGGTATACACGGCCTCAATCCCGAGCTGACAAAGGAGGTCGAGGCACGCATGAAATTCATGATCTACGTATCGGCCCTCACCACCCTCTCGATCGACGACCACAACTGGGTACCCACCTCCGACAACCGTCTGCTCAGGCGCATGGTGCGCGACAGCCGTTACCGCGGAGTAAGCGCTACCGACACCATACGCCGCTGGCCGAGCGTGCGCCGCGGGGAAGACAAGTGGATCTATCCCTATCAGGAAAATGCCGACGCAATGTTCAACTCATCGCTCATCTTCGAGCTGAGCGTCATCAAAGAATATGCCGAGGAACTGCTGCGCGGCGTGCCCCGCGACATACCCGAGTATGCCGAAGCCTACCGCCTGCGCACCCTGCTCGGCTACTTCACCCCGCTAACCGACAAGACAATCCCCTCCATCTCTCTCCTCCGCGAATTCCTTGGCGGTTCCTCCTTCCACTACTGATCCCCCTACCTTCCTCGGGAGCGGATAGAAAACAAACTCCCACGAAACCGTATATATCATTATTTGCAACATCTTACAAAATAGGCTGCAGTTCACAATTGAAGCGCAGCCTATTTTATGTCTGAGACAATTTTTGTCCCACCTGTAATTGATTGTCTGATTATCTTCTATAAAGCATTTTCTTGCCGTTGACGATGTATATCTGTCCGCTTCTAAGCTCGCCGCTGACGGGCATACCCTGGAGATTGTAAATCGTCACCCGATCATTCGCAGGTTCAATCGTGATGCCGTCGATACCTGAAGAATTTTTTGTCAGTTTACAGCCGGCATAATACCATACGGTATAGCTCGGAGAGGTAGTGTTTTTATTTATCAATGCCAGACCATCGGTCGTATATGATTCGGTTGCCGGGTCATAGCTCATCCGGAAGTCCTGTAATTTCCAGGAGTCGAGGTCTACACCGCTGAAGTAAAGATCCTGCTTGCCGTCATTGCCAAGAGCCTGCGGACAAGTGAAATTCACTTTATCATTGAGCAGCTCGCCCTTGACCCATGCGTTGGGCAGTTCCGGAGAAAGGCCTTTGATGTATACCAGATTTCCGTCACGCGCCACACTTACTTTAGTGCTGAATTTACCACCGGGGAGCAGGGTGGTATTGGAAAAGCATTCACCTTCAAATTTGTATTCTACCGCCTCAAGGTCATCCGGATCGGCTCCTGTAGGTGCATTCGCATCGTAATATATCTTCAGTCCCTGCTGATAGCGCCATAGATATGTGCGCGGATGGCGTGCCGAGGCCTCAATCATAATGCACTTTGAGGTATAGGAGTTTTCATCAGCATTAAATTCAAAGACTATGTCCTGCCATTCGCTCATTGTCACATTCATGCCATGGAGATAAACCGATGAGAGATCACCGAAACCCATATACTGGCCTGCGGCAATAGTTACCTCACCATCTTTGAGTGTGCCCACGGCCCATGAGTCGGGCATATCGAAACTAAGACCACGGAAATATACCTGATCTCCGTCGACCGCGATGTCTATCGTACGGGTAAAATCTCGATAGGTAAGTCCGGTATCATCCATTTTCCCGGTCATAACCATGCGGGAGGTTTTTAATCCCTCCGGCAGTTCGAGCAACTGCGGACGATCTCCAATAAAAATGCTACGGTAATATGCATAGTAATTATGCATCGTCGGGTTCGAATTGATTGCTACCGGGCTGACTGATTCAAAAGCGTCGTCATCTTTATAATAATTGAATATGACTTCACCTACTGCCCCGCCTTTCCATCCTACGAGGAAGTGGCGGCGCTGTGCGGGATCGGTGCCCATATACTGGATAGGGAATGTAACTGTTGAACCTTCAAGCTGACCTTTAATCCAGGCGTTCGGAATGAATTTGTCCAGGCCCTGGATATATACATCGCTTCCGTCAAACCCAACATTGACAACGGTTGAAAATACCGCGTCGGTTTCGTTCATGTATTCAATCGACGAAAGATTATAAGACTTCGTTGTCATCGAAACAGGCGGAGTCACGGTTTGCGGAAGTTCATATTCGGTGTATACGGTCTCATAGTCACCAAAACCGCTCCAGGACTTGTCTTTGCTCCAGACAAGTCCAAGTAATCTTTCTTTTGTAGTGCCATTCAGCGAAACCTTGTCGCCGTCAATAGTATATTTTACCTGGACTTCTAATGTGTTATAAAGGAAATTGGTGTCATGTGACGTCTTATCCTTATCCACAAGTGCAAGAATCAGATGGTCGCCCTGGTTTTCGTCGTAAAAAACCTGTTGCCCAAGGGCTACAGTGATGGTCTTGCCGTCACCGCTGAGTTCACCTTCGATCCAGGCGGCATCATTACCGTCTTCTGGAAAGAAACCATTAATTGGATTCTTGATCCAGGCTTTTGTACCGTCGGTAGAATAGACTATTTCTGTAAAACCGGACTGGTTCTGGAGATGCAATTGTGAGCCATCATTCTTATAGGTCAGGCCCGACGTACGCTGATAATACTTCAGGTCGCCTGACGGTTTTTGTGTAATGACCTCAGCTTGGCAGACAGATATTGCCAAAAAAGCAAATAGCAGAGTGTAAAATTTTTCCATTGAAAATATTATTGGTATTTAAAAGATCGTTTGTGTCTACGAATTTACAAACATTCTGACAAATAAAACAATATTTCCTCTAAAAATAATGACAAATGCCACATTTTACACTTATTTTATGGCAATTTGACCTGCCACAAGGACACATAACCAAAGAATCGGTTACCGGCTTTCGGCATATAGGCCGATAGTGGCGCCGGTGAATCCACCCGTGCGCTCGCACGCGAGATACGAGGCGTCGACATTCTCGGCGACGGGAGTCCACTCAGCCGACTCCTCTGCGGGCCGCACGTAGAATGCGTAGCATATGCCGTCCGACACCACTCGCAGCTCCACCTCCCGGCCGGCCTTGCATGGCATCTTGGCCGAGGCGAGCACCTTCACCTCCTTGGGCGAGAGGGTGCGCAACTCAATCCGGTCGCCGCACACGGCAAGATAATACTGCCGCGACTCGTTTTTCAGCATCAGCAGACCCGCCGACTCGCCGGCATTGTGGGGTTTGAACTTCATGCGCGCCGAAGCCTCGAATTTATGATGCTGTATGCGACGCCCGATATACGCCGGCACCCCTTTGGAGGTCGACAGCTCGCGGCAGCACTGCATGTGCAGACACTTCCCGTCGAGCATACAGTAGTCGGCCGTCGACCCGCGCAGACCGATCCACTCGGGCCGCAGGCGCTCGCCGCTGAAATCGTCGCGCCAGGTGAAATTACCCGAACAGCAGACAGCCGTGTCACGCACCACACCGTCGCGGTGAAGTATAAGCGGCACCGTATCCTGCGACTGAGTGAAATAAGGGAACCCGTCGCGGCTCCACTTCACCGGCATAAGGAACGTTTCGCGTCCGAGCGCCTGGAAGCCGCCGGGGCCGGGACGGCAGCCGAGAAACACACCCCACCATTCACCTTCCGGAGTCATCACCAGATCGGCATGGCCCGCACAGGTAACAGGGTTGCTCCGTTTGTCTTTCAGATACCGTTGCGTCAGTGCCGGATTACGGCTCCAGCGGCGGTAAGGCCCGCGCAGACTGTCGGCACGGTACACCACAGCCGAGTGGTGGGTGCTTGTCCCGCCCTCAGCACAAAGCAGTATGTAGCTTCCGTCCACCTTATATATATGCGGTCCCTCGTCGCGGTCAAGACGTTCCTCGGGGCCTACCCCCTCCTCGGCAAGCTGCCACGATTCCCCGGTAGTCTGCCCTGTGGCGGTATCGAAGGCGATAAAACGTATGCACCGGTAATTGCTCCATTTCGGCTTTCCGGTGGTATCCTCCTTATATACTATGTAGGCGCACCCGTCGTCATCGAAGAAAAACGACGGATCGATGCCGTCGATCCCCTTGAGCCACACGGGATCGCTCCACTCACCCTCGGGATCGGTAGCGGTGACATAGAAGTGCCCCTCCTTGCGCCCGACCTCGGTAGTCACCATGTAGTAGGTCGAATTAGCGGGATTATAGGAGATCTGCGGGGCATAGACGCCCCCCCGGTCGAGACTCTGCCCCACCAGGCCCGGCAACTGCCCCGGACGGTCAAGAATGTTGCGTACAAGGCGCCAGTTCACAAGGTCGCGGCTATGATACAATGGAACAGCTGGATAGTAGCCGAACGTTGAGGTCACCAGATAGTAGTCGTCGCCCGTGCGTACCACGCTCGGATCGGAATACCATCCCGGTATGATTGGATTATAGAAATCGCCGTCGCGCGTAATGGGATTGGCATTGTAATAATCATCATTGCCGGTGTATACAAACGAGATGAACTGCGCCTGCGCGGGCGCCTTTTTTCCCGCCGTAAGCGATGCGGCACCTATCGCTGCCACTATCGCCACCGAGTATATGCTCTGTATCAGTTTCATGGACATTATATTTGGCTCAGATACTTACATTGATGGTTTTCAGATCTTTGTCGCGGCTCGACGGACCTACCATCACTTCATAGCGGCCCGGTATTACCTGCATGCGTCCCGATTCCTCATCCCATGTCTCAAACAGCTCGCGAGGCATCGGGATGCTTACCGTGCGCTTCTCGCCGGGCTGCAGCGTCACGCGTCGGTAGCCGCGCAGGGTCTTGTTGGGGCCTTTCTCGTCGGCGGGGCGGCGCAGATAAAGCTGCACGGTCTCCGTGCCGGCCATCTTGCCCGCATTGCGCACCTCCACGGTCACAACTCCGTCGGCATACCGCGGCTTGCCGTACTTGTAGGTGGTGTAGCTCAGTCCGTAGCCGAAATGAAACAGTGGCTCCTCGCGCAGATAGCGGTAGGTACGCCCTTCCATGCGGTACTCGTCAAATGGTGGCAGCTGGGCGTCGTCGCAATAGAACGTCACCGGCAGCTTGCCGCAGGGATTATAGTCGCCGCAAAGCACCTCGGCCACGGCGGTTCCGCCCTCCTGGCCCGGATACCATGCCTGGAGTATGGCGTCGCAGCTCTGCATCTCGGGCGACAGGGCCACGGCGCTTCCGCTGCAGTTCACCAGCACGACCTCCTTGCCGGCGGCCTTTAGTGCGCGCAATATCTCGCGCTGCACTGCCGGGAGCTCTATAGAGGTGCGGTCGCCGTCGTCAAACCCCGGCTCGCGCACCTTGGCCTGCTCGCGCTCGAACGCGGGCGAAATGCCTCCGGCGAACACTACCACATCGGCATCGGCGGCACGCTCCACCACCTCGGCCACGCTGAGCGCACGCTGGCGGCAGATGTCGAAATTAAGTGTGGCTGCATCGGCAACCTGCATGTAGTCGACACCGATATCATAGCGCTGCCCCCTCTTTACAGCGAGTTTGCGGCTGCGGTGGTTGAGCGGCTCTACCTTCCAGCGTTCATGCACGGTGTCGCCGTTGATGATTATGCGCAGACCGTCGTCGTTGTTATACACTATGTCAAGCTCCTCGTCGGCCTCAGCCGTGAACGAGCCGCGCAGGCGCAGGGTGAAATGCTCAAGTTCGACTCCGGGTGCGAATGCCGTGTTGCCCCCGTTGTCGAGGTTGACCGGAGAGGTATAGCGCACAGTAGCGGCAGGGGCGCCCTTCATATCTGTATTGTTCCAGTATGTCGCTGCCATGCCGGGAGTCCCGTCGGGGCCTGTGAAACGGTCGAAGATACTCACCTTTTCGGTGGAAGAGGTGATGCCGCACGCCTGCATGTAGGGCAGATCGTCGCCCAGACGGCGGCGCATACCCTGAAGTATGGTAACGGTGTGGCTCGGCTGACCGTAGTAGATACCCCACTGCATGGTAGAGTCGGCGGCATTGGGGCCCATCACCATCACGCGCTTACCCTTGCGCAGGGGGAGCACGCCGTTGTTTTTCAGCAGCACCATCTGTTCGCGGGCGGCCTCAAGAGCCAGATCGCGGTGGGCCTTGCAGTCGACCACGCTCATCGGTATCGAGGTTCACCCTACAAGCGAGTCGGGATCAAGATCGCCAAGACGGAAACGCTCGGCAAGCAGACGGCGCACACACACATCGACAGCCTCCTGGCTCACATGCCCCTTGGCGACAGCCTCGGGTAGATGCTTGTAGACCGAGCCGCACTCCACGTCGGTGCCGCTCAGCACACCCAAAGCCGTGGCCTTGGGTGCATCCTCGGCAACACCGTGGCGCTTGGGCAGGTAGAAGTCGTTGATGGCGCCGCAGTCGCTCACCACCATGCCGTCGAACCCCCACTCGTCGCGGAGTATCTGCTGGAGCAGGCGGTTGCTGCCGCAGCAGGCCTCACCCTCGAAACGCTGGTATGCGCACATTACCTCACGCACCCCGGCATCCTGCACGAGCACCTTGAAGGCGGGAAGATAAGTTTCCCACAGCTCGCGTCCCGGAAGCCCCTCTATATTGAAATTGTGGCGCGTCTTCTCGGGGCCGCTGTGCACGGCGAAATGTTTGGCACACGCCAGCAGCTTTATATACTTCTGTGCGGTGTCGCCCTGTAGTGCGCGCACTACGCGCGCACCCATGCGCCCGTTCATATAAGGATCCTCGCCGTAGCTCTCCTGGCCGCGCCCCCAGCGTGGGTCGCGGAATACGTTTACAGTAGGAGTCCAGAAGCTCAGACACTTGTATTTTCCCATCTGTCCGCGGCGACGGGCTTCGGTATTCTTGGCACGCGCCTCGTCGCTCACGGCGGTGAATACCTCGCCGATCAGATCGTCGTCGAACGACGCCGCCATGCCGATACACGAGGGAAAAACCGTAGCCAGCCCGTTGCGCCCTACGCCGTGGAGCGCCTCGCTCCACCAGTCGAACGCCGGAATACCGAGCCGCTCCACTGCCGGCGAACTGTTCATCATCAGTCCCGCCTTCTCCTCAAGGGTAAGCCGGCCGCAGAGATCGGCGGCACGCTCTTCGGGACTGAGCGAAGGGTCAAGGTAAGGAGCACGCTGCGCGTGGGCCGTCGATATAGCCCCCGCGGCGACAATAAGCATAGATATTATTCGTGGTAATCTCATAAGGTTATGGATATTTGCAATGATAGTGAATGGTGTTGTGTCGTTTACATCGCGAAGATAAGCCCTATCATGCTCATTGACGCGCATTTATTATCATAAAAATCCCCATCCTCGCGCCGATAGCGTAAAATTGTCGGAAAGGGTGTAATTTTTGACTTTTCCGCATGTCCGCGCGCCCGGAGGCTTTCACCGGTACAATCTTTCACATAATTTTGCCGCCGAAGTAAGCAGATATTCTTACCGCCATAAACAGACTCACTACATTTATTATTCATCCAATATCCGTTAAGGGAGTCGGATGAGCCGCTATGCTCTCCGGCCTCCATAACCTTAAAATCAACCATCTTTCATGTTTAAAAAATTACATTCAGCCCTGACGCTCGCGGCCATGTTTGCCGTGGGAGCGCTCACCGCATCAGCCGCGACAGGCGATCCGGTTTCCATACCGACGCCGGCCGGAGAGTTCATCGACTGGAACAACGGCGACTTCAACGGCACATCGGGAAAAATCGAAAACAACGGTGCGAATATCGGCTCTACCGGCGCAAACACTACCGTGACTTTCAATCTCGTAAGCAATGCTGACGGAAAATACCAGTTTACCGTCGCCACCGGCCATAAAGGCACGGCTTACATGGATATTACCATCGCCGATAAAGACAACCAACCGGTGTTCACCGCCGTACACAAAATCGAAAACACCGGTAGCTGGACACCCTCGACCACATCGAAATTCGACACTCCCCTGCTTCCCGCAGGCAATTATACACTTACCCTCCAGGCCCGCGACCTCGAAGGCAGCAACTATGCCGGCAACTGGGGACGTCTTGCCCTCTACGACGGCAATGTCGACAATACCGAGCATATCCCCGGCACCGTGACCATCGCAAAGGCCACCATGGTAGGAGGCGCACGCAATGAAGGCCAGAACATCGGCTATGTCAAGGACGGTTGCGGATCCTCCAACGAAATTACTGTCGACGAGGCAGGTGTCTATGCAATGAAATTACCCCTGAGCCGCTATGGCGACGGTATCCTCAATGTTACAGTCACCGACCAGACCAACGGCGTTGAGGCTGAGACCAACTGGGCCGTACCCGCCGATGCAGCAAACTATGCCGAGCAGACAATAAACATTGAAGGCGAGCTTACCACCGGCAAGAAGGTGCTCAAACTGGTGTTCAACGCATCACACGGCGGCTTCATCGCCAACTACAAGGACATGGTATTTGAGAAGATCGCCGACCACTGCGCCACATTCCGCGGCGTGGCCATCGACGGTCAGGACGTGACCGCAGGCGAGGGTTATGACTGGAACTGCAATCTCCCGCTCGACTTCGCGGCAACAACCACGCTCAAAGTCAACGCCAATGCCAACGCCATCCTCACAGCCACAGCTGTCGACGGCCAGGGCAACGCTGTGACCGTGACCGACAACGGCGACGGCACATTCACCCTCCCTACACCCGAAGGCAGCACCGAGACTATCGTGACCTTCAAGGTATCGGCAGCTGAAGGTGTGCTAGTGTTCCGCGACACCTACACCATCCGCCTCTACCATATCGGCGACATCATCATCAACGCCCTTACCATCGACGACGTTGACGCTCCCGCCGAACTCCTCGCAGCCCTCAACGCAGAAGGCACCGACGTCACAGCCACTCTCAGCGACTGGATCTTCACCGCAGAGCCAAAGATCGTGGCTACTTTCGCCGACAACAGCAAGGTTACCGCCACCGGTACCGTTAACGGAGCCAACGGCACATTCACCTTCCGCGGCGAAGCCGGATCTAAGAGCAAAAACTACACCATCAACGTAGCCGGATTCCATATCTACTCGGCCGACGCTGCCGATGAGATGGTAAAACTCGTCTACGACTCGGCCCTCAACCGCGCCGACGGCTCGTGGAGCAACGGATCATACACGCTCAACCCTGCCAACGACGGATGGGGAGGCACACAGTTCAAGTTCAAGAACAACACCGAGATCACACTCTCCATCCCCTCCAACGTCGTTATCAAGCAGATCAAGTTCGCATCGCTTAAAGACAACTATACCCCCGGCACCGTAGGCTACGTAACCTCCGAAGGCGCCACAGTCTATCTCCCCACAGCCGCTTACTTCAAGAATGGCGACGGCGCGGAGAAGGATCTCTATGTAAACTTCGAAGGCCATAAGGCCGGCACTCCCGTGAAGTTCCTCTTCACCCCCGGCAGCCAGCCCGTGGCATGGTTTGAAATCCTCGTCAACAAAGAAGCT
>JAHZGZ010000155.1:0-8842 GCA_019420545.1 Bacteroidales bacterium | reverse complement strand
TCTCACCACTCCCCCCGTGGCCAATGATATTGCCGCTACCGCTACCAAAAATGTAAACCACGCCGTGGCTACCTTCACATTCGACCGTGAGATGAAGAGCGCCACCGCCTCCGTAGCCGGTCAGACAATCGAGGGCGAGGTATCGGGCGCAACTGTAGTGTTCAAGGTATGGGATCTCCCCTACAACGCCACCTCCGACCTCGTAATAGCTGCCGGTAAGGCTGAAGACACCTTCGGCAACGTCAACGACAAGGATATCAAGCTCTCGTTCGTTGTAGGCGCTCCCGCCAAGGTAGAGGCCATCGAACCTATCGTGGTTGGCAACGTCGACGAGTGGAAGGCCGCTCTCAAATCGCTTGAAACTACCAACAATACCGCCGATGCAAAGCGCACCGTGATCTTCGTAAAGAACGGCGACTACGACTTCGGCGCCGAGGAGCAGCTCATCGGCCGCAACCTCCACAACATCTCGATCATCGGCGAGAGCCGCGAGGACGTGCTGCTCCATGGCAACCGCACCGGCATCTCCAACCCCGTGATCTCATCGCGCTACTCTACAGGCACATACATCCAGGACGTTACCATGCGCAACGATCTCGACTTCGGCAAGGACCGCGCCGGTGTGGGTGTAGCTTTCTACGGCGGTAATGCCGACATCCTCTGCAACGTAGAGCTTCAGAGCCAGCAGGATACCTACGTATCGGGCGAGAAGGGCTACTACGACAACTGTATTTTCCACGGTGCTGTCGACTATATCTGCGGCGGAGGTGACCACTACTTCGACCATTGCGACCTCGTGATGACCAACGGCGGCGCCATCACAGCTCCCTCGACCTCTGCCAACAATAAGTACGGCTACGTATTCGAAAGCAATACCATCAAGGGAAGCGCCGCATTCTCACTCGGCCGTCCCTGGCAGAACGAGCCCCGCGCATACTTCCTTAACACAGTATTCGAGGCCCCCATGGGCAGCGAAGCATGGTCGTCGATGGGCAATCTGCCCACCCACTTCTACGAGTTTAACTCGATGGACAAGAACGGTAACGCCCTCGACCTGAGCGGACGCAAGAACTCGCCCACTTCGACCAACACCTACACTCCGGTGCTTACCACCGAAGAGGCCGCACACCTTACCGTACGCAACGTGCTCTGCGGCACCAACTCATGGGATCCCGCATCGGCAACCGTACAGTGTGCCGCTCCCGCCAACCCGGCAATCGCAAACGGCAAGCTCACATGGGATGCCGTAGAGGGCGCATCCTCCTACGCAGTGTTCTGCAACGGCGAATACGTTGCCCACACTACCGATGCAAGCTATGACCTCCAGTCGGCCCGCGATGCCGGCAACAACACCTACACCGTGCGGGCTGCCAACGCCCACGGCGGTCTGGGCGCAGTTTCAGAGGGTGTAATCGACGGCACTACCGGCATTGACGCCATCTTAGGTGAAGGCGACGCCGTATCTACCGTATTCTACAACCTTCAGGGCGTGCAGGTAGCTCCCGATGCCCGCGGCACCGTGATCCGCGTCGACATCCTTCCCGACGGCACCCGCCGCTCGGCCAAGCTCATCAAGTAAAATCAACTGATTTTCACTGACGTACTATCGTCAGCCCTCCGGATTTCCGGACTATTTCAGAAACAATTTCCCTGCGGGGTGCGCCGACACACACGACGGTGCACCCCGCTTTTTTACCCCGCACAAATTTCTCTGCGCGCTATGTGGCTTTTTTTTCACGTTTCCACCATCTTTCGGCAATTTTTCACCCTACATGAGGCCTCACGTCAGCTACTTTTGCACCCATCCAAATATCAATTCCGAGGCGTATCCGCTAATACTCCTCGCCTTGACAACCTCAAATCAACCATCATTTCAATCAATCATTTTACATGTTTAAAAATTTACACTCATCCCTGGCGCTCTCCGCACTCCTCGCCCTCAGCGCCCTCCCCGCCTCCGCCAAAGATGCGACTCCCGGTGTAGTCGACAACATTCCCGGCACTGTCTATGTATCTAATGCCACTTGTTTCAATGGCCTCAGATATGAATCAGGCGACAATATCGGAAATATCCGAAACGGAGCATATGCCATACAGGAAGTAAATGTAACCGAAGCCGGAGTATACACAATGTCATTCGGTGTCAGAAAATACGGAGAAGGCAATGTAAACTTCAACTTCAAAGACAAAAATGACGGCACCGAGAGTAGTGCTGACTGGGCTGTCGTTCAGGTTGGAAGCAACTATGCCGCTCAGACCGTAAATCTTGCCACAGAACTTACAGCAGGTGAAAAGACTCTTACAATGACAATGACAGCCGACCATACCGGCTACATCCTCAACTATAAGGATATGACCTTCACAAAGGTTGCCGACCATCTTGCTGCAATCAGCGACGCAACAATCAGCGGTCAGGAAATTACTACAGGTGGCGATTCCGACTGGACATGCAATCTCCCTATCACTTATAACGACGAGACAACAACCATCAGCATTGCCTCGACCTACGCTACCGTTACGGCAACGGCAGCCGACGAGTCTGATGCCACAAAGGCCGTGGAAATAACCGCCAACAGCGACGGCACATTCACTCTTCCTACTCCCGCAGCAGGCACCGCAACCATCGTCACCTTCAATGTTACCGCCGACGCCAATGCCATAGCCTTTCAGGAGACCTATACCATGCGCCTCTTCCACATCGGCGACGTAATTGTGAAGAGCCTCCTTATTGACGGCATTGAAGCTCCAGCCGAAATTCTCGCTTCACTCAACGCCGAGGGCGATGCTGCCGTGGCAGAGCACAACACCCATATTTTCACACAGCTTCCCGTTGTCGAGGCTATATTTGCCGACAACACCAAGGTTACCGCCAGTGTGAACCCCGATGGCGAGAAAGCAACCTACACATTCTCCGGTGTTGCTGGCGACAAGTCCAAGAACTATACACTTACCATCTCAGGCATCCATATCTATGAAGCATCTGACGCCGACGAACTCGTAACACTTCGATATGTCGCTGCAAATGTAGCAAACGATGCATGGCATAACGGCTCATACGGCATAAGCCCTTGCAATGACGGATGGGAAGGATATGGCCATTTCAAATTCCGTCGCAACCAGACAACAACACTCTCAGTTCCCGAAGATGTAATCGTAAAACAGGTCAAGTTTAATGGACTCCGCGGTACCGGCAACCCCGGTAAGATTACAGACTTTGCATCTGAAGGCGCCACAGTATATCTGCCCACTGCATCCGAATTCAAACAAGGCGACGGAGATGTTGAGCGTGAACTTACTGTAAATCTTGAAAATCATAAAGCGGGTACACCCATTACTTTCTATATTCAGGAAGGCAATCAGCCGGTGGCACATCTCCAGCTGCTTGTGCAGCACGACGAGGGTACAACCGGGATTGAGGATGCGGTAGCCGACGGCGAGGTTGTTTCGACCGTTTACTACAATCTCCAGGGCGTAGAGGTGTCAGCCGACTCCAAGGGTAGCGTGATCCGCGTGCAGACGCTCGCCAACGGCACACGCCGCACCGCCAAGCTCGTCAAGTAAGGAGCGCCTATCCGCTCTTCCACAGAGCCATATCGCATAATCAACTCTGCCACAGAGCATATCGCATAATCCGATCTCTCTTCTCCCAACCGTTCAGACCATTTCCAGGTACAATTTCCCTGCGGGGTACGCCGACACACACTACGGCGTGCCCCGCTTTCTTTTATCCGCACAGAGTCCACAGAGAAAGGATGGCCCGGGAATAAAGTATGACATAAAACCTGACTGGGAGGGCGGCGCTTTAGCCCGCCACGATATACTTTGACCATCCTCATTTTAGATCACGGCTGTAGGAGACGCGCTTGGAAAGCGCGTCTCCTACAGCCGTGGCGAGTTTCATCGGCAAACTTAAACATATCGTATGGCCCGAAGTACCTCGCGGCGGGCTAAAGCGCCGCCCTCCCAGTCAGATTCCATGAGCTCTCTTTCTCTGTGGCCTCTGTGTTCTCTGTGCGGGTTATATACAAAATCCATTCTGTGCTCTCCGTGCGGAATTACACGCACAAATTTCTCTGTGCGCTATGTAGCTTTTTTTCACGTTTCCACCATCTTTCGGCAATTTTTCACCCCAAAACACCGCCGTCAATAACTAATTTTGCATCGACCAATCTACGATGTCATGAAAACCCGACTCCTTATCACATCGCTACTGCTCACAATCGCAGCCGTCATCACCTCTGCCGACGACCGCGTAGAGCGCACACCCGCCTTCCCCGGTGCCGAGGGATGGGGACGATACGTCACAGGCGGACGCGGAGGCAAGGTACTCCATGTGACCAATCTCCGCGACTCGGGCTACGGGTCCCTGCGCTGGGCATGCGAGCAGTCGGGGCCGCGCATCGTGGTATTCGACGTCTCCGGCACCATCTATCTCCAGAGCGACCTCAAGATCACCAACGGCAACCTCACCCTCGCCGGCCAGACAGCTCCCGGCGACGGCATCTGCGTGGCCGACTACCCCGTGACATTCGCCTGCCCCAACGTAATAGCACGCTACATGCGCTTCCGCCCCGGCAACCGCATGGCCGGGGTAGAGGGCGACGGATTCGAGCCTGACGGACTCGGCGCCGTCGACTCGCGGCTCATCATCGTCGACCACTGCTCCATATCGTGGAGCGTCGACGAATGCTGCTCCATCTACGGCAACCGCTTCACCACCGTGCAGTGGTGCCTCATATCCCAGAGTCTGCGCTACGGCGGACATTCCAAGAACACCCACGGCTACGGAGCCATGATGGGCGGCGAGGGCGCATCCTACCACCACAATCTCCTCGTGCACCACGACTCCCGCTGCCCGCGTCTGGGCGAACGTCCCGCCACCGGAGCGCGCGACACCACCGACTTCCGCTGCAACGTCATGTACAACTGGAGCGGACAGGGATGCTACGGCGCCGAAAACATGAACGCCAACATCGTCAACAACTACTATAAGCCCGGCCCCGGCACCATCGCCTCGCGCGCCGTCGGCTACCAGCGCCGTATATGCGGCGTGGGGGTCAACGAGCAGGAGGGCCACGAGATGTACCACGTATGGGCGCGCCTCTTCGTCGAGGGGAATGTCAACCCGCGCCACCCCGCCGTCGACGCCGACAACTGGGGCCTCGGCATCTGGGAACAGATCTCGGCCACCTACCGCAACAATCCTGAGAAATACAACCTCGACGAGAGCCGCATGCATCTCTCCGAGCCGATGAAATACTACCATGTGACGACCCACTCGGCCGCCGACGCCTACGAGCGCGTGCTCGACTACGCCGGAGCATCGCTCTCGCGCGACTCCCACGATGCCCTCATGGTATCCGACGTGCGCTCCGGAACCGCCACTTACACAGGTTCCGGCTCGGGCAATGCCAAAGGGATCATCGACTCACCCTACGACAACCGTCCCGCCGACGCTCCCGACAACTGGAACCCCTGGCCCACCCTCAACTCAGCCGAGACCCCGGCCGACACCGACCGCGACGGCATGCCCGACGACTGGGAGCTTGCCCGCGGCCTCGATCCCGCCGACCCCGCCGACGCACTGCTCACCGATGACGAGGGCTACACCATGGTCGAGGTATACATCAACTCGCTCGTGGCCCATATCACCGAGGCCCAGAACGCCGGAGGCACCTCCGACGGCGACCTCGAATACCTCCCCGACGTGCTCCCAGACTACACCATCGCCACATCGACCCGCGAAGGCTCAACATGGGGATTCGGCCATGGCATAATCCTCGCCAACGACGGCAACAAGAGCTACGGCACCAAGAGCGACTACATACGCCTCGCCCGCGACGTGCGCCACACCATCACCCTCCCCGCCCGCGCCGCCGTAGGCCGCATACGCTGCGAGGGATTCACCTACTACGGCTCCGACACCTACACCGACGCATCGCTCACCGAGCTCAACGACAGCGAATTCCCCGCCGGCACTTATGTCATAGCAAAGAATACCGACGCATCGACTCCCCCCACGGCCTTTGAGGTAACCCTCGACGAGGCCGCCACCGGCGAGCTGACCATGAGCTGGACGGGCAACAACCCCTGCGTGCGCATCACCCTCTACACCACCAACGCCTCCACCTCCGGCATCCGGGAGATCACCGTGACCCTCCCCGCCGACGGCTCCGCATCGGGATTCTCGGCCGACCCTGCCTGGTACACCCTCCAGGGCCACCGCCTCCCCGCCGAGCCCTCGCGCCCTGGCCTCTATATCCACCGAGGCAAAAAAGTAATCATCAGATAATCACCATACTATCATGAAATACCTTCTCCCCCTTATTGCAGCTCTCCCGCTGCTGGCTTCGGCAGCCGAAACCCCGGAAAAGACTCCGGCATTCCCCGGCGCCGAAGGCTTCGGACGCTATACCACCGGCGGCCGCGGAGGCAACGTGTACCACGTGACAAGCCTAAAGGACGACGGCGCCCTCAAGGGCACCCTCCGCTGGGCATTGAAGCAGGCGGGTCCGCGCACCATCGTGTTTGACGTGTCGGGTACAATCCACCTCACATCAGGCCTCACCATATCGGCCAACACCACCCTCGCCGGACAGACAGCTCCCGGCGACGGAATATGCCTCGCCGACTACCCCGTAAGCGTGTCGGGCAACTGCATCGTGCGCTACATGCGCTTCCGCCTCGGCAACAAGAACGTCACCGTCAACGGTGCCGACGGCTGGGACGGCCTCTCGGTAATGGACACTCAGGATGTCATCATCGACCACTGCTCAGTGTCGTGGAGCATCGACGAGTGCTGCTCGATACTCGGCAACTCCAATACCACCCTACAGTGGAGCATCGTCGACCAGAGCCTCGTCAACTCGGGCCACTCCAAAGGCGCCCACGGCTACGGCGGCAACTGGGGCGGATCGGGAGCATCGTTCCACCACAACCTCGTCGCACACCACACCTCGCGCACACCGCGCCTCGGCCCGCGCCCCACTACACAGATGGATGAACGCATGGACATGCGCAACAACGTCATCTACAACTTCGGCGGCAACGGATGCTACGGAGGCGAAGGCATGAACGTCAACATCGTCAACAACTACTACAAGCCCGGCCCGGGCTCGCCCACAGGCACCAAAGGCAAGCGTATCGCCGCCGTAGGCGTGCGTACCAACGAGTACTGCAACACATATCCAGCCTATACCCCCGCTCTCCATCTCTGGGGAAAATACTTTGTCACCGGCAACGTCAACTCCAAGTATTCCGACGTAACCGCCGACAACTGGAAAAACGGATTCATCAACCAGGTCGACAAGAGCACTTCGGCTACCGACGGCACATATCCCGGCGACGACGCCCTGAAGCTCGACTCTCCGATCGACTTCATCACCACCACCACCCACTCGGCCGACGACGCATATGCCCGTGTGCTCGACTACGCCGGAGCATCGCTCTCGCGCGACGAACATGACGACATGATCATTGAGGACGCCCGCAAGGGTACCGCATCCCACACCGGTTCGGGCCTCAGCCGCGGATTCATCAACAGTCAGGACGACAACAAGCCCTCCGACGCCCCCGCCAACTGGTCGGCATGGCCCGACCTCGTATCGGCCACCGCTCCCGTCGACACCGACGGCGACGGCATGCCCGACGACTGGGAGACCGCCAACGGCCTCAATCCCAACAATCCCGCCGACGCCCTCAACCTTACCGAGGAGCGCTACACCATGCTTGAGGTTTATCTCAACTCGCTCGTGGCCCACATCACCGAGGCCCAGAATGCAGGCGGCACCTCCGAGGGCAATGTCGTGTACTCCGACCCTGTGGCCGAAAGCTACGTGATATGCACCGCCAACCGCGAAGGCTCTACCTGGAGCTTCGGCCATGGCATCTCCGTCTCCAACGCCGACAGCCGCAGCTACGGCACCAAGAGCGACTTCATACGCATGTATGAGAACGCTACCCACACCATTACTCTCCCGGCCTACGCCGAGATCAGCCGCATAAAAGTTGAAGGATGCACACATTATACTTCCGACAGCTGGGGCGACTGCTATCTCGCCAACCTCAACGGCGAGGATTTTGCCGCCGACGCCTACGTGATCCACAAATCATCGTCGACCGACGCGCCCGACTCATTCGACGTATCGCTCTCGCAACCCGCCAAGGAGAGCATGACGATACGTTTCTCGGGCAACAACCGCCCCTGCGTGCGCATCACCCTCTACACCTCCAACCCCTCGTCGGGCATCGAGGAGGTAGTGGGCGACACCTTCGGCTCAGGCGCCTCCAGCGACGAGGCCTGGTATACCCTTCAGGGTCAGCGCCTCTCCGGCAGCCCCTCGGCTCCCGGCCTCTACATCCATCAGGGGCGGAAGATCATCATCCGCCGGTAAGGCAACCTTTCCATACGACCGTAAATCATCAAAATATAAAGATTGGGTTAAGTAAATATTATAGGCTGCACAAATCATTTTATAGTCTTACATAATTCTATATTCACAGACACTTTCAAATATCCATAAACAAAACGCAACCTATTTCGCCCGTGCGCTGCGCGATGCAGCGCACGGGCTTTTTATCCTCCGCACAAAGCCCACAGAAAAATTTGTGTCCCCCGCACAGAGATCACAGAGCCCACAGAGAAAATATAGTATAGAAAACAGTGGATGATATGAAATCTGACTGGGAGGGCGGCGCTTTAGCCCGCCACGATATACTTTGCCAAAGCCCCCTTTAGATCACGGCTGTAGGAGACGCGCTTTCCAAGCGCGTTAAATAAAAATCACGCAGAGCCCGCAGAGCGCACAGAGGCCATCCGGCTGCAGGGGCCCCGCTCGCGCTG
>JAHZGZ010000154.1 GCA_019420545.1 Bacteroidales bacterium | reverse complement strand
TATTCATGGAGTATGTCAATAATGTCAACTACAACTACGGCACCCGCGGCGGATGTTACGGTGGAGAAAACACGGCCGGAATCGCATCGTACAACGGCTTGAACTCGGCCCACGAATGCAATTTCATCAATAACTACTACAAGCCCGGGCCTAACTCGAGCAAGACGGAACTATGGTTTGTCAACTCGAGCTATGCACGTGACGGCGCCACTTCATGGGCTCCCGCGCAATGGTGGGTCGACGGCAATGTCGGCGAAGGATTCGCAACCGCTACCGCCGACAACTGGAAGGCCATGAATGCCGAGGTATATTCCCTTGACCGGATACGTGCCGCGCAACGTATCGTGCCCGCCAATCCATATTATAAATACACGCTCGCGGGCCCTGTAGGCACCTATGTGCCTGAACGGTTCATGCTTACCGGCTACCAGTCGGCAAATGATGCCTACGAGCATGTGCTTGCCCACGCGGGCACTGTCAACCGCGACATAGTGGAGCAGCGTGTGGCCGAAGAAGCACGTACCGGACGCCATGCATTCGGCCGATCGCTCGGCACTACACGCGGTATCATCGACAAGGAGATCGATGCCGAAGGGTTCTATGCATATTTCGCCGATTATATCGTTCCGGCCGATACTGACGGCGACGGTATGCCCGACGAGTGGGAAACAACAATGGGACTCGATAAAGACACTCCTGACAACAACCGGCTCAATGCCGACGGATATACGGCACTTGAAGTATATATGGCCTCGCTGATGGGCGAAACCATGTCGACTGATTTCTCCATGTCAGGAATAGAGGCTGTGGTCGACCGGACCGAGATGACATATGACGCTTCGACAGGTGTACTGTCGGTTGATCCACGCGCAGTAGGTGGCACCCTGTCGGTGTACACTACCGACGGACGCATGATAATGGATCGTGTGCTTACATCGGCCAGCACAACCTTACACCTCCCGTACGGGATATCATTGCTGCGCATTGAAGGACGCGCTATCGCTCCTCGCGTACTCAAAGTGGCAAAATAGAGGTAGCAAAATAGGCATTATTACAGTTGTGTGTGTTGCCGCTTCTCCGCGTCAGTGTGGAGAAGCGGCGATTTTTTTTACATGCGTGTGAACAATTTCTCTCGCCATGCGTTACGGAGTTAGACATTAACCATAACAATACCCCCAATCCGATATGAAAGACGTAAAATCGACTCTGCTTGACCGGCGAAGCATACGCCGCTATGAGCGCGAGGATATTCCGTCAGACGTGATGCACTTCATATATGAAGCCATACGCAATACCCCCACAAGCTACAACGGTCAGCAGTTTTCGGTGATAGACATAGATGACCAGGCCACCAAGGAGAAGCTCTACGAGCTTACGGGGCAGAAGCAGATAAAGACATGCCGTCATTTCATGCTGTTCTGTGCCGACTACAACAAGATTTCGCTCACTGCCGATGCCAAAGGCATCGATATGCCACAGTTCTCGCATACGGCCGACGGCGTTATCGTTGGTATTGTCGACGCCACCCTGGCTATGATGAGCGCACTTACCGCCGCCGAATCCGCAGGCCTGGGCACGTGTCCCATAGGATATGCCCGTACCGCTGCTCCCGAGGCTATCGCACGACTGATGAAGCTGCCGCAGAAAGTGTTTGTGGTATGCGGTCTTGCTATCGGTATTCCACGCGAACTGCCGGATATCAAGCCCAAGCAACCGGTTGATCTGGTAATATACCACAACATGTACCGTCAGGACGACCTCGTGCCCGAGCTGCTCGAGTATGACGACCAGATAAAGGAAT
>JAHZGZ010000153.1:11321-11757 GCA_019420545.1 Bacteroidales bacterium | reverse complement strand
GTAAAGAGCAGGTTGCTCCCTCCGCCCATGTGAAAGACAGGGAGTCCGCGCTCCGTGGCCATGGCAAGTAGCTCACGCAGCTCGTCGACCGAAGTATAGGCCGCATAGTAACGCGCACGTGCCGGCACATGGAAAGTAGTGAACGAAGTAAGATCGAAATTGCTTTGCAGGATCATGAGGGATATGTTTTACTGGCGGAATGAGGAGAGGATACCGTCGAAGAATATGAGATATACGCCGTTTTCGTAGGTCCAGCGTTCGCCGTAAGCGCTCGTGCCTTGATAACGGTCGATATGCGAGGGCGATCCGAGAGCCAGACGGCACTCGTCGCGCGTCATTTCAAGGGCCACACGCCCATGTATGATGCGGTCCCAGTTGGCATCGGTGATCATCGGATAGCGGTCGCGCGGATTCGTGAAACTGAACGCCGGACGCA
>JAHZGZ010000153.1:8273-11311 GCA_019420545.1 Bacteroidales bacterium | reverse complement strand
CGCCCGACATGAATACCGACGCCGAAGCCGGACAGTCCTTGTTGTCGGCGGCAAATGTAACCTTCACGGGATATACCAGATTGCCCGGCTCGACGGAGGTGACGCGCACGGGTATATATTTCAGACCGGTAAGGGCATTGCCTATGGAATCATACCAGAGCGATGTGCGCACATACAGCTCGCGCCCCACGAGGCGGCTGCGCACGGAGTCGACCATGCTCAGCTCGATAGTGAACGGTACCGACACCGACCGGCGCCCCTCAAGCTCGGCGCGCGAGGCATTGATGCGGTACACGGCCTCACCGCCCGAAGGATCGGCGAACACAAGCTCGGTGTCGTCGCCCCCGGTAAGCGAGGTTACGGCGCGGATGCTCAGATAACGTAGCACCGATCCGGGCTGCGGCGACGCCGCCCCCGGCTCAAGAGCGAGCGAAATCTTGGAGTCGGTAACGTAGAACTGCTTTCCCGGTTCCCATTGCGCCAGAGACTGCGGAACCACCGAGGAGAGGAAACGATCCTCATCAGTCGTGACGACATGCCGCCGGCTCACATCCTTGTCGGTAATACGCGGAGTGCTCTCGATACCCGTAAAGCACGAGGCAACGGCGCCCATGAAAATGAGTGCCGTCGCCACACGCAATATAGTAAGTGCACGCACTGTCATCATCACTTGGCAACCGGTGTTTTACCGATATTCTTGAAGATGAAAGAGTATATATCGGCATATTCGTCAATGACCTTGCTTACAGGTTTTCCGGCGCCATGTCCGGCCTTGCTGTCGATACGGATCAGCTTGGGCGCACTGCCGGTATCGGATGCCTGGAGGCGCGCGGCGTATTTGAACGAATGGGCCGGCACCACGCGGTCGTCATGATCGGCAGTGGTGACCATGATAGCCGGATAAGGCGTGCCGTTGTTCCTGATATTGTGAAGCGGAGAATAGCCCAGAAGATATTCGGCCATTTCAGGCGAGTCGGCGGATGTGCCGTAATCGGGCGCCCAGTTCCAGCCGATGGTAAACAGATGGTAACGCATCATGTCCATCACGCCCACACGGGGTATGGCCACCTTGAACAGGTCGGGACGGAGATTGACGGTAGCGCCCACGAGCAGTCCGCCGTTGGAGCCGCCCTCGATGGTTATAAGTTCCGGAGTGGTCCATCCCTCCCCTATCATGTATTCGGCAGCGGCGATGAAGTCGTTGAACACGTTGAGTTTGTTGAGCTTCGTGCCGGCGAGATGCCATTCCTCGCCATACTCGCCACCTCCGCGCAGGTTGGCCTGGGCGTAGATACCGCCGTTTTCAAGCCAGAGTATGCGCTGGGCCGAGAATGCCGGATTGAGCGAGATGTTGAAACCTCCGTATCCGTAGAGATACACCGGGTTGGAGCCGTCGCGCTTGAGGCCTTTCTTATAGGTGATGAACATGGGTATCTTAGTGCCGTCGGCCGAGGGATAAAATACCTGTTCGGTTACATAATCGTCGGAGTTGAAGCCCTTGATATCTGACCCGCGGTAGAGGATCGACTCATCCTTCTCCACGTCGTAGCGATACAGGGCCGAGGGGTATGCGAACGAGGTGAATGCATAGAATACCTCGGGATGCTTGCGGCTGGCCGAGAATCCGACCGAACCGATCGACGGGAGCTTTATCTCGCGAATCTCCTTGCCGCCGAGGGTATAGAGATACGTGTGGTTGCTCGCGTCGACATCGTAGGTGAGGATCATGCGGTCGGGACCGGTGAAGTCGACACCGGTAAGCACACCCTTCTGCTGGGGTACAAGCTCCTTCCACTGCTCCATGGCGGGATTGTCGAGCGTAGCGGTCATCAGCCTGTAGCGCGGAGCGCCATAATTGGTATAGAGATAGATCGTGCCGTCGATTACGTCGAGCACACTCACTTCGTAGTCCTGGGTGGGGCTCATCACTTTCCAATCGGCGTCGGCATCCTTCAGGCTGCGTACCATCAGCGAGTTGCCGAGGCCCTGGCCCGCACCGAACACAAAAATCATCGACTCGTCGTCGGGTACCGATGCGGAGAAGAACTTCAGAGGTTCCTGCGGCTCCTCGTATACGAGGGTATCGTCGCTCTGGGGTGTGCCGAGACGGTGGAAATATATGCGGTGGTTCTCATTGGCGTTGCTGAACTCCTTCCCTTTCTCGGGGGTGGGATAAGCGCTGTAGTAGAACCCGTCGCCCTGCCAGTCGGCACCGGTAAACTTGGCCCACTCGATATGGTCGGGCAGCAGCTGCCTGGTGTCGGCATCCATCACATAGATTTCGGTCCAGTCGGAGCCGCTGCGCGATATGGTGTAGGCGGCATACCGGCCGTCGTGGGAAAAGGACACTCCGGTCAGCGCCACGGTGCCGTCGTCGCTGAGCGCGTTGGGATCGAGGAACACCTCGGGCTCGGCATCGAGCGAGCGTGTACGGTAGAGCACTGACTGATTGCGCAGTCCGTCGTTCTCATAGAAATAGTACCAGCCGTTCTTCTTCCAGGGAAGGCCATGCTTATGATAGTCGAAGAGGGCCGTGAGGCGCTTGTGGATAGCGTCGCGGAACGGTATCGCATCGAGATACGTGCGTGTTACCGCATTCTCGGCCTCCACCCACTTCGCGGTAGCCTCGGCGGTATCGTTTTCAAGGGGACGATACGGATCGGGGACACTGACACCAAAGTAAGTATCGACAGTGTTGTCGCTCGGTGCCACGGGATAATTCAACGTCTGGGCATTTGAAGCCATAATGCAAAAAGCAGTTGTGATTGTTGCGAAAGAAAGAGATTTCATTGGTTTTTATATTCAAGCAAGTCCGGGTACACAATAATCCATTGCGCGCACGGACTGTCTTTTATAGCTTGTTTAATAATAAATGTTATCGTTTACAATCCGCGGCCGTGGCAGTTCTTGTACTTCTTGCCTGAGCCGCATGGGCACGGATCGTTACGACCTACTTTCGGGCCGTTATTGACAATTGGAGCAACGGGCTGAGGAGCACCCTGGCGTGCTGACGCAGCCTGACGCTGTGCCGGATCACC
>JAHZGZ010000153.1:2866-8263 GCA_019420545.1 Bacteroidales bacterium | reverse complement strand
GGGCATTTCTCCACCTCGGCCTGTGCGGTAACGGCTGTAGTCGTTGCGCATCTCGGGAGCGGCCTGCTTCATCTCGGGCATGGGGCGCTGAGGCTGCGGAGCGCGGCGCTCCGAACTGAGCTGCACGTCGGAAGCACGCTGCGCAGGCTGAGTGGGTTGCTGCTGAGGCACGGGAGCCGGTTCCTGCGGACGCTGGGGAATGAATATCTGGCCGCGCATGAGGGCGGAGATAGCCTTCACGTTCATTGTGTTGATAGCGGCCTCGAAGAGGTGGAACGACTCTACCTTATAGATTACCAGCGGGTCTTTCTGCTCGTAAGATGCATTCTGTACCGACTGGCGCAGCTGGTCGAGCTCGCGGAGATGCTCTTTCCATACCTCGTCGATAGTAAGCAGAAGGATTGCTTTCTGCCACTCCTTGGCGATTGACTTACACTCGGTGTCGTAAGCGGTCTGCACGTCGGCGGGGATGTTGAACACACGGCGCCCGTCGGTGATGGGCACGAGGATACGGCCCTTGGCACCATGATTCTCCACGGCATCCTTGATCACGGGCCATGTGATCTCGCAGATACGGTCGGTACGGCGCTGGAACGACTCGTTGACGGCGGCGAAGATCTTATCTACGGTATCTTCCTTCGAGAGTTTCTTGAATTCCTCTTCGGCAAACGGTATCTCGATTGCGAATACCTTGAAGAGTTCCATCTTGAGCTCGCCGTAGGCATCGGGAGAATCGTAGTTGTTGACAAGATTTTCTACGGTGTCGTAGAGCATGTTGTTGATATCTATGCCGATACGCTCGCCGAGCAGGGCGTGGTGGCGGCGTCCGTAGATATACTGGCGCTGCTTGTTCATCACGTCGTCATACTCGAGGAGGCGCTTGCGGATACCGAAGTTGTTCTCCTCGACACGCTTCTGGGCGTTCTCTATGGCCTTGTTGACCATCGAGCTCTCGATCATCTCGCCCTCCTGGATACCCATGCGGTCGAGCATCTTGGTAACGCGGTCGGTGGCGAAAAGGCGCATAAGCTGGTCCTCGAACGAGAGGTAGAATACCGACGAACCGGGATCGCCCTGACGGCCTGAACGGCCACGGAGCTGACGGTCGACACGGCGCGACTCATGGCGCTCGGTGCCGATGATGGCGAGACCGCCTACGGTCTTGCCCTTGGCGATTTCGGTATCCTGCATCTCCTTTACCTCCTGCGGGAGCTTGATGTCGGTACCGCGGCCCGCCATGTTGGTGGCGATGGTAACGGCTCCGGGCAGACCGGCGAGGGCCACGATATCGGCCTCCTTCTGATGGAGCTTGGCGTTGAGCACCTGATGGTCGATACGCTGTAGTTTGAGCATCTTCGACAGGAGCTCGGAGATCTCCACAGAGGTTGTGCCGACCAGCACGGGACGGCCTATCTTGTGAAGACGCACTATCTCCTCGATGACGGCGTTGTACTTCTCGCGCTTGGTCTTGTACACGCGGTCGTTCATGTCGATGCGGGCAATCGGCTTGTTGGTGGGGATGGTCACCACATCGAGCTTATAGATGTCCCAGAACTCACCGGCCTCGGTCTCGGCGGTACCTGTCATACCGGCGAGCTTGTGGTACATACGGAAGTAGTTCTGGAGAGTGATGGTGGCGAATGTCTGGGTTGCGGCCTCGACCTTCACGCCCTCCTTGGCCTCGATAGCCTGATGGAGGCCGTCGCTGTAGCGGCGTCCCTCCATGATACGGCCCGTCTGCTCGTCGACGATCTTGATCTTATTGTCGTCGATCACATACTCCACATCCTTCTCAAAGAGGGTGTAGGCCTTGAGGAGCTGGTTTACGGTATGCACGCGCTCGGCCTTCACGGCGTAATTGTCCATCAGGGCATCCTTGCGCTCCTGGCGAGCCGCAGGGTCGAGCGTCTGGTCGCCCTCGACCTCCGAAAGCTGTGCGGCGATGTCGGGGAGCACGAAGAACTGCGGATCCTGCGAACGGCCCGTAAGCTCGTCGATACCCTTGTCGGTGAGATCCACCGAGCGGTTTTTCTCGTCGATCACGAAATAGAGCGGCTCTACCGCCACGGGCATCTCGCGGCTGTTGTCCTGAAGATAGTATGCCTCGGTCTCAAGCAGAAGGGGCTTCATCCCCTCCTGCGAGAGGAACTTGATGAGCGGGGAGTATTTCGGCAGGCCCTTGAACGCACGGAACAGCGCGAGGGCACCGGCCTTGCGCACCTCCTTGTCGGTGCTCGGGATCTTCTCCTTTGCCTCCTGAAGGAGCTGGCCTACGAGACGGCGCTGGGCGTTGTAGACGTTCTCGACATTCTGTTTGAAGTCGTTGAAGAGCTGGTCGTCGCCCTTGGGCACGGGGCCTGAGATGATAAGCGGCGTACGGGCGTCGTCGATCAGCACCGAGTCGACCTCGTCGACGATGGCATAATAATGCTTGCGCTGCACGAGATCCTGCGGCGACATGGCCATATTGTCGCGCAGATAGTCGAAGCCGAACTCGTTGTTGGTACCGAAAGTGATGTCGCAGGCATATGCGTTGCGGCGCGCGGGAGAGTTGGGCTCATGCTTATCGATGCAGTCGACGGTCTGTCCATGGAACATGTAGAGCGGGCCCATCCACTCGGAGTCACGCTTAGAGAGGTAGTCGTTGACGGTAACCACATGCACGCCGCGGCCTGTAAGCGAGCGGAGGAACACGGGGAGGGTGGCCACGAGGGTCTTACCCTCGCCGGTAGCCATCTCGGCGATCTTGCCCTGATGGAGCACGATACCGCCGATGAGCTGCACGTCGTAGTGCACCATATCCCAGGTAACCTCGTTGCCACCGGCAATCCAATGGTTCTTGTATATGGCCTTGTCGCCCTCGATGGTAACGAAATCGCGGCCCTGACCGGCAAACTCGCGGTCGGCATCGGTGGCCGTTACCTCGATTGTCTCGTTGGCGGCGAAACGTGCGGCGGTCTCGCGCATTGCGGCGAATACGGTGGGGAGCACGCGGTCGAGCTCCTTCTCATAGATTTCGAGCACGTTTTTCTCGCGCTGGTCAACCTCGTCCCAAAGCGGCTGGCGCTCCTCGAAGGGGAGAGAATCGATGCGGCTCTTGATATCTTCGATCGCAGTGGTGTCGGCCTCGACAGCCTTGGCAAGCTCGGCCTTTATGTCGGTGATTGTCTGACGGAGCTGGTCGTTGGTAAGCTCCTTCATCTTCGGGCCGAGAGCGTTTATCTCGTCGACAATAGGCTGAATCTCCTTCAGGTCGCGCTGCGACTTATTGCCAAAAATTTTATTTAGTACTGAAATAAATGACATTTATTGTGATTGTTTGTTTTCGGTTAATGAATCAGGCAGCCACATATTCAAGAGGGCGCCATTATAATCGGTATCCAAGCAGAGAGGATTACTTGCGTTTAAGGGACAACGCAGGAAGCTCCACGGCATTCGGGGAGCGTATACGGAGCTGCCGGGCCACCGTCGGGGCTATGGAGCGGGCATCGACGGGTACAGCGATGCGCTCGGCAGCAAGATAGGGGCTGAGCAGGAAAGCCGGCGCGGAAATCAATCCGGTACGCACGGTGGTGCGCACCTCCTTCTGAGTGGTAGGATTGGTGCTTACGATTTCCCATCCGGGATTTACCTCGACCACGATATCCCCGGCCAGATCAGCTACGGTATTGCGTTTCAGGGCGGCGGGATTCGTGCCTGCCTTTCCTGCAACGATATCGTCGATGGTCCATGCGCCGCTTACGCCGCTCATGCGTATAAGGAATGAAGCAGCATCCTCGCGAACCTTACGTATGTCGAGATCGTGCTGCTTTATAAGTTCTTTGTTAAGGAAGAGATGACCGTTGTGGTAACCGCTAACCCACTCTCCGTTGCCATGCTGGGCCATGAGGTAGACGTTGAGAAGCGACATGGCCTTGCGTGCCGAAAACTCGCCGTTGGGTATACCCCACCGTTCGTCGTCGCGCTTGTCGGATGGTGCGGCGGGAGTGCCTGTAAGGAAGATGAAAGTGTTGTCGAGACCTACCGTACCGTCGATTACCTGAAACAGGCGCGCAAGCTCGGAGTCGAGGCGGAGATATGTGTCCATCGTTTCCAGACGGTGGTCGGAGTCCTTGACTTTCGAGAACGGCCCTACGGTATAGCCGATATTGAGCATATCCATGGCAGTGCGGGTGCCAAGTTTCAGGCCTTTGATATATTCCGAGGCGATATCGGTGATCTCGGTATTGAGCGGAGCAGCAGTCTTGAAATTGCGGAAACGGTCTACGTCGTTGTGCTGGAAGAGATGACGGAACGGATAATACTTCTTATAAGAGGGAAGGTCGGGATATTGCTCCGGCTTCATCAGCGGACGCCAGGCAAGCGTGTCGAGACGCGCGGGGAGAGGCTTTGCGAAATTGCGGGCCTGGATAGGCTGCGGCACATCCTTATAGTATGTGGTGGTAGCCCACTTGCCGGTGACGTCATTGAGCCAGAAAGCACTGTTGCCGGCATGTCCGGCAAGGATAATCGACTGAGCGGGCTGCGAAGCTATGGAGTAAACACTGCCGATGCCTCCGCCGTCGATGCGCACCTCATCGCTGAGCGTGCTCACACGCACTGCCTTGGGAGAATATGTCTCGTCGGTATAATTCCCTATCTTTTCGGGATCGAGAACGATGGAATGCTCGCGGCGCCCGGCCTCGTCGTAGACGTATGTGGCGGGGATACCGTTGACCGAGGCGGAAGCCCCGCTATAGATGATGGCGGTAGCGGCCGCAGGATCGACATACGTGCCGAAATCCACATTGTCGAGCATCACGCCGTCGCGCATGAGGCGGCGGAATCCGTCGGGGCCGAAATAGCCTTTGAGAAGGTCTATATAATCCTCGCGCAGGCCGTCGACCACAATGCCCACCACGAGCCTCGGACGTGGCGACGGGGCCTGGGCGGCCAGTGTAAGGCTGACCATCGAGGCTACGAGCAGAGTGGCGAGGCGGGTAGTTATGCTTGTGTCAATTTTTTTGCGCATGAGATATATAAATGTAGCGTGCCGAGAGAATCATATCGGCTGCAATCAGGAGCCAGAAGGCTCCGTTGGCAGTCTGGCCGGTAAGCGGCCATAGCACACATAACAAAAATAGTGCCACAAAGTTAACAATTTCGTAGCAGAATACCAACCGCGCACATTTTTTTATGTATATGCACACGGGGACGATAAAACAGAGAGGATTCAGCCAGATAATCAGCCAGTTGGGCGATGTGGCCTCATGCGTTGAGACAAACACGAGAAATGTCAGAAGGCAACCTGCCAGACCTGCCACCGACATGAAAACAGCATCCACCCAGCGGCTGACACGGCGACGGCGCAGGTCGGCTACGGCACATACAACCACCCCCACAAGCACATAGAGCGAC
>JAHZGZ010000153.1:0-2856 GCA_019420545.1 Bacteroidales bacterium | reverse complement strand
ATGTATGACCGGCGTACCGGCAAGAAGTCTGCCGTCGGAAAGCGTTGCGGAGGGGAGCATATCCATGAGTATCGCGGGGGCAAACACTTTTTCATGCTCGCTCAAGGGATAGTCGATACCGTTGCCGAGGGCGAGATCGATACCGAACTGATACCATGGATAGTTGACATGGTAGTAACGCATCGCATCGCGGAACGACCATCCCGAGCTGAACTCCGGCGCATGCAGAGCGGTGCTGTCGCCCACCGCCTTTTCCACAAGGTCGAGCACACGGGTAGAACAGTTGTCCTTCACATAGTTATAGCGGTAGACTCGGTTCTCCGGAAGCAGATTCTCACTGAGCAGAGCCACGAGCCGCTCCGACTCGGCGGCGGTAAGATTTAGCGGATATTCCACCACTTCGCGCCCCTCCCTGCGGTAGCCGTCGACAAAGATGCTGAACGGATAAGCGGCCACCATGTAGTCGGTCTCCCCCTTTACAAACCGGTAGATGAAATTGGGCGAGTCGAAGTCGAAGATACCGTAGTTCACGGCAATGTCGCGCCCGTCATGGAGCACGACACGCAGGGCGGCATGCCCTTCAAGCTCGTATACATTGCTGCCGGGCGAACAGATAACGATGCTGACGCGGGCGGAATCAGTGCCGCCGACAGGCTGTTGCGCGCTTACACCGGCTACGGCAGCAAGCAGCAGGGAGAGTATTGCAAGGATTTTTTTCATCATTACTATATTGCGTGAAGCCTACACACGGGAGGCCGTTAGATGGCCTGCATGGCAAGGATTTCCTGAAGGATGGCCACGGCAGTCTCGACAGTGGGCACATCGGCGATTAGCATGCTGCGCTTCTCGCCTTTCTGCCGTAGCTGCGCGCGGCGCGGATTGGTCTGCAGATAGTTCAGGCAACGGCCGAACATCGGCGACTGGTAGTAGGCGCGGTTGCTCTCGTCCACAAAGTAGAGATACATGCGCCCCTGCTTGAGCATGACGCGCTCGATACCGAGGCTCTGTGCGAGACGCCGCAGGCGCGGGATGCGCAACAGTTCGGCAGCCTCGGAGGGAAGCTTGCCGAAACGATCCTCAAGGCGCAGCTTGAACTGCTGGAGGTCGAGTTCGCGCTCGATACCGTCGAGTTCCTTGTAGAGCGATATACGCTCGCTCTCCTGCGGCACATAATCGGGGGGCAGGAGCAGTTCGAGGTCGCTCTCTACTGTACAGTCGGCCACAAATTCGCCGGCATCGCCGGCATCGTCGGCATCTTTCCGGGCAGCATCGTCCGGGGAGTCGGCGAGTACGTCGGCAAACTCCTGTGTCTTCAGCTCCACGACAGCCTCGCGGAGGATGCGCTGATAGGTCTCGTAACCAAGGTCGGCGATAAATCCCGACTGCTCCGCGCCAAGCAGGTTGCCGGCGCCGCGTATGTCGAGATCCTGCATGGCGATGTGTATGCCGCTGCCGAGTTCGCTGAAGCTCTCTATGGCCTGGAGGCGGCGGCGCGCAACAGGCGTCAAGGGATTGCCAGGGGGCACAAACAGGTAGCAGAAGGCCTTGCGCGACGAGCGCCCTACCCTGCCGCGCAGCTGATGAAGCTCGCTGAGGCCGAAGTTCTGGGCGTTGTTGATTATGATGGTGTTGACATTGGGCATGTCGATACCGCTCTCGATGATGGTAGTGGCAAGGAGCACGTCGTAATCGTGGTTGGCGAAGTCGATTATGGCCTTCTCGAGCTTTTCGGGGGGCATCTGGCCGTGGGCCACGATAGTGCGTGCGTCGGGCACGAGGCGGTGGATCATCTTTTCAAGCTCGTAAAGGCCCTCGATGCGCGGATTGACGATGAATACCTGGCCGCCGCGCGACATCTCGAAGTTGACGGCCTCGCTTACCGTATCGTCGCCCATGGTGCTCACCGTGGTGAGGATGGGATAACGGTTGGCCGGGGGCGTGGTGATCGCCGAGAGGTCGCGTGCGCCCATCAGGGAGAACTGGAGGGTACGCGGTATGGGGGTTGCCGACATGGTGAGGGTGTCGACATTGACTTTCAGCTGCTTGAGACGCTCCTTGACGGCGACGCCGAATTTCTGCTCCTCATCCACCACAAGCAGTCCGAGATCCTTGAACTTCACCGACTTACCGATAAGCTTGTGGGTGCCGATGATTATGTCGATCTTCCCTTCGGCAAGGTCGGCGAGGATCTGCCTGGTCTCCTTGGCGGTGCGGGCGCGCGACAGGTAGTCGACCCGCACGGGGAACTCCTTCAGGCGCTCGGAGAAGGTATTGAAATGCTGGTAGGCAAGCACTGTGGTGGGCACGAGCACGGCGGTCTGCTTGCCGTCGGTGGCGGCCTTGAAGGCGGCGCGGATGGCGATCTCGGTCTTGCCGAAGCCTACGTCGCCGCATATGAGGCGGTCCATGGGCCGGGATGACTCCATGTCGTGCTTCACGGCCTGGGTGGCGGTGAGCTGGTCGGGGGTGTCCTCGTAGATAAACGATGCCTCAAGCTCGTTCTGGAGGTAGGAGTCGGGCGAGAAGGCAAATCCCTTCTCATCCTTGCGCGCGGCATAGAGCTTTATGAGGTCGCGGGCGATATCCTTGAGCTTGCTCTTGGTGCGCTCCTTCATCTTGCCCCATGCCCCGGAGCCGAGACGGTTGATGCGCGGCTCGACACCCTCCTTGCCGCGGTATTTGGCGAGTTTGTGGAGGGAGTGGATGCTTACGAGGAGTATGTCGTTGTTGAGATATACGAGCTTGATCATCTCCTGCAGGCGGCCGTTGACCTCGGTACGGATAAGACCGCCGAACTTGCCTACTCCATGGTCAACATGCACGATGTAGTCGCCCACCTCGATCTGGCCAAGCTCC
>JAHZGZ010000152.1:379-3028 GCA_019420545.1 Bacteroidales bacterium | reverse complement strand
ATAGCCGGGGAGCGCTGTATCGTCTGTTCAAGCAGACGAGCATATGCATCGGTAAGTCCGAATTCAGGAAGTTTCGAGGCATCCTCCGTAAGCGGACGCACCGTCATGCGGTAATGCCCGCGCGACGGTTTCTCAACATCCCAATAAAGTGCGGCCATATCAAGGCGTCGTACTATCGTCTCGGTACCGGTGATCATGGCAGTCGGATGGTTAAGGAACTTGACAACGTGGGTAACATCGCCGGCACTTGGCTTCTGATCGCTCATGAAACCCACTATAGCCTGCTTGCCCGCACGGCGAAGAAGAAGAAGATCGCGAAACACCAATTTCTTCTCATAGCTCACCGATCCGAAGCGGCTGCGCAGCATGAGAGAGTAGCGGTTGAACCACTCATTGGTCAGCGGACGGTATACCTGGGCATAGACAATCTTGTCGGAGGGCTTGAAACGCGACCAAAGAGTGATGGACGTGCCCCACTCCCAGTTGCCGCAATGGCCGAAATACATCGCTATGCTTCGCCCTTCTGCAAAAAGCCGGTCAACATGCTCGATCCCGACAATCTCAAAACGTTCCTTGATCTGCTCGTCGCTGACATGGGCAAGTTTGATTGTCTCGACGAAATAATCGGCAAAATTACGGAAAAACTGACGGCATATCCGACGACACTCCTGCTCGCTTTTCTCAGGAAATGACGCACGTATATTGCCGTATGCGACTTGCCTGCGGTAATGAACTATATGATAGAGCACTACAAAGATCAGGTCGCTTATCATATAAAGGATGCGGAATGGCAGTCTGGCAATACCGCCAAGCACCGCTCCCAACAATCTGTAATACCAAGGGTCTTTCATAATCAAGGCATTATGATTTCTCCATCAATCACTTCACCAGAATCATCCACATTACCAAGGCGCACATCGACAACACGGCCCGCAAACTCCGGAGCCGGGCGCATCTGCACGCGCAGATAATTATCGGTAAAGCCCATCATAGGTTTTCCTTTACGCGGATGCTCGGCGAGTACCGGGCGCACCGTACCGGTAAAACGCGCTGTAAAGTCGGCGAGCTTCCGCTCCGACACAGCAAGCATCACGTTTGTGCGGCGGTGCTTCTCTTCCTGCGACACTACGCCATCAAGTTCAAGAGCACGGGTACCGGGACGTTCCGAATAAGGGAAGACATGCAGACGGCTTATATCAAGACTCTCTACGAAGTCGCGGCTGCGCGTAAAAAGCTCGTCGGTCTCCCCGCGGGCACCTACTATCAGGTCCACGCCAATGAAAGCATGAGGCATCACACTGCGTATGCGCTCCATCCGATGACGGAACAATGCCGTATCGTAGTGACGTCGCATAAGCCGAAGCACCTCGTCGCTCCCGGCCTGAAGAGGCACATGGAAATGCGGCATGAACGCACGCGAGCCGGCTACCCAGTCGATTATCTCGTCGGTAAGCAGATTCGGCTCTATCGAGGATATACGGTAGCGTTCGATATCTTCCACTCGGTCGAGAGCACGGATAAGGTCAAAGAAATTATCGTCGCGTCCCTTGCCGAAATCTCCGATATTGACACCTGTAATCACAATCTCACGGCCGCCCTCGGCAGCTACCTTCTCAGCCTGGGCCACAAGTTCGTCAATCGTGCCCGAACGGCTGCGCCCACGGGCCATCGGTATGGTGCAATAAGTACACCAATAGTCGCAGCCATCCTGTACTTTCAGGAAATGGCGCGTGCGGTCTTCGGCCGAACACGACGGGGTAAAGACACGTATATCCTTTGTCGGAGTAATCTCCCTTACAAGAGTATGATCGGCGAGCCATCGGTCGAGATATTCCGACAACTGAAGTTTGCGGTCACTTCCTGCCACCACTGCGACACCCGGAAGAGCGGCGATCTCTTCGCTTTTAAGCTGGGCATAACACCCGGTAACCACTATCGCCGCATCAGGATACCGACGTGCGAACCCACGGATGGTCTGCCGGCATTTTTTGTCGGCAACTTCCGTAACGCTACAGGTATTGACCACAATAATATCGGGAATCTCGCCCGTCTGCACACGTCGTATGCCTTTCCCGGCAAACAGTCGCGCCACCGTCGAAGTCTCCGCAAAATTTAGCTTGCAGCCGAATGTATGAAACAATGCCTTTCGGCCCGTAAACACTGATTCATCAATCATAACTGCAAATTTACATTTTTTGCTTCATTTCCCGGCTCACTCCCTGCTCTTTTTCTCAATCAGGCGCCCGCAAGAAGAACCTTTTTGGGCAAGAGAGTGTATATAGCTTAATAAAAAATGCTATTTTTGCAGTATCTAAACTCACCAGACATATGGATACCCAACTGCTCAACCCGATATACGAACAGAGTTTCCGCGACAACTGGGCATTGCCCGCTCTTACCGAGTATGGCAAACCTCATACAATGAACTACGCCGATCTGGCACTTGAGATAGCCCGCACACATCTTGCATTTGAATTGTCGGGTATTAAAAAAGGCGATAAAATAGCATTGATCGGACGCAATTCCCCGGGATGGATTGTAGTATTCATGGCCACTATAACCTACGGTGCGACTATCGTACCGATATTGCAGGATTTTAATCCCACCGATGCGACACACATACTGAACCACTCCGGCTCGGTACTGCTG
>JAHZGZ010000152.1:0-369 GCA_019420545.1 Bacteroidales bacterium | reverse complement strand
TTACCACGGGAAAACTCCTTGCAGAGCATCCCGACAATGCAGGAAAAATGGCATACGAGCTGAAGAACATCAACCGCAAGTTCCGTCGCCGTTACAAACATGGCTTCGGGCCTGCCGACATAAAATATGCCGAGACCTCGGCCGACGACATAGCCGTACTCAACTATACGTCAGGCACAACCGGATTCTCCAAAGGAGTGATGCTCACGTACCGCAATCTGTGGGGCAATTTTACTTTCGGCGTACAGTCGAGACTGCATTTCCAGGGATCGCTCTGTCTGGCATTCCTACCGCTTGCCCATGCCTACGGATGTGCGTTCGATATGCTTGTACCGCGTGCTACAGGGACACACATCAACGTATTCGGCA
>JAHZGZ010000151.1 GCA_019420545.1 Bacteroidales bacterium | reverse complement strand
GATCGGTAGCGAGCGACTTCATACGGTAGGTGAACGTCATGTTGTAGGGCTCGAGATAGTTCTGTTTGATCCACTTGTCGAACTTGTAAGTGGGCGAAGTGGGGTCGAGCACTTCAGGATCCGGCTGGAATATCGATACCGGATCGAGATCATCGTCGCTGGAGCAGGATGCGAAAACTCCGGCAAGAGCGAGGCAGACGGCTGAACCTAATATATATTTTTTCATCTTATTGAAATCGTAATTTTAAGTCGGGATCAAGGAAGTACGGGGAGAGGCTTGCGGTAATCTTCGGTAGAGAGTGTCGCGTCGCCTGCCCCATTGTCGGTGGGTATACGCTTGTTTTCGGGGAATCCGGCAGAAAGCACGTCGGCCGGGATCTGGAACGCGCGGCGAGGATCACCGAGGGCGAGGGTCTCTACACGCGAGCGTCCGATGTGGTGGGTGATTTCGATACCGTTGCGGCGGATGTCGAACCAGCGGTCGCCCATGTCGAGGCGCTCGAGGCGCCGGAAGTGGAGCACGCACTGTACGAGCGAACTGATATCGTCGCCGTAGGCCCATGCGGCATTTGGTGCGGGGCAAACCTGCTCGATGTTGATGGGTTTTACTATACCGTTGCCGGGATCGTTGTCGTAGAAGTTCTTTACGGCCTGAAGTGTGAACTCACAGTCGGGCTTGTCGCTTACGGGGAGGTCTTTCCAGCGGTTGCCGTCCCATGCGGCAAGGTCGGCCACGGCCTCGGTGATCTTACGCATATATATGCGGGCTTCGGCACGTGTGAGAAGGGCTTCCTCCATTGTGAACTCGGGGCGGATATGGTGGACGTATCCGATACCTGCGATCTTGTCGGTGTATTCGAAGAATTCGAGCATCGGGCCGAAGATAGAGCCGTATTCGCTCTGTCCGCGGTAGTAGAGCTTGCCGCTCATACAGGGGTGGAATGATGTCGAGCGACCCCATGTCGGGCCTGCCGAGTGAGTTGTGGCGTTTTTAGCCTCACGGTTGTGGGCATATTTGCTTCCGATTACGCGATAGTAGAGCGATGCGGTAGGTATGAGCATTAGGTTGCCGGGATCGGCGACGCTTACCCAAGCCTGGGTAAGGGATTCGGATGTTGAATATGTACCTTTCCAAAAAGTACGTAGCTGGGTTGGGGCGCCTTCTCCTCCGAGGGTTACCGAAGCATATTTCTCGGCGAGATCATACTTGCGTGCGAAGAGGAAGAACCGTGCGGCAAAAGCATTGGCCGACTTACGTGTGAAGTGGTACTTCGGTGCAAGGGGGTGTAGATTGTCATCAACGAGAGGAAGACCTGTAGTGATGTCCTTCTCGATCTTGTCGTAGACGTCGGCAAGATTGCCGCGGTCATACTGGGGCTTTACCTCGGTCTCGATGCCAGTCATGTAGGGTATACCGGGGATTGTCTTCGAAGCTTCGGGCCCGGCATAGGGGAGACAGAAGAGGTTGGCGAGGATGAAGTGATGGTAGGCACGGCTCATGAGCGCCTCGCCTTTCTGTGCGGTAACTTCATCACCACGGCCCTCTGCCTCGAGCTGTTCGATAGCCTGGAGAGCATAGTTACAGACCGCGATGGCATGGTAGGCATTGGCCCACACGTGAGAGGGGGAGTCCTGCTGGATGCCGCTCTTTATCTCTTCCCAGGCAAAAGCCTCGTCGTCGGCGGGAGCGAAGTTGGAGTAGCCTGCGAGATTGTAGCGTACGCCGTTTTCGTCGGGCGACGTGTTGTCGACGATGTTGTCGGACGAGAGCTCGCATATGGTGGCATGGTTGCCATCGGAGTAGGCGTCGACCAGCAGCTGGGTAACCTGTGTGGGGGTCGATATGGTCACACGGTTGTCGGGCGTGTGGTCAAGGAAGTCATCGCATCCGGTGAGGGCGACGATCATTCCCGCCATGGGTATATATTTGAGATTCTTGAGTTTCATTATCTTAAGAATTATGAGAAATTAGAAGCCGAGACGCACGGTGAATGTAAACTGCTTGGGGGTAGGAGTAGCCACACCTCCGGAGTTGAAGAACTCGGGATCCTGACCGTTGAGCTTCTTGTCGGAGTAGATGAGGAAGAGGTTGGTGGCGGCGAGCTTGAACGAGGCCGAGCGCATGCGGAGTTTCTGCATGAACGACGAGGGAACATCGTATGTTACGGAAATATCCTTCATGCGGATGAAGTCGCCCTTTGCTATGCGCGCCGTAGAGTAGTTGTAGGCGTTGAATGCATAGTTGAGGTAGGGATCGTTGTGGGTCTGCACCTTCGAGGGGATAACCGGAATGTCGGTGTACTTCTCGTCGCCCGGGTTTACCCAACGGTTTTTGAACTCACGGGGCATTGCAGTGAGGTCGTCGTAGGACTGTGCGAATACCGGATCGAGGCGAATCTTATTGCCGAACGAGTAGGTGATGAACACGTTAGCATGCCAGTTGCGCCAGCGGAACACGTTGCCGAAACCACCGGTGATTGTCGGGTCGGAGGGGCCTTCGTATACGAGATGATCCATCTTTTCGAACTCCTGGAAGTTGAGATCGGAGGTTGTAAGTTCGCCGTCTTCGTTGATGAAGGTTGGGAGGCCTTCTTCGTTAAGACCCATGAACGGGATCGAGAAGATGGCACGTACGGGGTAGCCCTGAAGTGGGTAACCGTTGCCCGTGATAAGGTCGATCACACGTGACTGCGACTCGAGATTTGTGATCTTGTTTTTGGCGTAGGCGAAGGTAAGGTCGGTCGACCAAGAGAAGTCGCGTCCCTGGAAGTTGCGGGTAGAGAGCGTGAACTCAACGCCGTGGGATGACATTTCGGCCACGTTGGCGTATTTCTGGTTCTCACCGCCGACACCCTGGGTGAATACGGTGCCGATAAGGTCGTAGTTGTTGCGCTTGTACCAGTCGAACACGAGATTGATACGGTTATTGAAGAAACCGAGGTCGACACCGAGGTTGAGCTCATGCTTTTTCTCGTAGGTAAGTTCGCCGTTGGCAATCTGCTCAAGTGTGATACCGAGTTCCTTTACATTGCTGAGAGGACGCCATGGATTGTAGGGCGAGAAGATCGCGGTGGCGTTTGACACGTAGTCGGGGCCTGAATCGGCGGTCAGCGAATAAGATCCTTTGAGGGTTGCGTGGCTGAAAGTAGGCATGAGAGCTTCCCAGAAAGGCTCTTCGTGGGCGTTCCATGCCCCGGATACGTTCCAAGTGGGGAGCCAGCGCGACTTACGGGCCTTGCCGAGTTTGTTGGTGCCCTCGTAGCGTGCCGTACCGGTGATGATGTAGCGCGCGGCGTAGGAGTATGTGGCAGTGCCGAAGAATGCGGCGCTGCGGCGGTAGGTCCACTGATTGGAGTAGTATGTGGCGCCTTCTTCTACCTGCTGCTTGAAGAGGTTGTAGTCGATAAAGGGGATATTGCCGTTTTCGTAGCAGAAACCCCAGCCCTGGAAGGACACGGCGTTGCGGTCGGTCTTGGCAATCTCGGTACCTACCATCGTGTTGATGATGTGGTCACGGTTGATGGTAGTGTTGTACTGAGCGTTGAAGCGGAAGTCGAGCTGCGAGATCGAGTATGCGTTGTTGAAGTATATACCACCCTGGGGGAGTATGGTCTGCGGCAGAGCGTTTGGATCGTCAGGATTGGTGTAGAGATACTTGTTGGCATCGCGGATAGTGGCGTCCTCGGGGATGATACCGGCGCGATAAGCATTTGCCTGGTTGGAGTTATCCTTTACGAAGTGCTCGGTGGTAGAGCGCTGGTAACGGTATGATCCGATGGCGTTGAGGTCGAGGCCCTGGAAGGGACGCCAGTTGAGTTCACCCTGGAACTTGAGGTCGGTCACACCAAGCTCGATGTAGTTGTTCTCGAGCTCTTCCTTGATGTTGAAGCCTGCATAGTTGCGGGTATAGCGTTCGTCGGCGTCAAGCGTACGGGAAGTGTTGAGGGCGTAGCTGTAGGGGTTGATGTCGAATCCGCGCTTAACCTCGCCCGACACAACATCGGTTTCCTGCGAGAGTGTACCGGGAGCGGTCTGCTTACGGTAGCTGTCGGAGGTGAGAAGGGTTACGCGTACGGTCGGCGAAAGGTCGTAGGAGGCGGTGCCGTTGAAAGTGTAGCGCTGCACTTTCGACGAGATTGTCCATCCGGGGTCGTTCATCACGGAGATAGATGAATAGAAGCGGCCCTTGTCGGTACCTCCCGACATGCTTATGGCGTGGTTCTGCATGATGTTGCTCTGGAAGAGCTCGTCGAACCAGTCGGTGTTGCGGAACTCTGCCTGACGCAGGTAGTTGTACTGTGCCTCTTGTGTGTTGGGAAGTCCGAATTCGCCGGTTGCGGGGTCGAACTTGTTGATGAGCTGGTACATCTTGCCGAAAACACCCGACTCGGATGCTTTGGTAAGCGACGAGAGCTCCAGCCAGCCCTTTTCGAGCATTTCCTTGTATACGCCCATCTGCTCCTGCGAGTTCATGATGTTGAAGTCGCCGTAGCGGGGCTTTAGGCGGTAGGTGAACTCGCCGGTATAGTTGAGGGTCGTGGTTCCGGCCTTACCTTTCTTTGTGGTAACGACGATCACACCCGCCATGGCACGCGCGCCATATATAGATGTGGCCGAACCGTCCTTCAGGAT
>JAHZGZ010000150.1:3119-4309 GCA_019420545.1 Bacteroidales bacterium | reverse complement strand
ATATCACGAGCACGGGGATAAACACCATGAATGCCAGTATCTTGGGCAGCACGAGGAAGTTGGCCGAGTTGATGCCCATTATCTCGAGGGCGTCGATCTGCTCGGTGACACGCATTGTGCCTATCTCGGATGCTATGTTGGAGCCGACTTTTCCCGACAGGATCAGACAGAGCACCGCCGAACTGAACTCCAGCAGCAGGATGTCGCGGGTGGCCAGTCCGGTGGAATAGGCCGGCATGATCGGATTGGTCATGTTGAGCTGCATCTGTATGCAGATCACGGCTCCGATGAATATACTTATCACGATGGTAAGCGGTATGGAGTCGAGGCCGAGTTTGCCTATCTCCTGCACGAACTTGCGTCCGAACACGCGCCACTTCTGCGGCGCGCCGAACACACGGCTCATGAATATGCAATATTGCCCGAAACGGGCCAGTGACGATTCAATTATCATAATGAATGCTGAATAGTGGGTCAAAGTTAATCAATTTCTTTGGCTCATCGCATTTTTTTTGTTTACTTTGTGTCGTATAAACTGGCCGTATCGGCTTCGCTGCCACTCGCCGGATGCCCGCACGGCTTTTCAGACACGCTCTTAAAGTATAACAGATAATGTTGGTAATAGGCATAGCCGGTGGTACCGGATCCGGAAAAACCACCGTCGTAAACAAGATAATCAGTTCCCTTCCCCAGGGAGAGGTGGCGGTGCTCCCGCAGGATTCATACTACCGCGATTCAAGCCATATTCCGCCTGAATTGCGGTGCGACATAAATTTCGACGAGCCTGCGGCGATTGAGTGGGAACTGCTTGAGCAGCATCTGCGCGATCTGAAGGCCGGCCGTACGATACAGATGCCTACCTACAGTTATCTTACCTGTACCCGTCAGCCCGAGACGGTGACCGTTGAGCCGCGCGATGTGGTGATAATCGAGGGTATCCTTATCCTTACCCAGCCGGAACTGTGCAAACTGATGGATGTCAAGGTGTTTGTCGACGCTGATGCCGACGACCGCCTTATTCGCGTTATCTCCCGCGACTGTATCGAGCGCGGACGTACGCCGCAGATGGTGATTGACCGCTACGAGGCTGTGCTGAAACCGATGCACCAGCTCTATATCGAGCCGTCGAAGCGTAATGCCGATCTTCTTGTGCCCCAGGGTGCCAACAACCGTGTGGCCGTGCAGCTTCT
>JAHZGZ010000150.1:2813-3109 GCA_019420545.1 Bacteroidales bacterium | reverse complement strand
GACTATATAGAGAGCCGTCTGCATCTTTGTAAATAATAAAGCCGCATTCCAGTCATGACTAACGACAATACCGATCCTACCGTATCCGGCTCAGATGCCGCGATTGTAACTACCGAGACGGCTGAAAATGCGGCCCTTGATCTGGCTGTAGGCGCGGATCCCGATGCCGTAAGAGTGGAAGATCCCGACCAGGGGCCTCTATATGAGGGGAAGATGGTACTGCGCACCGATAATCTGGTGAAAAAATACCGTCAGCGTACCGTGGTCAACCATGTGTCGATCAACGTAACGCAGGG
>JAHZGZ010000150.1:0-2803 GCA_019420545.1 Bacteroidales bacterium | reverse complement strand
GTGCTGGAAAGACGACAACGTTCTACATGACCGTGGGTCTGATTACTCCCAACGAGGGGCAGATCTTCCTCAACGATCTGAATATCACCAAATATCCTGTGTACAAGCGTGCGCAGAACGGTATCGGATATCTTGCCCAGGAGCCTTCGGTATTCCGTAAGCTGTCGGTGGAAAACAATATCCGTGCCGTGCTTGAGATGACTAATACCTCGCGCGAATATCAGCGCGAGAAGTTGGAGAGCCTGATTTCGGAATTCCGTCTGCAGAAGGTACGTAAGAATCTTGGCGACCAGCTTTCCGGTGGCGAGCGGCGCCGTACCGAGATAGCCCGCTGTCTGGCCATCAACCCCAAGTTCATCATGCTCGACGAGCCGTTCGCAGGTGTCGACCCGATAGCGGTGGAGGACATTCAGGAGGTTGTATACAAGCTGAAGGAGAAAAATATCGGCATCCTCATCACCGACCACAACGCCCAGGAGACTCTCCGCATTACCGACAGAGCCTACCTCCTCTTCGAGGGCAAAATCCTCTTCCAGGGTACCTCTGAGGAACTTGCCGGAAATCCCACCGTACGTGAAAAATACCTCGGTCGCAACTTCGTGTTCAACCGCAAGCGCTTCGACTGATCCACAGTGGATAACAGAAAAGTGTAAAAGTCTATACTGCTGAACGAGATATTTCAGCCGTTGGGTATTATGCGTTTTCCAATTCTGCAATTATACGCAATATATCTTCTTTTAGTTCAGGTATATGGCGAATTACAAGCAGCCACAGGAAGTCGGCATTTACGCCTGCATAGTCATGAACCACACGGTTGCGTGTGGCAATAATGGCGCGGGCATTGGGTAGCGGGAAATCGGGATCGCGTTTCTTTATACGATTGATTGCTTCCCCCATTATTTCTACTTTCCGTTCAACTGCACTGATCCTTAAACGGTCTTTTTCAAACACATCGAACCGTCTGGGATAACCATCAAAGAAACTTTCCATTTCGTTGATGGCATTCAACACATCCTGTAGGTAGGCAAGGATATACTCATCAACCATAAATCAGTTGCTTTGTGCGATTTACGTTTCTGATAAAGAATTTGTTTGTCAGTCCTCGTTCCTCAACAAGATCGACTTTCCTGTTGAAAAGTCGTTCCAGAGATTCTTGAAAATCAAGGAAGTTCACTACATAATCCCAATCTGTATGGTCATTAGTGAAATCTACAAGAAAATCCACATCACTGTCGTCATTGAATCTGTCGGTCAGTATTGAGCCGAACACAGAGAGACTTTTTACCTTATGTTTACGGCAAAGTTCTATGATGCGTTGCAGATTCAATTCTATAAGTTTCATTGCGATATGCTCTTATTTGGCAAAAATACTAAATAACTTTTATATAATAACATAAATTCCGCTGAAATCGTTGCCGGAGCTGGGTTCTTGCCTTAATAGAGATCAGATTCAGCAGGGGCGGGGAGCACGCTCTTTGCCGAAGAAGCGGTTGATGATGACGGCGAGGGCACCGTCGCCGGTTACGTTGCAGGCGGTACCGAAGCTGTCCATGGCTATGTAGAGCGCGATCATAAGGGCCAGACTCTGTTCGTCGAAGCCGAGAATGCCCGAAAGGAGCCCCAGTGAGGCCATTATGGCACCCCCGGGGATACCCGGCGCGGCAATGATGGTAACGCCGAGCATCGCTATGAAGTGGATGAATATGCCCAGGTCGTGGGGGTGTCCCTGCATGATGGTCAGAGCCAGAGCGCATGCCACAATCTTCAGGGTGGAACCTGACATATGTATCGTGGCGCAGAGCGGCACGGTGAATCCCGCTACGTCCTCGTCAACTCCGAGTTTTATCGTCTGGCGCAGTGTCACCGGAATGGTGGCTGCCGACGACTGTGTGCCCAACGCGATGAAATATGCGGGCATCATCGTGCGCAGCATCTTCAGCGGATTGCTGCGGTTGAAGCATGCCGCTATGCAGTATTGCAGCACGAGGATAAACACATGCAGCAGGAATATGACAACTATAATCTTGCTGAACGCCTCGATTATGGTGCCTACCTGCCCTACCACAGTCATTATCACGAATATGCCGAAGATGTACACCGGCAATAGAGGAAGAATGGCTTTGTCGATGGTACGCGCTACAATAGTGCGGAACTCGCCCATTCCGCGGCGCAGAGCATCGCCGCTGAGAAACGCCGTTCCGAGGCCGAGCATGAATGCCAGCACAAGCGCTGTCATCACAGTCATCAGCGGTGGCATTTCAACGGTAAAAAACGGTGCGACCTCCGGTGTCTCACCGGCCAGCAGACTCAGCCCCTGTTCGCCACCTATCAGCGAGGGAAACGTCAGTGTGCCGGTAAAGTAGGAGAGCAACCCGGCGAAAAAGGTTGCCACATAGGCAAGTGCGGCAGTGGCGACAAGCAGTTTGCCGGCACGCGCTCCGATATCGGCGATTGCCGGTGCCACGAAGCCCACTATGATCATCGGGATCATGAAACCCAGAAACTGCGAGAATACTGCGTTGAAAGTCTGTAGCGTCTGTGCGAACCACATAGGCGCCCAAAGCCCTATCAGTATTCCGACCACGATGGCTATTGCTATCCTGGCCAGAAGCCCTATGCGTATATTGTGTTTCATCTATTCTGCATATGATTGATTACAATATACTAACGTGGGCTACGCTGTAAAAATTATAACGGTGTGCCTCCAAACAGAAGGCACACCGTTATAAAAACACTTAGATATTGTTCAAGAGCTTGTTTAATAATAAATGTTACCGTCAGGGCGGTCAGTCGTCGAGCAGAT
>JAHZGZ010000015.1 GCA_019420545.1 Bacteroidales bacterium | reverse complement strand
CCCTCCGACAATCACTGGCGCTACTATGCCAACAACGACTGGCACTCCCACTACTACCGCAAGAACCGCCCGATGCAGGACTACAACGTGTCGATCACCGGCGGATCCAAGCGCGTCAACTACTATGTGAGCGGCCGCGCCTACCTTCAGGACGGTATCATGAACATCGTCAACGACAAATACAAGTCGTACTCGATGCGCGCCAAACTCGACATAAAGGTCACCGACTGGCTGAAATACAGCATCAACACCTCGTTCTTCGAGTCGACCTACGAGCGTACAGGCTCCAGCGACCTCAACGACTTCTTCTACCGCTCGGCCAACCACTCTCTGTCGTCGTTCCCCTCGACCAACCCCGACGGAACATCGCTCTGGGACATATCAGGCATAATCACCGTAGGCACAGCCAAAGTCGGCGACGGCTACAACGCCCTGCTCAACTACGGCAAGCATAAGAACAAGGATCAGAACCGCGAGTATCTCGTGAAAAACCAGATCACCATCACCCCGATAAAGGATCTCACAATCGTCGGCGACTACGCCTACCTGTTCCGCAACCTCAACCGTGAGATGCGCCGTGTGCCCGTGCCCTACAGCAATACCCGTGGCACCACAGGATGGATCGAAGGCTCCGACGACTCGATGTGCTGGGATATGTTCACCCGCGGCATGACCAACAACACAACCCAGAGCATCAACGCCTACGCCACCTACGATCCCACCTTCGGGCAGCACCACTTCACCGTCACCGCAGGTTTCAACGGCGAGATCTACCGTCACCTCTACTTCAAAGGCGAGCGTCAGGATCTCATGAGCCCCGACCTCAACACCCTGAATATCGCCACAGGCGAGGTAAAGGACTTCAAGGACGAGATACAGAACTCCGTAACCTACGGTTACTTCGCACGCGTAAACTACGACTTCGCCGGACGCTACCTGCTTGAGCTTTCGGGCCGTTACGACGGTTCGTCGCGCTTCGCCAAAAAGCACCGCTGGGGCTTCTTCCCGTCGGCGTCGGTAGGATGGCGCTTCACCGAAGAGAAATTCATGCGCGGCGTGTCGCCATGGTGGAACAGCGGTAAGATCCGCCTCTCCGTCGGCACCCTCGGCAACCAGCAGGTAGGCTACTACGACTATATCCAGAAAGTGACCACCAACCAGTTTATGGATAACCTTACTTTCGACGGCAGCACCTATGTACCTTATGCATCGGTGTCGGCACCACCGTCGAGCGATCTTACCTGGGAGAAAGTCACCACCTACAATGCCGGTCTCGACCTGAGCTTCCTCAACTCACGCCTAAACTTCACCGGCGACATCTATATCCGCGACACCAAGGACATGCTCACCAACGGAGCACAGCTCCCGGCCAGCTACGGAGCATCGGTACCCAAGGCCAACTGCGCCGATCTGCGTACCCGAGGTTTTGAGATCGGCCTTACATGGAACGACGACTTCCCACTGCTCGGTTCCAACTTCCACTACAGTGTAGGTGCCGGCCTCGGCGACTACCGCTCGAAGATCACACGATTCGACAACCCGGGACGCCAGCTCAAGAACCATTATGCCGGCGAGGTACTCGGCGAGATCTGGGGATATGAGATCGACGGAATATTCCAGACCGACGAAGAAGCGCTCGAATACATGCAGCATGTCGACGGATCGGCATATGTATACTCCGACAACTACTCGCAAGGCCCCGACTCATGGCGCGGCGTACGTGCCGGCGACCTCCGATATGTCGACCGCAACGGCGACGGCATCATATCCCCGGGTGAAAGCACTGTCGACAATCCCGGCGACCGCAAGATCATAGGCAACTCCACCCCGCGCTACAACTACAACTTCCGCGGCTCGATCGAGTGGAAAGGTATCGACATCTCGGCATTCTTCCAGGGTATCGGCAAGTGCGACTGGTATCCCGGCAACGAGGCCCGTACATTCTGGGGTCCATACTGCCGCCCGTACAACGCCTACATTCCCGAAGGATTCCTCGAAAACGTATGGAGCGAGGATAACCGCGACGCCTACTTCCCGCGCCCAAGGGCATATGCCGCCTACGGCTCGAAGAATCCTATGGGCAACGTCAACGACCGCTATCTCCAGGATGTAAGTTATCTGCGCCTCAAGAACCTGACCATCGGCTACACCCTCCCCGTGCTGAAGAATACCTTCCGCGAACTGCGCGTATACTTCTCCGGCGAGAATCTCTGCTACTGGTCGCCATTCAAGAAGTACTGCAAGACCATCGATCCGGAGACGGCCACCAACTCAGGCAAAAAGACCAACGACGCCCTTACTTACGGTTTCTCCAAGTCATTCACCTTCGGTGTAAACATCGTATTCTAAATCAACAGTCATGAAGCATACATATATAAAATATATCATCGGCATACCGGCCCTGATGGGAGTGCTGTCGGCATGTACGGATATCGATCAGGTACCGGAGGACCGCCTGTCGCCTGAGACATACTTCCGTTCGGAGGCCGAGCTTGCCCAATACACCAACTCATTCTATTCGCTCGAACCACAGGTAGGCAACTTCAAATGGTTCGGCGAGCAGAGTGAACTGATACAGCAGAGCACCCTTACACGCGAAATCATGGGATCGCGGCCGCTGCCGTCCGCAGCCGGCGATGTAGGATGGTCGTGGGGTACACTGCGCAACATCAACTACTACCTGCAGAACTCCGGCAACTGCACCAACGCCAACGTGCGCAACCGTTACGACGGCGTGGCCTACTTCTTCCGCGCGTTCTTCTACTACAACATGCTCACCAAGTTCGGCGAAGTACCCTGGTACGACCAGCCGGTAGGAAGCGCCGAGACCGCACTGCTCAACAAGCCCCGCGACAGCCGCGACGTAATCATCGACCATATCCTCGACGACTGCGATCATGCTTTCGAGCTGCTCCTCCCCTACGGCAAAAAAACCACCGAGGTATGCGCATGGACGGCACTCGCACTGAAATCACGCGCCGCGCTGTTTGAGGGCACATTCCGCAAATACCATGCCGGCAAGACATTCAACCCCTCGTCGCTCTCAGGCGACCGGTTGCTTGAAATCTGCGCCGAAGCCTCGAAAAAACTGATGGAGGAAGGGGGCTACAAGCTCTATACCACCGGCACAGAACCCTACCGCGACCTCTTCGCCACCCTCCAGCCACGCACCGACGAGGTAATCTGGGCACGCATCTACGGCGACCAGATCGGCGGCAAGCACAATGCCAACGACGATTCCAAGACACGAATGACCTCGATGACAAAGCGCTTCGCCAACCTCTTCCTTATGAGCGACGGCACACGCTTCACCGACAATCCCGACTGGAAGACAATGAGCTACATCGACGAGTGTAAGAACCGCGACCCGCGCATGTCGCAGACTCTGCTCTGCCCGGGCTACATACAGATGGGCCAGACAAAGGTACAGGCTCCCAACGTCAACATCACCCAAGGCTGCTACCAATATATAAAATACGTGATGAGCGACGATTACGATGCATTCAGCCAGAGCCGCGCGTCAATGCCTATATTCCGTCTCGCCGAGGTATACCTCAACTATGCCGAAGCTCTTGCCGAGCTGGGCACTCTCACCCAGAACGACCTCGACATCTCCGTCAACAAACTGCGCGACCGCGTGGGGATGCCCCACCTGAGCCTCACCGATGCCAACGCCAACCCCGATGCCTACATGATGAGCGAGGAATGGGGATATCCCAATGTAACGCGCTCGGCCAACACGGGTGTGATACTCGAGATACGCCGCGAACGCCTCATCGAGCTGTCGCTCGAGCTCGTCCACTACAACGACATCCTGCGCTGGCGCGAAGGCAAGGTGTATGAAAAACCGTTCTACGGCATGTACTTCCCCGGCGAGGGCAAGTACGACACTACCGGCGACGGCAAGAACAACATCTGCATCTACTCCGGCAAGAAACCATCGGGCCTCGGACTCAAGTTCCTTGAGATCGACAAGGACATATTCCTTTCCGAAGGCGACCACGGATTTGCAGTACGCTATGGCAGCGACGCATTCAAGCGCACATGGCACGAGGATCGCGACTACCTCTACGGTATCCCCACCAACGAGCGCACACTTACCGGGGGCGCACTGACGCAGAATCCCGGATGGAACGACGGCCTATCATTCTGATTTTACCGGGAGGGCGGTGCTTTAGCCCGCAACAACAACACCGCAGGATAATGCACCACCCTCCCCGTTAAAAATACATACTGACAATCAACAAACCAACAATCAATCATTTATTTTAAACTACCAATCATCATGAAAAAATTTACCTATCTCGCAGCTGTCGCCATGATGGCAGGCCTGAATGCCAATGCAGCCGAATGGTTCTGTTCACCCGCAGGCGCCGGCGATGCCGACGGCAGCTCATGGGCCAACGCATTCCCCGCAGAATCAATTGCCGAAGTAGTCGAAAACGTAGAGCCGGGAGATATCGTATATCTGCTCGAAGGTACATATTACGGCACTCAAATACGTCCCGTGGTGGGCATCTCCATCATCGGCGGTTTCCCCGCATCATCAACCGGCACTGATATCACCACATACAATCCCTGGGTCAACAAAACGATCTTCGACGCACAGGGCAAGAACGGCGGAGAGGCATTTATCAAGGTTTCAGGAGGCGACGAACCAACATTTGACCTTACAACCATCAAGGGTATCACCATCACAGGTGCCACAGGACAGCAGACGACAACCTACTGCGGCACGGCATTCAACTGCACAGCTGCCAACGTGATGATGGAAGACGTCACTTTCGACAACAATACCTCATGGTGCGGCGGACCAGTAGTACCGGCATCCGGATCTAAATTCCATGCAAAGCACTGTGTATGGACCAACAACAGGAATATCAATACCGATACATCCAAAAAAAACTGGTACCAGACCATACTTAATGGCCGTGGCAATGCTGATAAGGGTGAAATAACCAATATCGTACTTGAAGGTTGCGTGATGGTCAACAACACCATCGAAAGTGCCGACGCCCGCGCGGAAGCATGCTATGGCGGAGGCATGAGTTTCCAGGACAAATGTGTAAATCTTGCCATGGTCAACTGTTTTGCTGACGGCGGAGGTCTCACCATCAAGCAGAACGGCGGATTCATACGAATGGGTAATGCAACAGCTAATTCCGACGTAGTACAAAGTTTCTTCGCCTTCAACACCATTTGCAACTATAAGACCACCCACAACAGTGAGGCTAAGGGCCATCTCATCTCATTCAACGGTTATGCCCCGTTCTACCTCCAGGGCAATCTGTTTATTACTACCGCCGCACCTACAGCAGCCGATGACAAGAAAAACAACGCAATCTTTGTTCAGGGCTGGAATTCCAAAGATATGTCAAAAGTACTTTCGGGAGGCGATAATTCCATCACCGGCAGTATCTTCAGCACATATGCCGCCAATAACTGTACCATTCGTGAGCAGATGAGTACCGACAGCTGGCTCGCCCCTGTAATGTCGGAAGTATTCGGTTCCAACCAGACAACAGAAAAAGATGGCCGCTACTATCTTGAACCAGTCAGCGCATATGGCAATGTAAATCTTCAGGAAGCGCTCACCAACTTCGAAAGCTATGATATGCCCGAATGCTTCAAGTGGGCCAATGTCGATCTGTCGGTCGATCTGTTCGGCAACAAGCGTGCCGCCACCACCTATCGCGGTGCCTACGATCCCAACGCCACCAAGGGCTCAAGCGCTATCGAGAGCGTATTTGCCGCAGATGGCACCCAGCTGACCGTCAAGGCTCTCGGCAACGGTGAGTACACTATCGAAGGCGCCGAAGGCGCTGCATCGGTCTACGACATGTCGGGACGCCTCGTATTCAACGGCGAGCTTACCGACGGCAATCTCTCTCTTGCCAACGCAGCCGCCGGTATCTACGTAGTGCGCGTTGCCGGTGGCGCCGCCAAGGTAATCCGCTGATACCGTTACGATTATTTCTATATAAATGCTGATCGCAGGGGGCGATGTATTCCGGCCCCCTGCGATTCACTCTAAAATAGTAATTTATGCTTCGGAAACTCATCATACTTCTCGGGGCTGCCGCCATCTCGGCCTCGGCCTCTACACATCGCCTCGCCACATATAATCTGCGCTACACCGGTGCCGACACCGATACCGAAGGGAAGGACTGGGGACAGCGCGGCCCCGTATGCAGGGATGTGATTCTCAACTACGACCTCGACATTGTAGGTTTTCAGGAGGTGACCGGTGAAGGACGTACATACCGCAACCCGGTGACCGGGCGCACCCAGCTCAACGATCTCAAGGCATGGCTCCCCGATTACGAGATAATCGCCTGGGACCGCGACGGAACCGCACGCCGCGAATATGTGGCCACGGCCTACAAGAAATCGCGCTATCAGCTGCTCGACCAAGGATGGTTTTTCATAAGCCCTACCCCCGAAAAGTATTCCATGGGATGGGATACCGTGATCGAGACACACTCACGCATACTCGGATGGCTCAAACTCAAGGATAAGGAGAGCGGCCAGGAATTCATCTACGCGACTACCCACACCAACAACGGCTGGAGCCTCGACGGACCCTACGGATCGCAGCTCGTGGCCAGTAAAGTCAAAGAGATCGCCGGTGATCTGCCCGTGATGGTGGTCGCCGACTACAATACATCGCGTGTGGCAGTACACGCCCAGAAGGGACTGAAAGCGTACCACGCATCGTTCCACGACGCTGCCCTCGATGTTCCCGACGCACAGAACTATTCTCTCCCGGTCACCAACCGCCGGTGCACATGGACCTACAACGCTTTCCATCCGGTATCGGATACATCTTATTCCGGAAGCGAAATCGACTACCAGTTCTATCGCGGCATGAAAATACTTGAGCGCCATATCGTTACCGAGGAGTTTGCCTACAACGGCAAGAACTATCCGTCGAGCGACCATTTCCCCATGTATGTGGTAGCCGAACTTACACCCGTACAGCCGAAGTCGATATTCGTCGACTGCAATGCCGGCGACGGGGGCGACGGTTCCATCACCGCTCCGTTCCGTACCATATCGCAGGCCATCGGTGTATCCGACATCGACGACGTGATCTACGTGACTTCGGGCACCTACCGCGAGTCGGTGCAGCCGAAATATACGGTATCAATACTCGGCGGTTACAACGCCGGCTTCTCCAGTGCCGACGGCACATCGGTAATAGAGGGAGACGGACTTGACCACTCCCCCATCTACGCTCCGGTGTCGGTATCGCTCACGCTGAAGAATCTTACCGTGCGCAATTACAAGTCGCCCAATGTAAACTGCGACGGAGCCATCCGCTTTCACGGATCGTCGCTCGACATGGAGAACGTAATTGTCGAGAACAACTCGGCCACCACCTACGGAGGCGGTCTCTCGGTATTCGACACCAACAATCCCAAGTACTGCGCATGCAACAACATCCGGCTCCTCAACTGCACCTTCCGCGACAACACGGCCAACTACGGCGGCGGCATGGCAGTCGGCGTGTATGACGTGCTCGACATCGACGGCTGTACCTTCGACGGCAATTCCGCAAGCATGTCGGGAGGCGCCGCATATCTTACTTTCGGCACACCCGAGAGCAACCGCATATGGTTCACCCAGGCCAAGGCCACGATATTCAACTCATCGTTTGTCAACAACAGCGCAACACGCTTCGGAGCCCTGCATATCAACGACGAGATGCCCAACGTGCAGATCACAACGGTCAATACCACCTTCGCCGGCAACACCCTCGAGGCCAAAGGCGGCCTACCCAACGTCATCAAGACCTACGGCGGCACGGCCATCTACGCTACGCTTACGGCACGCCCGGCCGACTGCACCCTCAGCAAGGTAGGCAACTCAAAGCTCAATCTCGGGCATGTGACCGTCATCGGCAACCATGCGTCGTGCACGTCACCCGCCAACTATCTCGCCTCGGCGCTGACACTTGACGGCGCGGGCGATGTGAAGCTTGTCAACAGTATCGTGGCAGGCAACTCCTCGAACGGTGCCAATGCATATCCCGACATCACAGTCAACATCGCGGGAGGTCTGAAAAAAGAGACACTCAATCTGTTTACCTCAGCATCCACTGTCAACTTTACTCCCGACTCCAAGACGAAAACAGCCGCCGACGCGGCTACCGGCACGGCAAACATCGCTGAGATGTTTGCCGGCTCGGTGGAGGATAGCAAGTTCATCCCCTACGTGCACCATACCGACGCAGAGCCTACCCCGTTCGTGCCGCAGAAATCCACACTGTTCGGCGCAACCGAGACAGCCACTCTCACCGTGTTGCAGCGCAATATCGAAAAGGAATTTTCGGTCGACATCGACCGCGACGGATCGGTAGGCACACAACTCAAGACCGACCAACTGCGACGGGAGCGCAACAGCAAGTCAATGCCTGGTGCCGTAGAGTTTGCCGAAGAATATTCTGCTGAAGAGGAGATTGAAGCCGGCATGCATGGCAACGACGTGAATGTAAGCGTATTGGCCGACGGACGTGTCCGTCTTAGCGCGTCGCGCAACCTCGGCCCGATCAAGACTGTCGACCTTGCCGGAAGGCTTATCGCATCGGCTGATATCGATGCCAGCGACTATACAATGGACTTATCTCACGCAAGAAACGGGTTATATATAATAACTTGCCTGGGCAATTCGTTTAAAATAATGAAATAACCATCATTTCGCAGCGAAAGCCCATACAACCCTACGCCACACTAACCAACCAGTCTAACCATATCGTTATGCTTAACCCTAAATCAATCATTCTCTCCTCGGCCATGGTGGTTGCGCCCGCATGCATGTATGCGGCCGATACCCCAGTGGCTGTAGACAATCCCGTAGCCAACGAAAAGGCAACAGTGACGTGCGGCAACGCCCGCTTTACCGTGCTCACCCCGCAGATGGTACGCATGGAGTGGAGCGCCGACGGCAAGTGGGAGGACCGCAAGAGCCTCACCTTCGTCAACCGCAACCTCGACGTGCCGCGCTTCAAGAGCAGCACATCCAAAAAGGGCGCCACAATCACCACCGACGCCCTGACGCTTACATACAAGAACGACGGCAAGCCCTTCGACGCCTCCAACCTCAAAATCACTTTCCCGCTCAACGGCAAGAAAGTGACCTGGACGCCGGGCATGGCCGACACGCTCAACCTCATGGGCACCACCCGCACCCTCGACCGCTGCGACGGCAAAAAACTCGGCCGCGAGCCGATGGAGACAGGCCTGCTGTCGCGCAGCGGATGGGCACTGGTCGACGACAGCCGCAAGCCCCTGTTTGAGCCTGTCGACAGCCACTGGCAGGAATGGGTGGCCGAGCGCCCCGACGGCGAGCGCCAGGACCTCTACTTCCTCGCTTACGGACACAACTACAAGCAGGCTCTCGCCGACTATCAGAAGGTGGCCGGAAAGGCCATGATGCCGCCGAAATCCACTTTCGGCTACTGGTGGAGCCGCTACTGGCAGTATTCCGACGACGAGATGGTCGACATCGTGGAGAAACTGCGGTCATACGACATACCTATCGACGTGCTCATCGTCGACATGGACTGGCACGACACCTTCGGCCTCACACGCAAGAATCCGCGCAAGGACGAATACGACCAGCGCATCGGCTGGACGGGATATACCTGGCAGAAGGAGCTCTTCCCCAACCCCAAGAACTTCCTCGAATGGAGCGGCCACGAGAAACTGCTCACCGCCCTCAACCTCCATCCGGCATCGGGAATACAGCCCTACGAGGAGTGCTACGACCGGTTTACCAAAGAATACGGCTGGAACGACAAGGGCAAGAGCGTGCCATTTAAGATCGACGAGCAGAAGTGGGCCGACACATATTTCAACACCGTGCTCGCTCCTATGGAGGACATGGGCGTCGACTTCTGGTGGCTCGACTGGCAGCAGTGGCTCGACTCGAAATATACCAAAGGACTCAGCAACACCTTCTGGCTCAACCACACCTTCTACAACCATGCCAAAGAGCGCGCCTCGGAGGGCAACGACGGCCTGACCAAGCGCCCCTTCATCTACCACCGCTGGGGCGGCCTCGGCTCCCACCGCTATCCGCTCGGATTCTCGGGCGACACCTACGCCACATGGCAGACCCTGGCATTCCTCCCGTGGTTTACCTCGACGGCATCCAACGTCAACTACGGGTACTGGGGCCACGACATCGGCGGCCACATGTTCCATTCCGACGTCAAGGAGACCGACCCCGAGCTTTATCTGCGCTGGCTCCAGTACGGAGTGTTCACCCCCATCTTCAAGACCCACTCCACCAAGGACCGCCGCATCGTGCGCTACCCGTGGGCATTCCCCGACCACCAGTTCATGCTGCGCGACGCCATTCAGCTGCGCTATGCGCTCGTGCCCTACATCTACAATGCCGCACGCGCCAACTACGACACCGGCATAGCCATGTGCCGCCCGATGTACTACGAGTATCCCGAGACCGAGAAAGCCTACAACGTGCCCGAGCAGTACTTCTTCGGGCCCGACATCATCGCCACCGCCATAGCGCAGCCGGTCGACAGCGTTACAGGCCTCGCCTCGCGCTCGGTATGGCTCCCCGAAGGTAAATGGTACGACTACTCTACCGGCAATCTCTACGACGGCAACACCGAACTCGACCTCAGCTACACGCTCGACGAAAACCCGTTCTTCGTGCGCGCCGGAGCCATCCTGCCGATGAATCCGGCCAACGTGCGCTCGCTGCAGGTGCCGTGCGACACTCTCGTGCTGACATTCATCCCCGGTGCCGACGGCACCCTCACCCACTATGAGGACGACGGCGAGACCGATGCCTACAAGACCGCCTACGCCACTACCGAAGTGAGCAAGACGACATCCGACAAAGCCGTTACCGTGAAGATCGGCGGACGCAAAGGCACATACCGCAACGCCCCCGCCAAGCGCGCCTTCGAGCTGCGCTTCCCCACCACGATGCCGCCGGCATCGGTGGAGGTGTCGGGTAAAGTCTACCCCTACGCACGCTTCCCGAAACCCGGCACATGGAGCTACGACGGCATGTCGCTACAACCCGTGATATACACCGAGCGCCTCCCCGAATGGGCCGATGTAGAGGTTACGCTCCACTACCCCGACGGAATGGGCGACGCGTCGCGCCTCTACGGCAAGAAGCAGATATTCAGCCGCTGCCGCACCCTCACCCCCGAGTTCAAGGAGGAGCAGTGTCTCAACGGCGAAAGCTACATAATGCTCCCCGAAGGATATCTGAAGGTATCGCAGTGCCCCAACTTCATTCTTGAGAACCCGCAGGAGACGGCCCGCTACCTCGACGATTTCGACAAAGCCTATTCCGAGCTCCCCGCCATCATCAGCGCCCACGAGTACTCGGGTCCGGCATTCCGCAAACGCATATCAGCCCAGCTCGGTCTGTAAACAATCTGAGTTTCCGGTATCACTTGATCCGATAACGATCAATTTCTAAGGAGATCGGAGTATCCGCTGGCTGCGGATACTCCGATTTTTCATGGATATCGCAAAAACGGTTAAATTGTCGCATATTTGGAGTTAATTCGTTACCTTTGTATCAATTTTTCATATTACCCGTAATATCCAATCACCTTTAACCCGAAAGACAGATGATCAGACATCTTTTACTGATAATAGCCCTCCTGACGGCCTCTTGCTTTACCGCCTCAGCGGTGAAACCCGACCTATTTTCATCACCATCCACATTCCAGCGCGCACTGAATATGGAAAAAGATTCCGACTTCAAGGAATTCAAAAAACAGATAAAGAAACGCTTCCCCGAAATCAAGGATGTTGCTATCGAGCGGTGGAAGAACGGAACCATGTACTACGTATTCTATTGCAAGAACAAAGAAATCGGCCTGATGCGCACGTCCGACACCATACCGATGTTCAGCTACCATAACAGTCTCCGCACATTCCCTCATCTCGAACTCATATCTTTCAAAGGTCATTCCGTATTCAAGGTCGACGACTCCCGCTACCTGTTTGGCAATGGAGAGCGCAATGTGTTCAATCCGGCAACGGATATCAAGAAGTACGGCGACAAGGAATATGTGGTGATGGGTACGGATCCAACCCATGTATTCGCTCTTGACGGAACACATCTGCTGATGGCGGATGATGTTGAATTTCGCGACGCCGTTCCCGCCGGATTCTCGCATGATGCCGCCACGGGGATGTCAATTTACCATCCGGCCCTTCCTCCGCGCTTTTTCGGCAGGAACGAATATCCGCATCTTAGTGACTATGGAATGGGCGTGGCATATTCCCTCGGTTTCTTTGAATCGCCCAACTCATCAAATTTCAATATAAAGGTTCCCGGCGGAGAATACTTCATCTACCAAGAAGGGAGCAACAAATTTCTCACAAAAACGGAGTTCAGAGAAGATGCAAACGGTGTCATGCATGAGTACAAAGTGTTTGAAGTGGGAAAACGCAACGAGGGGTATAATGTTTACACCAGATCCCTGTGCCGCCACGGCGGTACAACCGGCTTACCGATAATAAAGGGCAAGATTACACAGATAAGGATCAGTACTCCTGATCAGATAGTATATTACTCGATATACGATCCCGACAACCTCATGTATCGCACAGGATGTGTGTCGCTTGTCGATTCCACATTCAGGGTGGAGCCGCGCTTCGCCGATGTCAACGTGTTCTACGATAGCGAGAAAAAGCCATATGCTCTGGTCAGGTTATCATCGCTCGGTGAATACGAGGTCTATGATCCCGCAAAGCCCTACGATTATGCGTCAATGAGTAAGCTTGAATTAGCATATGAAAAGCAACATTGGCATGATGTGATCTCACAGATAAAGCCCTCGAAAATCGAAGAGTTCCAGGAAAAGAATCTCATGACATGGTTCAAGGCCGAAACAGAGAATATAAAGCCGATGATCGAGATGCAGGAGAATGCGCTGACTCGCATCGCCACCAACACACTGTGGGAGTCGGAAAGAAAAGAACTCGAGAAAGAAGCCGACGGCACCGCCGCACCCTATACATGGTACACTCCGATAAGGTTCAGTTCCGATTACAATCTGGAGGATGCGTTAGAGTATTTTGCCAAGAAATACACCTCTGAAAAGGCCGACAATTACACTACCCTCGCAGCATATGTAAAGGAACTGCGCAAACGCCAGAACCGGCTCGACGACGAAGTCAAGGAAGCAAGAGCCGAATATGTAAAGAATCTGAAGGAATCACGTCGTCAGATGGAACTTGCACGCCAGCAGCAGCTGATCGACGCCATGAACGCGCGGCAGGAAAACGAAGCACGGCAACAAGCCGCGATGCTACAGGTGCTGAACGCTCTGACAGGCGTGATAACGAATGCTCTGACATCATCCTCATCGTCGGCACCGGCCCGAGCGTCGGCATCCGTCGCGCTGCCAAAATCCAATACCGGGAATTCGATGCTCGACAAGACATATATATCCCCTGAGGTAACAGGCATGGCAATATCTGCCGGATGGACTCCCGACTACTCTACTCCCACCTCCGAGGCCTCCTCCACGCCATCATCCTCATCGTCATCGCATGCAACATCATCACGTATCTGCCAGGCATGCTACGGTTCCGGGAAATGTCCCCATTGCCACGGAGCCGGACGCTACGCCCCGAACCTCAACGGTCACGTGATCGACTGCGAGCCATGCCATAAGTCAGGCATATGCCACGCTTGCAACGGCGTCGGACGCCACTGATACCACAATGTGCAGACGCACAATCAACATTCTGTCCTACAGTGTTTTACGCACATTTGAATCAAACACACCGCACTCCGGCAGATTGTTTAAAAATAAATGTGTAACTTTGTAGCAACGAATATTTACAACTACTCATCAGCCAATGAAAGTAATGAAATTTGGCGGCACGTCGGTGGGCACCGTAGAGAGCCTGCGCAACGTGAAAGCCATTGTTGAAGGTTGCGACGAGCCGGTGATAGTGGTGGTGTCGGCCCTTGGCGGCATCACCGACCAGCTGATCGCTACCGCACGTCTGGCTGCGGGGGGCGACATCGCCCATCTTGAGAGCTATGCACGCATCGTCGAGCGTCACCGTCAGGTGATCGACGGTATCGTGCCCGACGCTTTCAAGCTTGAGGTACTGTCGATCGTCAATCCACTGCTTGAGGAGCTTGGCAATATTTATCGCGGAGTAAGCCTGATTCACGATCTGAGCCAGCGTACTCTCGACATAATTGTAAGCTACGGAGAGCGCATATCGTCGGTAATCGTGTCGCGCGTAATCGAAGGCGCGGTACATATCGACAGCCGCACATTCATCAAGACAGTAAAGCAGTGGGCCAAGCATGTACTCGACAATGAAGCAACCCAGCCTCTGATTCACGAACGATTTGACAATCTCAACGCACAGACGGTAGTGGTGCCCGGCTTCATAGCCAGCGACTCCGAAGGGAATGTCACCAACCTGGGCCGCGGAGGCTCCGACTACACCGCAGCCATAATTGCTGCCGCCCTTGACGCCCGTGTGCTTGAAATATGGACCGATGTCGACGGCTTCATGACCGCCGATCCGAGGGTCATCTCCGGCGCTCTCGTAATCGACCGCCTGTCGTTTACCGAAGCCATGGAGCTATGTAACTTCGGCGCCAAGGTAATATACCCCCCGACGATCTATCCCGTGTTCCACAAGAACATCCCGATCGTCATAAAGAACACCTTCAACCCCTCGGCCGCGGGCACATGGATCAGCGAACAGGAACCGTCGCCCGAAGGGAAAGCCATCAAGGGTATAAGCTCGATCAACGACACCTGCCTTGTTACCGTCAAGGGCCTCGGCATGGTGGGCGTGATCGGTATCAACTCGCGCATTTTCAACGCGCTCGCCCAGAACGGTATCTCAGTGTTCCTCGTCAGCCAGGCCGCTTCGGAAAACAATATATCGTTTGCCGTGCGCAATGCCGACGCCGACCATGCCATACAGGTGCTCAACCAGGAGTTTGCATCCGAACTGAAAGCGGGCACACTCAGCGAGATTGTAGCAGAGCCCAATCTTGCCACGGTAGCTATCGTAGGCGAGAACATGAAGCATACCGGCGGTATCGCGGGTAAGCTCTTCAACGTGCTCGGCCGCAACGGTATAAGCGTGATTGCCTGCGCACAGGGAGCTTCCGAGACCAACATCTCGTTTGTAATCGAGCACAAGGATCTGCGCAAGGCCCTCAACGTAATCCACGACAGTTTTTTCTTATCTGACACTCAGGTCTTAAACCTGTTTGTAGTCGGTACCGGCAATGTGGGGCGACACCTGCTGTCGCAGATCCACGCCCAACAGGAAAACCTGCTGGAAAACAAAGCCTTGCAGCTGCGTATCGTAGGTATAGCCAACTCCCGCAAATGCATATTCGACCGCGAAGGCATTGATATCGACCGTTACAGCCAGCTGCTTGACGAGTCGGCGATCGACGCCACTCCCGAAAACATCCGCAAGGAGGTAATCGGGATGAATATCTTCAACTCCGTGTTTGTTGACTGCACGGCGAGTCCGAAAATTTCCGCGCTATACTACGATCTGCTCAGCCATAACATCAACGTAGTGGCAGCCAACAAGATAGCCGCGTCGGGCGATTACGACAATTATCTGCGCATGAAGCGCATGGCCCGCAAGAAGGATGTAAAATTCCTTTTCGAGACCAATGTCGGCGCCGGACTTCCCATCATCAACACCATCAACAATCTGATAAACTCCGGCGACAGGATACTGCGCATCGAGGCAGTGCTCAGCGGCACCCTCAACTACATTTTCAATGTACTCAGCCCCGAGGTACCCATGAGCCGCGCTATCGAAATGGCGTGCGAGGCCGGCTATGCCGAGCCTGATCCGCGCGTCGACCTGAGCGGCCGCGACGTCATGCGCAAGCTCGTGATTCTCGCCCGAGAAGCAGGTTATGCCACGTCGCAGGAGGATGTGGAGCGGCATCTCTTCCTCCCCGACGAATGCTTCGAAGGGTCGATAGAGGATTTCTTCGACAAGGTAAAGGCTCTCGACGGAAAGTTCGAGGAGATGCGCGCTCAGGCCGAGAGGGCCGGAGAGCATTTCCGCTTCACCGCAGTGCTCGACCATGGGAAAGTAAGCGTCGGGCTGCGCACGGTAGGCGCGGCACATCCGTTCTACCATCTCGACGGCAGCAACAACGTAATCCTCATCACCACCGAGCGCTACAACGAGTATCCGATGGTGATCAAGGGTTACGGCGCAGGTGCCGAAGTGACCGCCGCAGGTGTCTTCTCCGACATCATCGGCATCGCCA
>JAHZGZ010000149.1:1364-14512 GCA_019420545.1 Bacteroidales bacterium | reverse complement strand
GCCTTTATAAACTTCATCTCGCCGAGAATGGCTGTCTTGACGCGCGGAGTCACATTGCCCATCTCACCGACCTTGTATGCTCCGTAGTTGCAGCGGTGGATAAGCTCGTAGTTGCTTTCCCACATGTTGTTGATCAGTGAGTTGCCCTGGAAGTTACCGGCACCGAACGTGCCGAACGCCCAGCTCGGCCCCGTAAGGTAATCGCTGTCGTACTCCCATACCATGGGATAGGGGTCGGTGCTGGTGAACATGGTGAGCACCTTGCTGTAGCAACCGGTGAGCCACTGGTTGGCGCCCTTGTCGGAGTCCTCGATATCGTCGGGCTGAATGAAGTCGAATGACTCCTCTTTGAGCCAGTCCTCACACGAGGTGGTCGTCAATGCGAGCGACATCGCGACTGCAGTCGCCCGGGCTATTTTGAATATCTTGGTTTTCATCGTTTTCGGAATCAGAAGTTGAGTTTAAGGCCAAAGGAGAAAGAGCGGCTGCTCGGATAGGAGAACAGGTCGACACCCGAGCGCGATACATCGCCGCCAAAAGCGTTGACATCGGGATCATAGATGTTGACCGCGCCGACACCCTTCCACTTGGGAGTCCATGTATAGCCGAGCGATACATTCTTGAGACGCAGATACGAGCCATTCTCGATGTAGCGGTCGGAGAAAAACCATTCACGTGTATAGCTGTCGTAGGCAGCCTTAGGCCATTCGGCATTAGCAGCATTCTGGGGAGTCCAGCGGGTTTCGTACTGGTGACGGGTGATGTTGGATATACCTGTCATCGACGCGCTGGTATTGTTGGCTATAGTGTTGGCATTGAGAATGTCGTTGCCATACGATCCCTGAAGGAAGAAGCTGAAGGTAAAGTTTTTCCATTGCAGGGTGTTGGTAAGGCCATAGGTGAAGTCGGGATTGGCGTCGCCTATGATGCGCTTGTCCTTGTCGGTGATCGCACCGTCGCCGTCGTAGTCGCGGTACTTGATTTCACCAACCATGCTCTGAGCCTGCGCGTCAGATACCTTGGCGAAACGCTTGTCAGCGCGTACCTCAGCTACATTGTCGTAGAAACCGTCCTCGACATAGCCCATGATTGTTCCGATCGGACAGCCGTTGCGGAGAACGAACACATTCTTTATGCCGTTGATAAACTGGCTTGCATACTGGTCGCCGGGAAGATCGTGGATACGGTTGCGGTTAAACGAGATATTGGCATCGATCGTCCAACGCCAGTCGCGGGTGACGACGGGGCGGAATGTACCGGCGATCTCAAGACCGCGGTTGGTAACGCTGCCCATATTCACAGCCATCTGGGTATAGCCCGAGTTTGACTCGATGATCACCTTCTGGAGAAGGTCGTTGGTGCGCTTGTAATATGCATCGATGGTGAAGTTCACGCGGTTGTTGAAGAGCGACAGGTCGAGACCGACATCAACCTGATCGGTTGTCTCCCATTTGAGATTCTTGTTGATGGGACCTTTCCAGGTCTGCTCGGCATAACCGGCCGACAATGCGCCGCCGAAGGGATAGGAAGCAACTGCCATAGCTGGCACCGTAGCATATACGTCAATACCTTGGTTACCGGTCTGTCCGTAGCTTGCACGCAACTTCAGGTTGTCGAGCCACGATACGTCGCGCAGCCATGATTCCTCGGAAATGCGCCATGCAAGTGCTCCGGAGAAGAAGTTGGCGTACTTGTTGCCTTCGACAAACACACTCGAACCGTCGGCACGCCATGTAGCTGTGGCCATGTAGCGCCCGTCGTAGGAGTAGTTGAGGCGCACGAGGTTGGACTGCATGCGCTTGCGTCCGCGGCTTGAGTAGAGAGGATACTGTTTGCCGGCAGCGCTCATATCCCACATCAGGGTCATATCGGTCGGGAAGTCGTAGGCCGACATGTTGTTGTTCTGCCAGTCAGACTGCTCGAAGGTCACACCTGCCACAGCATTGACAGTGTGCTTCTCCGCGAATGTATTATTATAGGAGAGGAGAGTCTCGCTGGTGAATCCGGTGCTCCAGGCCGAACCCTGGCCACCCTTGCCGTTGGTCGGCTCATAACCCTGGTTCGTCTTACGGTTATAGTACATGTTGCGGTTGTTGCCCGAATAGCTGTAACCGATATTCTCGCGCAGTTTCAAGCCCTTGAAGAGCGTGAATTCCAGATATGAGGAGAGATATACATTGTTGGACTTGTACTCGTCGAACGCCTCACGCACATATACATAAGGATTGGCGGCGAGCCAGTTAAGCTCATTATCCTCCTTGGTATTGATGGAGGGATCGTAGGTGGGCGGGAACACAAGCGCCGAGCGGATCACACCGTCGCCGTCCGAAGTACTGGAGTTGACGAAGTTGGTGGTGGCGTTGGTGTAGTTGATGTTAAGGCCGAATTCAGCCCAATCGGTCAGCTTGCGCCATGAATTGGAGCGTACGGCGAAACGTTTGTAGTCAGAGCCGACGATTATACCTTTCTGATCGGTGTAGTTGAGTGACATCATGTAGCCGCCGCGGTTGTTGCCTCCGTCGATCGACAGGTTGTACTCCTGAGTGAAACCGTTCCGGAATATACCGTCCTGCCAGTCGGATGTACCTACTACATCGGTATTGCCATACTCATCCATGTATATTCCGGGCTTTGCGAAGTCGCCGGGAGCCGGAGAATATTTTCCGGTATTGGTAAGGATATTGTTGTTGGCATCGGTACCGTAATACCACTCGCCGCGATAGGGGCGCTGGCCGAGGGGATTGGTATTGTCGTACTGTTCATTAAGATACTCGGCATAGGTAACGGCGTCAAGCACATCCATCTTTTTGGCCACCTTCGAGAATGTGAAGTTGGTCGAGAAAGTGATGTTGGTCTTGCCCTCCTGGCCGCGCTTGGTGGTGATGATGACAACGCCGTTGGCACCGCGCGAACCATAAATGGCAGTAGCCGAAGCATCCTTCAGCACCTCGATCGACTCGATGTCGTTGGGGTTGATGTTGGCAAGGGCGTTGGAGCCAGAGCCTGTGCCCGAGATACCTGTCGAGGGTGCCGACTGACCGCCTCCGTAGGGGAGACCGTCGATAACATAGAGCGGCTGGGTGTCGGTGCTGAATGAGTTGGCACCACGCACAAGAATGGTGAGTCCGGCGCCCGGAGCGCCGTCGTTCTGGCGCACCTGCAGACCGGCGACCTTCCCCTGAAGGGCATTGTTGACTGCCAGCGCAGGATTGTTCTTGATCAGATCGTCGCCTTTTACCTGAGATATGGCTCCGGTCAGATCTTTTTTCTTCATGGTGCCATAGCCTACGACCACCACATCGTCAAGAGTGTTGCCGGTTCCAACAAGCGCCACATTCAATGTGCGCGAACTGTTGATCTTTACCGACTGCGGCTCCATTCCTATAAAAGAGAATGTAAGCTCGTCGCCCCGGTTTACTTTGATACTGTAACGACCCTCCGCATCAGACGAAGTGCCCTGAGGGGCTCCTTTAACACGAATTGTGGTACCTGGCAAAGGCGAGTTATCGCTTGCATCAGTCACCGTACCGGTCACAAGTATGTCCTGTGCCCAAGCGACGGAACCGCACAATACGCAACATAGCAAAAATAGCCAAAGTTTTTTCATGATTGGTTAACGGTTTTTGAAAAAAATAAAAATATAATTTTGTGGATGCAAAATAAGCGCATAGGCAATAAACAAAATAATACTATTTTTTCCAATAATTAGACTTTTTAATATTTAACACAGTTAACATGACTTTACAAGTACATCAAAGGCCTGTCAGACGCCGGGAAGCATGCATTACTAAACAAGTGAGAATGTTATGCAAGAGTCCGATAATATCATCATAGGCTATAAAAGTACCGTTCGATACAATATCCATAATGTACCTTTGCGACGGAACCATCAGGCCATCTTATCACATATAATATACTTTTATATCATTCTCCCTATCTATAATAAATATGGTACATAAATTTTTGCCACTAATCTGCGCCATGACCGCAGCCGCAGCATCAGCGGCCTCAGTCAATGTAGCCGATTTCGGCGCCGTTGCCGACGGAAGTCGGATCACCACGTCCCACATACAGCAAGCGATCGACCGTTGTGCCGAGACAGGAGGAGGTACAGTATTCGTCCCAACGGGCACTTATCTTGTAGGCACACTCAACCTGCGTTCCGATGTGGAATTCCACATGGAACACGGTGCAGTACTCAAAGCCACTACCGACCTTACCCAATACCAGCGTCATAACGAGCAGCTGGCAGGAGTGTTTTATACCGACGGAGCTGTCAACGTAACAGTACGCGGCGGCACAATCGACGGCCAGGGACTCGCTTTCATGGATACAGAGCGTTCCAAGACTGTAGGCCCGCAAGAGAAAAGCCGTACCCGGCAGGGCCAGGAATTCCGCAACGCCCCGTCGGCTCCCGACGACGGCCCCTACGAACCGCTCGACCGTTACCACCAGATGATCGTATTCACCGAATGCCGCAACCTGAAACTCGAGGACTTCACCTGTATCAACTCTCCCTACTGGTGTTTCGTGATCGTACACAGTCAGGACATAAGGATAAGCGGCCTTGATATATTCAACGATCTGATGATCCCCAACAGCGATGGCATCGACCTGATCTCATGCAGCAATGCCACAATCTCCGACTGCCACATTTACGCCGGCGACGACGCCATCGTTGTGGCCGGCTACGGCTGGCACCAGGGCGACCCGGGATTCAAGAACATCAAGGCTCCCTCGCGCAATGTCAATGTATCCAACTGCGTGCTGCAGTCGCGTTCAAGCGGCATACGTATCGGCGGCCACGACCAGAATCCGATGTCGGACTATAATTTTTCCAACATCACCATATTCGACTCCAACCGAGGGATAAACATATCGGTAAGCGACTCATGCTCACTTGAAAACGTGTCGTTCGACAACATACACATCGAAACACGCCTTCACACCGGCGACTGGTGGGGGCAGGGCGAGCCGATCAACATCACCGCCATGCAATTGCGCCCCGACAAGCCCGTCATAGGCAAGATACGCAACCTGTATTTCAACAATATCACCAGTGTAGGTGAAAACTCGGTAGTGATCATAGCCGATCCGCAGACGGTTATCGAGAACGTTTACTTCAATAACTTCGACTTCATCATGCGCCGTAGCCGCATCGAGGACGAAGCCGGCGGCAACTATGATCTGCGTCTCAACGTAAACCCCGACCGCAGCCTCTATGCCGCAGACGAACCGGTGTTCTATATCGAAAACGCACGTAACGTGTTTTTCTCACAGGGCAACATAGGCTGGGACGGAGCCGACAAGCCTTATCACACCTACGCTATCGACGCTGTCAACGTAGATAATCTTGTGGTGCGCGATGTCACAGCATCGGCAGCGCCGTCGCACCCCGGCATGAAACCGATACATACCACCGACTGCTCGGGGGTGAAACTCGAACTGATAAAGTAATGATGATACGCATATTTCGCAATTCGCTGTCGGCGATAATGCTGGCAGTCTGTGGACTACATGTCTGCGCGATGCCCACAAGAGTGCTCCCCGGGACACTCACCGACACCGAGGCGATCCTGTTTTGGGAAGAGCCGCAGGGTGAGGCTGCAAAAAAGTATACAATCAAAGTCAACGGACATAAGACAGCCACCACCACAGCCAACAGCTTCAGGCTGTCGGGGCTCAAGCCGAACACCACTTACAGCATCAGCGTCGACGGACATACCGGCCGTCATAAGGGCGACGTGAGATTCACCACAGCCAAGCCGGCCGCAACGCTCGACGTGCGCGATTACGGTGCAAAGGGCGACGGCACAACCATAAATACCAAGGTGATACAGCGCGCCATCGACGAGTGTCCCGCAGGTGGCACGGTAATGATTCCCGCAGGCACATACATCACCGGAGCCCTGTTTATAGAGCGCGACAGCATCGCCATAAACCTCATGGAGGGCGCGACACTCAAGGCAGTCAACAATCTGGCCCATTATCCGCTCGTGCCCACACGCTACGAAGGGTGGGGAGTCAACACCTTCGCCAGTGTGCTGAATCTCGGCAAGCTGGATAATGACGGACGCAGATACCGCAATATCCGCATTTACGGCGGAGGAACAATTGACAATCAAGGCAGTGTGCTGGCCCGTCAGCAGACCGAAAACCTCAGCCGCATGTCACGCTCCCGCGGACTGCCGATAATCAACTGCGACAACGTTGCGCTTGACAACATCACAGTAACTAATCCATGTACCTGGAACATTCACCCGTTGCTCTGTAACGGCCTGACCACATACGAGTGCAACATCGTGTCGTCGGGATTCGGACTTAGCAACGCCGACGGATGGGATCCGGATTCGTCCTCCGACTGCTACCTGCTCAACAGTGTGCTCGACGGCCAGGACGACAATATAGCCATAAAGTCGGTGGAGTTCACCGACAGCAAAGGGAATCTCATAAGCAAAAAATCGGAAAACATCCACATAAGCCACTGTAGATTCGTACAGGGAGGAGGAATATGCGTGGGTGTGGAGCTTCCTGCCGGAGTGCGCAACGTGTGGATCACACACTGCCTGGTGGAGCACAGCGACCGCGGCTTCCAGATATGTAGCCGTCAGGAAAACCAGGGAACCGGAGCCATAGAGGATGTACACTTCCGCGACATCGATGTAATGGACACCGGCGACTGGGGCATAGACATTACAATGTGGTATTGGATAAAGGGCTATCGACCAGGTACGTATACCTCGGATGACGTGAGGCACATCCATAACCTGTCGTTCGAAGATATTCGTATACGCAACTGCCGCGGCAACGCCATACAGGTGCTCGGAGTGCCGGAGCAGCCGATCACCGATGTTACATTCCGCAACATCACCATTGATTCGGCACAATACGAGGTGCTGCTGCGCAACTGCCGCGACATCCGCTTCGAAAACGTGCAGCTCGGAGCACGCCCATGGGTATTGGAAAATGCTGAAAACATCACCCGTGACCGTCGCACTTCGCAACCTCAGAATGCCGAATTCACCGTCATGCCTACTGATGCCAACGCCACTTTCGCAACCAAGGCCCTCTACGACAATCTGCGCAAGCTCATGGACAGCGACCGCTTCGCCTTCGGCGCGCAGGATGCCACATCGTCGGGATTCGGATGGTGCGAGCAGGAAGGCCGCAGCGACATAGAACGCATATCGGGTCGCAAGCCGCAGTTCTACAGCTGGGATTTCATGCACATAGCCGCGCCGTACAGCGAAAACATGGCGGACGACAACCGTAAGGTGCGCGACCTGACATGCTCAGCCTTCTACGAAGGGGGCATCAACTCCTATTGCTGGCATGCCGCCAATCCGGTAACAGGAGGCAGTTTCTATGAAACTGGCGACAGCATTGTGCGCAAGATTCTTCCCGGAGGATCGCATCACATGCAGTTCCGTGCCATGCTCGACAAGATAGCCGAGCACAACAAGGCTCTTGTAGGAAAGGATGGCGCCAACATTCCGATTATCTTCCGCCCATGGCATGAGTTTGACGGCGACTGGTTCTGGTGGAGCCGTAAATATTGCACACCTGACGAATTCAAGAGCCTTTACCGCTTCACGGTCGAATACCTTCGCGACAGCTGCAACATCCACAACTTTTTATATGCCTTCTCACCCGATATCAACTTCGAGTCAGAGCAGGATTATCTTGAATATTACCCCGGCGACGAGTATGTCGATGTAATAGCCATGGATGACTACTGGGACTTCCGCGCAGACGAACCGGACGCCTCCAAAGCGCGCCGTCGTCTGAAAGTAATCAGCGATTACGCCGTTGCACACGGCAAGATTGCCGCATTGTCCGAAACAGGCCAAGCAGGCATCGACAATCCCAGATGGTTCACCGACAGGCTAATGTCGGCATTGACCGACGACAATGGGGAAGCGGTGAAAATGGCTTATGTGGCCACTTGGCGCAACAGCGCTCCCGGCGGATTCTTCACACCGTACAAGGGTCATCCCGCTACAGAAAATTTCCTGAAATTCCTCGACAGTCCGCGCGTCATGACGCTTAGCCCCTACGACTGGCTCGGACGCTTCTACCACTACCGAGGCCTTTAGTCCGACCAAAGAAGCGGTTTCTAAATAATTTAGGGACACACAAACAAAACGGAGCTGTTTTAGCGCAATATATTTGCGTAGCGTTTAAGCGACAAGAATATAACTGCGACAAACAGCTCCGTTTTTTATTCATATGTGACTATCGGAATTCGTCTGCCAATCAGCCCGAGTTTGAAAGCCATATGCCGTCACACGTTCTAAATATCGTTTACAATACTGCTACAAATTATTTAAATTTTGATTAACGGTATACGCACCACAAGTTTATCTTTTACTTTTGCATTGTTCAGTCACCGTGGCAAGGAGCGCATGGCGCACTTGTTTCTCCAGCCAATACATAAATCACACAACGAACGATGTACCGAATTATCTCGAATATATGCCGCATGGCACTTGCCGCGGCTGTGGTCTTGTCGGCCTTGTATTCCTGCCATTCCAAGACCGTGTCCGGCAGCCAGCTTCCCCCGTGTGCCGTCACGGCCGGTCTTGACTCACTCTTTTCTGAAATTTTCCCTGATGAAGAAGGTCCCGGCGGCATAGCCATGGTTATGCGCAACGACACCATTATATATAGCCATGCCTTTGGCGTTGCCGACCTCCAGACTATGGAACCAATTACCGACAGCACGCTGTTCAACCTGTCGTCGGCATCAAAAATATTTACCACAGCCGCCCTTCTGAAACTCGCCGAAGAGGGCCGTCTGTCGCTTGACGACAGCCTGTCGAAGTATTTCCCCGAATTCAACCACGAAATCTTTGACAAAATTACTATACGCCATATCCTTACCCACAGCTCAGGACTGCCCGATCTGCGTCCGCGCAACCGGAAGGAATGGACCAAGTATCAGGCTTCGAACCACACGGTGTTCGCCCTGCGCAAAGATTATGCCCTGTATGGCGACGAGGACGAGCATATCCTGTCGTTCAAAAACCTTACAGCCACCGAATTTGAGCCGGGCACACACTACGAGCGTCAGGATCCGGCCTATATACTCGTAGCGCCACTTATCGAGCGCATCACAGGCATGCCGTTCGAGGAGTGGATGACAGCCAACATTTTCCGCCCGGCCGGCATGAAAGAGGCATTCTACTATACCTACGAGACAGAGCTGCCAAAGACAGCACATGCCTACCGCCAAGCCACCGGAAAGCCGTCGCCACTGATATTCCGCAGCGACGACGGCAAGTGGGAGGAGTATGATCTCGGTGAAGCACCGTTCTTCCTGACGCGCGCCGACCGGGGAGTCTACACATCAGCCCGCGACTTCATGCGCTGGAATACAGCGCTGTATTCCAACAAAATAATCTCCGATTCATCAATCCGTGAAAAGGATACACCCTATGTACCTACCGACATACCGATGGTTTCGTTCGGCCTGGGCACAGCATTACGTCTCGAACCGGGATTCCCGCTCAAAAGCTACCACATGAACACCAACGGTGGCTACTCGATAGTCGAAGGCACATGGCCCGATAAACGTATCCACTACATCGTCTTCGCCAACCGCGCCGACTGGGATACCCGCGCGGTCACCGCCGGCATCGACAGCCTCTTCCGCGCGAAAAACTACACACGGTAATAAAGGCCGTCGCGAGCATTCATAACTCATGACAAATTTCCATTTGAAGAATAAGAGCTTATTCTTCAAATGGAAATTTGTCATATCCGGCTCATCGAACCGACACCACAGAACTCTCCTGTCAAGAACACCTTCAATCAATATTTAGAGCTTGTTTAATTTTAGGAAAAAATTGATACTTGTTTTTGACGGCTGATGTTTGCCCAGGTCATATATATAGAACGCAAAAATAAATGAAGTTATGAACATCAGCTCAAAATTGAAAATAATGGCAGTCGGAACTTTAATAGTTGTAGGGTGCAATCATGCAGACGCACATCGTCCTCATCTTCATCACATCCATCATCCGACACGTGTTATTGCCATTCCTACTCCGATATATCATCATCTTGTTACGCAGCATGTAAGCAACCGATTCAGCCAGAAAGAAAGGCTGGCAATGGCGTTGGCATATCTGAACACTAACTCCCGACTCACAGTCAAGCAATATGCGAAAATAACATCGCTCAACAAGGATGCGGCAGAGGCGGAACTTGACGCCTTTGTCCTGGATAGAAATATTCCTATCCTGTCAATCGTTGAAGGTAAAAAGAAATTCTATATTATGCCTGGCGCAAGCTCATGACTGACGATGCTGAATTAATCAATGCAATCCGGCATGATTCCGAATCAGGTTTCCGTATCCTGATGAAAGAAAAATGGGAAACTGTGTATTGGCATATCCGGCGTCTGGTGATACATCATTCTGATGCACAGGATGCTACACAGGAAACATTTATCCGCATATTTCGGTCAATCGATAGATTCAAGGGCGACAGTTCTCTTAATGTATGGATTTATCGTATTGCCACCAATGAAGCCCTCAGGCTGATTGGCAAACGGCGTGATAACATAATCTCCCTTGAAGACAACGATTCGTCGGAGGCGAGAACGATAGCAGATGAGGAATATGTCAATTATACGGATATCGAGGCTGTGAAACTGCAGAACGCAATCCTTTCTTTGCCGACCAAACAACAACTGACATTCAACCTGCGATATTACGACGAACTTGAATATGAGGAGATTGCCAACATAATCGGTTCAACTCCATCAAGTGTCAAGGCGAGCTATCATATTGCCAAGGAAAAGATAGTCAAATATATGAATGCTTAAAAAATATTATAATGGCTCAAAAATTTGATTTCAACGATATTGGGAAACGGATGCCATACACGATGCCGGAGAAGACTTTCGGTGAAATGGAAGCTCATGTTTTCACCACATTGAAAAAAGACAGACAGAATATGCGCAAACGTCGGATTCTCCGATGGAGTTCAATCGGCGGGATTGCAGCAGCGGCAAGCGTCGCATTATTGTTGATGATAAGACCCCTGTCGGCAGTGCAAAATGACCCGTTGACACAGATAGACCTTGCATTCGGCAATCTGAGCGAAGCCGATCAGGAATATCTTGTCGAAATATACCACGAGGATTTTTTTCTAAACCAAATACAATAACAAATGAATTATGAAACAGTTATTCCGAGTTATCCTTATTGCCATCATGATTGTGGCAAGTGGAGCAACAGCAGTAGCACAGAACAATAGCGGTCAACGATTGTCACGTGAAGAGCTGGCTACCAAGCAGGCACAGTATATCGCACATGAACTTGCTCTTGACGAACCGACCACCAATAAATATGTGGAAACCTATTGTCAGTACCAGCGCGAAATCTGGGCACTTGGCCCCCGTAAGGGACTGACCACCGAGCAGCGCCTTGATCGCAGCCAGAAGATTCTCGACCTGCGAAAAAAATACTATCATATTTACAGCGGGTTCCTTTCCGAACAGCAGATTGACAAGGCTTATAAGCTTGAAAAGAAGCTCCTGGACAGAATGGGTAAGGGCACCGACAAACGAAAGAATCATAGAAATCGCAGATAGATAATAACATGAACACTGGAAAAATCTTCCGGATCTGGATGTCGTTAATCGGCATCCTTTTCTGCGTGGGTGAGGGTAAATCAGAGAATAATTTGGTTTTTGAAGCAGATAAAATTGTGTCAGCAGGAATTGAAATGCCATACAGAGTCGCACATACAAACGACATGGGCAATCAGGTACTTGTGATTTACCTGCATGGCGGTTCAAGTAAAGGAAACGACAATGATACCCAGATGAAAGAAGCCGGCATTGACAGTATCGCAAACTATCTTGATTTTAAACAACTCAATGCGGTCTATCTTGTTCCTCAATGTCCTTCTGACAAATCGTGGGGCGGTCCGATGCTTGGAGTCCTGAAGGCTTTGATTGACAGGTACATCCTCTCAGAATCGTTAGACAATACCGACATCTATATTTTTGGCGGTTCGATGGGTGGAACCGGAACATGGAGTATGCTTTCTGCATATCCTCGTCTGTTCTCCGCAGCCATGCCTGTCGCCGGCAATCCGTCAAAGTGTGATGCTGACAATGTGGCAACGACTCCCATATATACAGTAATGGGAACATCAGACCGGATTATGAGCGTTGAAACAGCATCAGATTTTATCGATGAACTGAACGCCCGGGGTGCTATTACCAGATTTGACATAGAAGAAGGCTGGACTCATGAAGTAACATGCATTCAGAGTTATACCACGGAACGCCTCGATTGGATATTCGGACACAGACGTAATTCTTCAGGCATTGAAAACCCAATGGCAGATGATAAGATTGTAAAATCAATACATTACTTCTCTCTTGATGGCCGAAAATTATCCGAGTCTCCATGCAAAGGCTTTTATATTGAACGATTAATATATAATGATGGCACCGTTGCATCATTCAAGATATTGAAGTGATCAGCGAATATACCCATCATAAGAAACGTAATAACTCTCATCTTCTTCCATTCATATTTCGTTTCGGCTGAGTTGGTTTCAGCATCTTATGTGCTTGCATCATGCAGCGGTAGGCGAAGCGGCGGTCGTCTTCATCCGGGTTGCGGTCCCATGGGAGGTCTGATGAGGTGCCTCCACCTCCGCATGACTGGGCGAACTGGGTTGCGCCGTCGATATAGCCAACGAACAGATACATCGCGCATTTCAGAATCCGAGATACTCACAAATCTCGGAAGAAAGAATGCGTTTATACAAGTATATTCTAAAAGCCATTTGTAACTTTCTACCTCTCAACGGCCATATTTTGCGGTAAAAGGATACAAAAAGCGATTGACAAGTTTATTTCGTCGCTTGTCAATCGCTTATGTATTAGTTGTTTATGTCTTAAAATCGGGCGGATTTTATATTAATACTCGTCCTCGTTGAAGAAGAAGTCTTCTTTGGAGGGGTAGTCGGGCCAGATGTCCTCGATGCATTCGTAGGTGTCGCCCTCGTCCTCCATTTCCTGAAGGTTTTCAATTACTTCGAGGGGAGCTCCTGAACGCATGGCATAGTCGATAAGCTCCTCTTTGGTTGCGGGCCAGGGAGCATCTTCAAGCTTTGAAGCT
>JAHZGZ010000149.1:0-1354 GCA_019420545.1 Bacteroidales bacterium | reverse complement strand
GCTAATTCAAGTGTCCAGTACATATTCTTTTAGATTTTTATTGTTAGGTAACGTATGGCGCACCACCCTGGTTCAGGGGGTTAAGAGCATTTAAATGTTCTTGTCCCAGAAGAGCTCGTCGGTCTGGTTGTCAACGTTGTTGAATCGTGCAAGCACGAAGAAGAAATCACTCAGTCGGTTGATATAGCGCAACACATTCGGATCAACATAGGTAGTGTCGGCCAAAGCCACGATACGACGCTCGCAGCGTCGGCACATAGTGCGGCATACGTGCGACACGGCGGCGCGCTGTGTTCCGCCGGGGAGCACAAAGTTGGTCAGCGGGGGAAGCTGGGCGTCAAATTCGTCGATCACATGCTCAATATATTCCACATTTTCTGCGGTCAGACCCGGACAGCGGGTAATGGCATTATCAGGATTGGGGGTAGCCAGATACGCACCGATATTAAACAGACGATTCTGCACGCGGTGGAGCAGCTCTACGGCTGCGGGCTGTAGACACGGTATTGCAAGAAGCACACCGATGTTGGCATTAAGCTCGTCAACCGAACCATAGGCTTCGATACGGATATCGGTTTTCTTCACTCTGACACCTCCGACAAGCGATGTAGCACCGTTGTCACCGGTTGTTGTGTAAACTTTGCTTTTTGTCATGACTTATCTGATTTGGGCGGCAAATATATGCAAAATTATCTATACCGCCAAAACATTTATCCACAAGCGTCTGCGCACATGCTCCCGCAGTACGTCAATCCTTATAAATCAGCGCGGTAGCCATTGCAGCAATACCCTCTTCGCGCCCGGTAAAGCCGAGGCGCTCGGTGGTGGTGGCCTTTACCGACACGCAATCGGGATCCACCCCGAGGTCTGCGGCTATGTTGGCGATCATCGCGGGGATGTGAGGCAGCATCTTTGGTGCCTGTGCCATGATGGTCACATCGACATTCCCCACGGCATACCCCTTCTCCCCGATAAGGCGCACCACCTCGCGCAGCAGACGCCGCGAGTCGGCCCCCTTGTAAGCGGGCTCAGTGTCGGGAAAATGATAACCTATGTCGCGCAGCGAAGCCGCCCCGAGAAGAGCGTCGCTAAGAGCATGCAGAGCCACGTCGGCATCGCTGTGCCCCAGCAATCCCAGGTGATGCGGAATATTCACGCCGCATATCCACAGTTCGCGCCCGGCCACAAGTCGGTGCACGTCAAATCCGTTGCCTATTCTGAATGCAGATGCAGTCATGTCGTCAGAAAATTATCAGCGGCGGCCGAAGATCTCCTTCAGTCCGTCCATGTCGAAAGTAAGCGAGAAACGCAGTGTCTGGTCGAGGGGTGAGTTCTGTGAGGCTGCGATCATGTA
>JAHZGZ010000148.1:4148-5632 GCA_019420545.1 Bacteroidales bacterium | reverse complement strand
CACCGCGCTGTAGGCGCACTTGTCGGCGGGGAGACTGAAACGCTCGCCTATATACTCGGCCAAGGCCCGCGAGCGGTTGGTGGCGAGGTAGTCGTTGTGGCTGTAGGGTGACTCGGGCGACGCGTAGCCGCATATGTCGATGCGGGCTATCTCCACGTTGGGGTCGGAGGTGGCATAGCGTATCGAATCGTAGATTATGGCGAGCTGCTCGCGGTTGTCGATGCGCTGTCCGCTGCGGCAGGTGTAGGGCTCGGGGTGTAGCTCGGTGCGGTCGACCTCGAACTGCACGCGCGCCTCACCCTCGTGGATAGCCACGGGCAGCTCGGTAACCTCGGGGGTGAGATATGTGTGGCGCATCTGCGGGGTGAGGCCCAGAGGTATCTTCACAATCTCGCGCCCGGCGGGGACACCGCATCCGCAGGTGTCGTAGACGATGCTCAGGAAGGCCTTTGGGCCGTACATCCAGCGGCGCAGTGGTGTGGTCTCGGAGTAGGATACGCTCTGGCTGCTGCCGTTGTGGCGCCATACCTCGGCGGTAAGGTCGTAGGAGTCGACGATTTCGCGTCGCAGCGAGCCACGCTCGTAGGCATAGTGCATGTTGCGGCCGTTGAGGAGCACGGTGGGGAGGGCCACCCGGGCCGAATCGGCGGCGCCGGAATGGAGCACGGGGGTGACAAAAAGCTGATGGTTGGCGCCCAGCTCAAGTGAGTCGAGCACAAGCTCCATGGCCACGCGCATGTCGGCGCCCGCGCGATGGAAGTCGATATTGCGGGTGATGCCTGCCGATGCGGCGGCTACAGCCACGGGGATAACCATGGCGGCGAGGAGGAGGCTATATATGGAGGTTATACGTTTCATAGCGCAGGCAGTAGAGGGTTAGAAGAGATACAGAAATGATATGCCGAGCTTGGTGATGCCGAAGTAGTTGGAACCTCCCTTGTCGAGACGGGCGCCGCACTCTCCGCAAGCATACTTGTCGTACCACACATGGGCGTATCCTACGCCTACCTCGGCCTCGATGTTCCAGTGGCGCGAGAGTATCCACTGATAGCCGTAGGTGGCGCCAGCGCCGAGAAAGCTCCCCTGATAGCGGTGATCCTTTACTCCGCTGCGCAGATTCTCGCCTCCGAAGAAAGCTCCGGGGATGGGGAGATTGACATTGGCGGCATTGAACTGGCCGCCGAGGGCGTGTACGCCGAAGAAATGGCCGTTGAAGCGCGAGCAGAGCCACCAGCGGTATTCGGGCATAAGCACCCAGTGCTTCACCTTGCGATCGCCCCCGGAGAAGTTCCAGGGGTTGAGGCCGTATACGAGGTTTACCGTAGAGCGATAGTCTACCCCGTATTCCAGACCGATATTGGGGGTAGTGGTCATATCGTACAGCAGGTTGTTTTTCACTGCCAGTTGAGCCTCCGTAAAGATTGTACCTGAATACAATAAAAGAATCAGAACTATACGTCGAAGATATTTTTTCATCTCACACG
>JAHZGZ010000148.1:0-4138 GCA_019420545.1 Bacteroidales bacterium | reverse complement strand
ATTTGCATACCAATTATTCTGTTGATATATGTTCCATTATATCACGCAAAGAACAGAATACTATCTTGCACCATCATATGGTGTGCAAAGTTACGAATAAGGGTCCACTTTACCCCCCCGATTAGTTAATATTTGTTAATTAACACTCTAGCTGATTACATTTTTGTGTTTTTTCACAAGAAATGGTGCCGTATCGGAATTTTAAGGCCTTTACCCGGACACATAAATTCAAAAGCGTCACTCCCGATAAAAAACACACAGAGAGCACAGAGTATCAAATCTGACTGGGAGGGCGCCGCTTTAGCCCGCCACAATCAGCTCTGGCCGCCACGACATGCTTTGCTTCCATTAGCATGCTGGGTGGCCACGGCTGTAGGAGATGCGCTTTCCAAGCGCATTACCACCATATAGAGAGAAGAAAAACTCACGCAGAGCCCGCAGAGCGCGCAGAGGCCATCCGGACATAAGGGCCCCGCTCGCGCTATACGCGCTCTCTGGAGGGCACAGAGCAGCCGTGACGAAAAAGCAGCACAGAGAAAATTTATGGTGGTAGGAGCGAGGGGGGTTCAACCGCCGAAAGCTCAAAATGCTCACAATCTGCATGATGCGCTTGGAAAGCGCATCTCCTACATTACACTATCGCGTGGTGACAGTGCTGGCAGCGGCGGCCTAAAGCGGCGCCCTCCCAGTCAGATTTGATACTCTGTGCTCTGTGTGCTCTCTTTGCTCTCTGTGATCTCTGTGCGGCTTACTCGACATGGCGCTCTGCGGGCTACGTTATCGGCATGTTTTTTTGCATAAAAATACGGCGGGATTAATCTTTTTATGGTTAAATCTTGTTGTTTAATGTGAAATCGAGTAATTTTGCGGGCAGATTCACTGAAAACCGACAGCAACCGGACTTATGTACAGGCATCGGGAGAGTCAGCCAAGCATAAGCCGAATTCGATTTCACCGACAAGATTCACAGTATTCAAGTTAGTCTATATTACAGTATTACAGTTACAAGTATGAAAAGAATCGTTTTTTTTCTAACGGCACTTTTCGCGTTTACCCTGGCATCTGTTGCGGCCAACCGCACAGTACACGGTATCGTAGTCAGTGCTGAAGACGGAGAGCCTTTGGTAGGTGCTACCGTGATGGGTGCAGGCACAACCGACGGCACCGCGACCAACATCGACGGACAGTTCTCACTTTCTCTGCCCGAAAGCGTCAGGCACATCAAAGTGTCATACGTAGGGATGCATTCACGCGAAATCGCCATCACACCCGGCGAAATGCGCATCGAACTTACCAGCGCCAATCAGCTCGACGAGGTGATCGCCGTGGCCTACGGCACCGCCAAGCGCTCGAGCTACACCGGCTCGGCAGCGGTGGTCAACGCCTCCGACATCGAAGACCGTCTGGTTACCGACGTCACCTCGGTGCTCAAGGGCACAGTGGCCGGCGTACAGCTTCAGTCGACCACCGGCCAGCCCGGCGAGGAACCCACCGTACTCATCCGCGGCGTAGGCTCGATCAACGCCAAGACCACCCCGCTCTACGTGGTCGACGGCATCCCCTACGACGGCGGCCTCAACTCGATCAACCCTCAGGACGTACAGTCGATCTCCGTGCTTAAAGACGCCGCCTCGGCAGCCCTCTACGGCGCACGCGGCGCCAACGGCGTGATCCTTGTCACCACCAAGCGCGGCCAGGCAGGCCCCGCCAAGGTGACATTCGACGCCCGCTGGGGCGCCAACTCACGCCAGGTAAGCGACTACGAGACAGTCGACGACATACCCACATACTACGGCCTCTTCTACCGCTCGATCCACAACTACTACGCATCGGCCGGCGAGGATGTGGCCCAGGCATACGTCAACCGCTACTTCGACTCGACCAACAGCAACTACAACGTGTTCGGCTACCAGATGTACACCATCCCCCAGGGCGAGCACCTTTTCATGCCCGACGGTAAGATGAACCCCAACGCCACCCTCGGCTACTATGACCGCACACGCAACTTCGGCCTCTACCCCGACGACTGGAAGAAGGGCACGTACCACAACGGCTTCCGCCAGGAGTACAACCTCAGCGTGAGCGGAGGCAACGACCGCATGAACTATATGGTAAGCGCCGCGTTCCTCGACGACCAGGGCGTGATCCAGGAGTCGGACTTCAAGCGCCTCACCACCCGTGCCTCGGTAGAATACCAGGCCAAGGACTGGCTGAAGATCGGCACCAACATGTCGTATACCTACCAGGCCTCCAACAGCCCATACGGACAGGACGAGGACGGATATTCGGGCAACGCATCGTACATGGCCAGCTTCATCGGCCCGATGTACCCGATGTATCTGCGCGACGCCGACGGCAAGATCAAGACCGACCCGCTGCCTCCCCACCGCGAGCTCTACGACTACGGCATGTCGGGACTCGACGGAATGTCGGTATCACGCTCGTTCATGTCGGGAGCCACCCCTACCGGCACGCTCGTATACGACAAGGAAGAGTATCTGCGCGACATTTTCAACGGCAAATGGTTCGCCCGCATCACCCCGCTCGAAGGCCTCTCGTTAACCGGCTCGATCGGCTACTGGGTTGAATGGCTGCGCTACAACAGCATGGGCAACAGCCGCTACGGCCAGATGGCAATGTATGGCGGCAACGTAATGCAGGAGACCATACGCAACCGCTCGATCAACCTCCAGCTTCTCGCCAACTACGTAAAGACCTTCAACGACGTACACAACTTCGACTTCCTCCTCGGCTACGAGAGCTACGACCTCAACATGGCCGAGATCAACGGTCAGGGAGAGACCATCTTCTCCAACGACAACTACACGCTGAGCAACGTCATCGACAACCTGAAGGTAGGCGGATATATCGACACATACGCCACACGCGGCTACTTCGGACGCGTGAACTACGACTACGACTCGAAGTACTTCGCAAGCGTAAGCTACCGCCGCGACGCCTCGTCGCGCTTCGCCCGCAACCACCGCTGGGGCAACTTCTGGAGCGTAAGCGGCGCCTGGGATCTCGCCAACGAGGAGTTTATGGACAATATAGACTGGATGGACATGTTCAAGATCAAGGCATCGTTCGGCCAGCAGGGCAACGACAACGTAGGCAACTACTATCCCTGGGCCGACCAGTATCAGGCAAGCGGCTCCAACGGCCTCTGGTCGGTAGGTCCGCTCTACTACAAGGGCAACGAGAACCTCACTTGGGAGACCTCCAACAGCTTCAACGCCGGCGTTGACTTCGCCCTGTTCAACTCGCGCCTCATCGGCAGCCTCGAGTATTTCTCGCGCCAGACCCACGACATGCTCTACTACCGCCCGACGGCTTCGTCGCTCGGCTATGACAAGATACCGATGAATATCGGCTCGATGCGCAACAACGGTCTCGAACTCGACCTCACCTACCAGATCATCCGCAACAAGGATATCGACTGGAGCGTGAGCGCCAACCTAACCTACGTGAAGAACAAGGTGCTCAAGCTCGCCCCCGAACTCAACGGCACCTGGATCAACGGCTCGCGCATCTACAAGGAGGGCAAGTCGATGTACCAGATCTACACCGTCAAGTATGCCGGAGTCGACCCCGACAACGGTAACGCCCTCTACTGGGCACGCCGCACCGACGGCACCGAGGAGAAGGTAAGCAACTGGTCGCTCGCCCGCAACGGCGACGCCGAGCAGGGCTATGTGGAGAACCGTCAGGAGTCGGGCAACCTTCTGCCCCCGTATACGGCGGCGTATCCACCAACCTCAAGATCTACGGATTCGACTTCGGCATCAATTGCGGCTTCCAGGTAGGCGGCAAGATGATCGACTACGGTTACCAGCTGCTCATGTACGGCGCCAACAACACCGACGCCGGACAGGCCATGCACAAGGACATTCTCAAGGCATGGACTCCCGAGAACCGCAACACCGACGTGCCCGCGGTAGCATGGGCAGGCAACCAGGCCACCTACATCAATGCCCTCACCGACCGTTGGCTCATCAGCAGCAACTACTTCACGATCAACAACATCACCGCAGGCTACACGCTGCCCAAAAAGATCGCCGACAAGCTCTCATGCTCCAACATCCGCGTATACTTCTCGGGCGACAACCTCTACCTCTGGAGCAAGCGCAAGGGTCTT
>JAHZGZ010000147.1:3542-10567 GCA_019420545.1 Bacteroidales bacterium | reverse complement strand
GAGGTTGTGGCGACTTTCCAAGCCAGGCTTGGAGAAATTTGAAATTTCGTAATGGGTGAATCCTGCCGCTGAGGCGGTGGCGCATAGCGTCATGTACATCTCTTCCGACAGCTCCTGAGGCGCTTCCGTGATTTTCCCCGCCTGAAGCATCGCATACAGGCGCGTCCCCGGCTCGTACGAAAGCGCATATGCCGACAGGTGTGTGATCCCGCTCCCGATCAGCCGTTCGAGAGAGTCGCGCCATGTTGAAAGTGTTTGCCCGGGCAGGCCGTAGATAAGGTCGGCGCTGACGTTGGTGATTCCGACTTCATGTAGTGTACGGATGGCGTCAAGCGCCTCTTGCGCCGTATGCCGGCGCCTTACCGCATGAAGCTCGCTGTCGTGCAACGACTGCACGCCGATGCTCACACGGTTGATACCGAGAGATATTATATTCCGCACCAGGTCCCGGTTTACATCCTCGGGGTTTGCCTCGATTGTAAATTCCTCTATGTTCTCTTTCGGGAGCGGCGCGGTTATGGCGCTCAGTTCCTCGGCTGAGAGGATTGAGGGTGTGCCTCCACCAAGATATATTGTGCGTACCGTCTCATGCCCCGTTTCATGCCGGCGCATCTTCCACTCGCGGGTAAGGGACTCGACGAATTTTCTGCGGTCGGGGCCTTTCGGAGTCGAGTAAAAATCGCAGTAGGCACACTTTGAGTGGCAGTAGGGGATATGTACATATATTCCGGCCATATGATGCAGTGAATGGAATTATAGATACACGTTCAGACGTTTTGCCCGCAGATGGCCTTGTAGTTGCAGAACCGGCAGTGGGACTGATGGGGCGACGGCCTGAATGGTGTGACGCGGTCAAACAGCGGTGCGAGGCGTTCGGCCAGTGCGCCCAGCACTTCATCGTTGAGATCGCGGTAATCCGATAGGGGAGCGTTGTTGATCACTACATCGGGTATGGAATTCTCCGCGTTCAGCTTTCTGAACCGGAAAAGCATCGGGCGTATCGCTCCGGTGTAGTTCTCCTCATGGCGCAGCGCGTTGCAGTAAAGGAATAGCTGTAATATTGCCTTGTGGTGCCCTTTGGTACTGTTGACCGGGGAGAAAAGATTGGACATGTCGCCTACCTTTACTTCGTCGCTGCCGGTCTTGTAGTCGATTATCTCGATGCACCCCTCACGGCGGTCCACACGGTCGATCACTCCGCGCAGGTTTATCGACAGTTCGGGCGAAAGCGGTATGGCGGTCATGAACTTGCGTTCGGCATGGATAAACGTGAACGGCGCACGCTGTTTCTCCAGACGGAACAGTAGCCGCATCTGTATGAGCATGATGTCGGCCAGCACGCGTGCCTCGCCGTTGAGAGGCGTAAGGTTTATGTACTCGTCGTCGGGATTTCCCGATGGATTGAGGTCGGGCAGTCGGTTGAAGTGCCGGTTGACCGCCGATGTTATGAGCTTCTCAAGCCCTACGGTGTCGTCGGCCATGCGGTCGAGCATATCGGCGGTTACGGTAATCTCTTTACGGGCGCCGCGCAGATGGTTGTAGGAATATTCCGCTACCTGATGGAGCACACTGCCGAAGGTGCTCTCGTCCATATAGTCGGTGACCTCGCTCTCGTCTTTCAGTCCGCGCAGGTAATGCAGGCAGAATTTCAGAGGACAGCTGAGGTAGGTGTTTATGGCCGATGGTGACAGATAGCGCCGCACTCCTTCGGTCGCGCGGTACGAGTCGATAATATCCATCAGTTCCCCGTCCTTGGCTATGGCGACATCTGCCGGTGCATTCGGTGCCGGCAGCCCGAACGCGGCGGTGCGCATGCGCAGATGCTCATGCGGATAGTGGTGCATGAGCTGATATATATAGCGCGACATGTCGCCCGAGTTGAGCGCTTCGGTACGGGTGTCGTAGAGCAGCGTGACATTGCGTGCCGCCGACACCATGCGGTAGAAGTAATACGCGAATATGCACTCCTGAAACTCCATGGTGGCCATGCCGAAACAGCGGCGCAGGATATTTGGGATGAACGAGCGTGAGAACTGCCGCTTGGGGAAGATGCGCTCGTTCATCGACAGGATTATCAGATTGTCGAAGTTGAGCGCGCGTGTCTCCAGTATGCCCATTACCTGCAATCCTTTCAGCGGCTCGCCTGTGAAGCTTACAGTCTCCGCATCGACCACACTGCGTATCAGATGGAAAAACGTGGCCTCGCGCATGGTGATTCCGTAGCGTCCGGCTACCTCCTGCAGTAGTTCTACGCTCTGGCGGTAGCGCGACAGGAAGCCTGTTTCGAGCGCTACGGGCTGTGGATCTTCCACGGCGTCGGGCGGCAGCGCGTCGTCGTAATCGTCGTCATCCGCATCGCAGAACAATGTCGCTCCGGCATTGCCCGATCCTCCCTGAAGCATTTTCAGTTCCTGTTCGAGAAACGACACAAGTTGCAGCGTGTAGCCGAATACCTCTTTGCCCGAATGCAGGTCGTCGACCGGATAAAATACTTTTTCAAGCGGTTGCCATGTCGAACGCAGATATTCTGCCGGAATGCTGAACATGCGATTTTCGCTGATATCCTTGCGTATCGCCTCGCAGAGATCGGGAGCTATGCGTGCAAGCAGTGGATTGGCAAGCACGTCGCACACATCCTCGTAGAAGAAACACCAGTTCCCTCTGATCTTCTTTGCCTTGATATGCATGGCCATGATGCTGCGCATCATGGCGGCCGCGGGAGTCAGTTTCATCGGATATCCCATGGTGATGTTGATCGAAGGGATGGAGTCGGGCAGCGAGTGCAGCAATTCTATGAACAGGTCTTCCGACGGCAGCACGACCGCGGTGTCAATGGCGTTGGCCGGATTTGCGATGTGTCCGTCATGCGCCATCCGGTCGAGCAGTTTGCCCGTGTATTTCACCTGGCCTACATTTGAAGGGATTCCCACCACTTCTATTTCGGGCAACGGGGGCTTTTCTCCGGCATTTATGTCGTAGCGCGACGGAAACAGCTTCACGTAACGGCTTATGAAATGTGTGGCCATGTTGTCGGTGCGCAGTTCTTCCGGGAAAGAGTAGTCCCAGTAGAAATCGGCTATCCCGAGGTCGTGCAGCCGGGAAAAGATGCTTAGTTCGGAGATGGAGAGCACGTTGAATCCCACCATTACGATACGCTGATAGGGAATATCGTCGGGCTGCATCATGGCGAATTTCTCGGCCACTTCGCGGTACTGCATTCCGGAGTAGCAGAGGCCGCGCTTCGAGAGCGAGTCCCGGAACTGGCGGTAAAGCGGCTCAAGTATCTCCCACAACCGCATGAACGATTCGCGGTTGGTATGCGGTTCGTGCGGATTGTCGATGTGTGTCCAGAAGCGGTCGATATTGTCGAGCGGTATCTGTGCGCCCCAGTACTTGTTGATAATCTCTTTCTGCTGCGGAGTGAGGTAGTCGGAGTTGATCTCCTTGTAGTTTTTCAGATTGCGGAAGAGCTGCGTCGCGTCAGTCATATAGCGGTCGACGTCGTTGAAGTCGCTCAGCAGCATGTCGCCCCAGAATACAAACCTGTCGAACTCCTCGACCTGCGCCGACACTCCGTTGTAGAGATTGTAGAGTGTGAAGAGCAGGTCGTAGCGCGAGGCAACCACATGGTCCGAGAAGTCGGCGATGAAGTCGCTGATGGTTGTTACCTCCGGTTCGAGCAGGGGCGAACCCGTTGAGGAGTGTTCGCTGAGAAAGTGGCGGAAGAAAGTGGCGCTTCGCTTGTTGGGGAATACGAAGCAGAAGTCGGCCAGCGTGTCGGCGTGGCGTTCGAAGTATATGTCGACTATGCGTTTGAGAAACGGAACCATTCGGCGTGGGCGGGTAGTAACTGTCGGTTATCGGTCGGACTTAGAGCTTGTTCAGGCTTTGAGATATATGCACATTCTTACGGCAAGGTCAAACAGTACGAGCTTGGCATTGGCGTTGCCGGCGATATCGGTTATCGCCGAGTCGAATTCGAGGGCGATGCGCTCTACATTGCGCTCGTTGATGAAGCGTGAGAATTTGCTTGAGAATGCAGCCTCGGCACTGTTGAGATAGTTGAGCTGCGGCACGTTAAGATTCATTATGAAGTTTTCTCTTACCAGCCGTAGGCAGTAGTTGAGGAATCGTATTGTGGTCTCGCGTCCGAATGCCGACACGGTTACCGTCCATTCCTTCAGTTCGCCCATCTGGTTCTGGTAGGCTTTGCGCATCAGTGCCATGAAAAGGTCGAGAAACTGTTGTTCCTCCTTGGAGAACGACAGCGCTGTTTCCGCAGCAAGCATGTTGCCGTCGGCATTGTGTGCAACGGCCATAGCGTCGGCCGGTGAGAGTCCTTTATGCTCCACGAGCCGGCGTGCTACAATCTCATCGGGCAGGCGGTGCACCACAATGCGCTGTGTGCGCGAGTATATGGTGGGGAGTATCCCTTTGGAGTCGTTGCTCACGAGTATGAAGAGCGTGTCGTGAAACGGCTCTTCGATAAGTTTCAGCATTTTGTTGGCGGCTTCGGTTTTCAGTCGCTCGGGGAGCCACATTATTACGGCCTTGTACCGGGCCTTGTGGGCCGTGAAGCTCAGTTTGTGGATCAGGCTGTCGGCCTCGCTCACGAATATCTGTGGCTGGGAGTTGCCGGCCTGTATCAGCGACAGCCAGTGGAGGAAATCCATATAGGGGGCGTCCTCGAGCATGCGCCGCCATTCGTCCATATAGTCGTCCGACACGGGGCTGTCGTGGCCCCCCTTTACGATCGGGAATGAATATATGGTGTCGATATGGTTGGCCGTGCGGTGTTGTAGGCATGCCGGACACACGCCGCAGCTGTCGCCTCCGCTACGGTTCTCGCAGTGGATATACTGGGCGAATGCACGGGCGAGCATCATCTTGCCAGTGCCGGCAGGCCCCTCGATAAGCAGGGCATGGGGTATGCGGTCGGCGTCGGCCATTGCGCGCAGACGCTCCTTGACTGATTCGTGTCCGGGTATGTCGCTGAACTTCATTTCTGTATAGGGTAGGGATCAGTAAACCGTGCGGGCTATCTGCTCCACACTTCGGGTTGCGTTTAGTGAATAGAAATGTATGCTTGGCACTTTGCTGGCTATAAGCTCGCGTGCCTGCATCGTACACCACTCGATGCCGATGGCCTTGGCCTCTGCGTCGGTTGTACATTTCATAAGCTCGTTGGCCAGGTCGGTCGGCATGTCGACATGGAACACTTTGGGCAGTATGTTGAGCTGCGACATGGTGGTTATCGGCTTCAGCCCGGGGATGATGGGCACGTTTATGCCGGCTTTGCGGCAGCGGTCGACGAAGCTGAAATATTTCTCGTTGTCGAAAAACATCTGGGTCACTATATAGTCGGCGCCGTTGTCGACCTTCAGTTTCAGATACTGCAGATCGATGTCGGGGTTGGGCGACTCCTCATGTTTCTCCGGGTAGCCGGCCACTCCATACGAGAAAGCTTCGCCGGTGATGATATCCATCTTCGTGCCGTCGATGAAATAGCCCCGGTTGAAATCGTTGACCTGCTGCTGCAGCTCCGAGGCATGTGCGTGGCCGTCGGCGTTAGGGGTAAACCGCGACTCATGCTTGGCTTTGTCGCCACGAAGAAGCAGAAGGTTTGTTATGCCGAGAAAATTGAGGTCGATAAGGGCATATTCCGTCTCTATTTTGGAGAATCCGCTGCATATCATGTGGGGAACGGCCGGAATGGCATATTTCTGCTGTATGGCGGCGGCCACGGCCACAGTGCCCGGGCGGCTGCGCTCGCTCACACGGCGGTAGAGTCCGTCGGGGGTGTCTTTGTACACGATTTCACTCCGGTGGGTGGTGATGTTGATATACAATGGGGCAAATTCCCGCAGAATGTCGATATTCCTGAACAACTGGTTTATGCCGCGGCCTTTCAGCGGAGGAAGCACCTCGAAGCTGAATCCGGTGGTATTGCGTGCGGCTATTATGTCGGTAACTTTCATGTGTCTCTTTCAAAAGATGAAAAGCAAAGATACGAATAAGTCGAGAGCAAAGCCAAATTTATTTGAGCTTTGCCGAGCAAGAGTATCTAAGACGAAGTCAAAGATACGCAAATTCGGGGAGAAATTCGTATATTTGCATTATGAAAAAGATTGACCGGGAGACGGTGCAGCGCATTCTCGATACTGCCGATATCGTGGATGTGGTAAGCGATTTCGTCAGCTTGAAGCGCAGAGGTTCGAGCTACCTGGGCTTGTGCCCGTTCCACAATGAGCGCACGCCCTCATTCTCCGTGTCGAAGTCGAAGAATATCTGTAAGTGCTTCAGTTGCGGCAAGGGTGGCAGTCCTGTCAACTTTATCATGGAGCATGAGCAGATGACCTATCAGGAGGCTCTGCGCTACCTGGCCGGGAAGTACAATATCGAGATCAAGGAGCATGAGATGAGCGACGAGGAGCGCGAACGCGAGACCGAACGTGCCTCTCTGCTTGCTATCAACGAGTTTGCCCTGCGTCATTTCGAGACAAATCTTCACGACACCGACGACGGTCGCAACATCGGTCTTACATATCTGCAGCAGCGCGGGGTAAACGAGGCGATGATAAAGCGCTTCCATCTCGGATACGCCCTCGAACGCTCCACAGCCCTCTACGATGAGGCTACGCGCAAGGGTTACAATGAAAAGTATCTCGTCGACACCGGATTGTGTATACGCACCGACACCGGACGCGTTTACGACCGCTTCAAGGGGAGGGTAATATTCCCGGTATTCTCCGTCTCGGGCAAAGTGATCGCATTCGGGGGACGCACCCTTAAAAAGGATGTGGCGAAATATGTCAATTCCCCCGAATCCACGATATATACCAAGAGCAATGAACTCTACGGTCTGTATCAGGCCAAGCAGGCGATCGTAAAGCAGAACAAGTGTATACTTGTGGAGGGGTATCTCGATGTGATATCCATGCATCAGAGCGGCATAGAGAATGTCGTGGCGTCGTCGGGCCCATCGCTTACCGACGGGCAGATACGTCTGATACACCGCTTTACCG
>JAHZGZ010000147.1:3243-3532 GCA_019420545.1 Bacteroidales bacterium | reverse complement strand
TACGACGGTGATGCCGCAGGTATAAAGGCTTCGCTGCGCGGTATCGACATGCTGCTGCGCGAGGGTCTGAATATAAAGGTGCTGCTGTTGCCTGACGGTGACGACCCCGACAGCTTCGCGCAGAGCCATACGTCGACCGAAGTCGAGGCATACATTGCCGCCAACGAGGTCGACTTCATCCAGTTCAAGATCGGTATCCTGCTTCAGGGCCTGGAGAATGACCCCATAGCACGTTCCCGAGCCATCGGAGATATAGTGCAGTCGATCTCGGTAATCCCCGATGCCGTTA
>JAHZGZ010000147.1:1446-3160 GCA_019420545.1 Bacteroidales bacterium | reverse complement strand
GCGTGCCCGCAAATCGCTGGGCGACATCGAGCAGCCTGCTGCCGAAGAGGTGCCTGCTGTAGAAGAGGCTTCGATCTCTCAGAGCACTCCGAGTACTCAGAGTGCTCCTTCTGCTCAAAGTACTCCGGGCCTCTCGCTTGCCGAGCAGCACTACCGCCGCTTCATGTTCAAGTATGAGAGCACGCTGGTAAAATACATGCTGCGCTACGGACTGCTCACTCTTGCCGACATGCCCGATGAGGAGGGGAATACCATTACCATCACCGTGGCCGATTACGTGCATTCCGAGCTGGAACGTGACAATATGCAGATATGCAATCCTGTGCTTGCCGCGATATACGACGGTGTACTGCGACTTCAGGCCGAGGACTGGCCACGGGTAGAAACCGAGTGCCACCTGCGACTGCAACAGGAGCGTGAGGCGTTTATTGCCGCCGGAGAAGCCGAGATACGCTCTACAGCTGCCGACCTGTCGGATATCGAGCGCCGCGAGAACGAACTGAAAGCAGTGGCCGACGAAAAGTACCTGCGTGGTATGCGTGAATGTGCCATGACCTACCCCGAGCGGGTGCTCTGCTCAAGTCCCGACGACGATGTGCGCAAGCAGAGTATGGAGCTTGTGGCCGAGCGCCATGTGCTCAGCAAGGTGTTTACCAAATACACTCATATCGTTACCGACGACGAGCGTCTCCCCGACATAGTGCCGCGTGCGGTAGTGGAGTATAAGGACGCCATGCTTGAATGGCAGATCCAGCAGCTCAACCGCGAGCTGAAGGAGGCGTCAGCGGGGGATGCCGACGAACAGCACTACATGCAGCTGATGGCACGACTGAGTGAGCTGCATGCTTTGCGCCGCGATATGGCGACATATCTCGGAGAGCGCATCATATTGCCCAGGTAGCCGCAAACCAATGTCGGTAGCCGCATGTTTAGATGTAAAACATAATTTTATCATGCGCATACTGATAATCGGACTCGGCATTTACGGATCCAATCTTGCCGTCGATCTTACCGCGATGGGCCATGAGGTAATCGGAGCCGACAGCAATGCGGTTCTGGTCGAGACTATCAAAGATAAGATCTCCACAGCCTATATTCTTGATTCTACCGACGAAGCGGCGTTGAGCGCGTTGCCGGTCACGTCGGCCGATCTTGTCGTGGTGGCTATCGGCGAAAATTTCGGAGCGAGTGTAAAGACTGTGGCTCTTTTGCGGAAGATGGGTGTCAGACGTCTGTTCGCACGTGCCGTCGACGATATCCACGAGACTATATTGCGTGGCTTTCAGGTCGACCGCATACTCATTCCCGAGCAGAGAGCCGCACGCGAGCTTACCCGCGAGCTTGCTCTTGGGGCCGATGTCGAAGCTATGGCTATCGACCGTGACCATTATGTCATGAAATTCAATATACCCGAATTTTACGATGGAATGACCATATCGGAAATGGATCTGGAGCATAATTTCGGACTGAAACTGATCGCCGTCTCACGCATTGCCGAGCGTCGCAATGCAATCGGTCTGACCGATCGCGAACCCGTAATAGTTGAGGCTCCCGATGCCGGTTTCACCATCGGTAAGGGTGACGAACTTACCGTAATGGGTACCCGCAAGCAGTTTCGCGACATGCTCCGCCATATCAAATAACCCTCTCCCTATTATTCCGCACGGAGATGCGATTTTATGTATACGGTGAGTTAAATAGTGTTAAAAATCGG
>JAHZGZ010000147.1:837-1436 GCA_019420545.1 Bacteroidales bacterium | reverse complement strand
TCACCATTTGTTGAGACGCAGATAAAATCGATGATATAACTTTGCAGTCAGATTTGGGGGATGATCTCCCGATATTTTTTTATTTTGTGATTGCAACATTTTATGCCGTGATTGCATCAAAGATATAAACATCCAATCACGCATTATTATCGATTAAAATGAAAAAGATTTTTACCGCAATTTTTATCATCGCCTCTGCATCCTCATCCATGATGGGTCAGGCTCCGGCGCAGGATGCTCCTGCCGAAAAAACGGAAGCGGCGGCCGACACCATTTCCGCGAAAGAGCTGTCGGAAGTTGTGATCGAGGCTCCGCGTCTGGTACGCAAGGCCGATATGGATGTGTATTATCCGTCGCAGAGTGCCGTCGAGCATTCCAAGAACGGAATGCAGATGCTCCGCAACCTTATGATTCCTTCAATGACTGTCAACGAGGCTCTGGGTACCGTTAAGAGTTCCGGTCAGGATGTGCAGGTGCGCATCAACGGTCGCGTGGCTTCCATCGATCAGGTGAAGGCCCTTCTGCCCGAGACGATAAAGCGTGTGGAGTGGCTCGACAATCCCGGTCTGCGCTACAACGGCGCCACCACCGTGCTTAAT
>JAHZGZ010000147.1:0-827 GCA_019420545.1 Bacteroidales bacterium | reverse complement strand
CCAATCCTACGCTCGGCGGTTCGCTGATGACGCATGCCATGCCCGGTCTGAATGTAGGCTGGGGTAACGCTTTTGTCTCTACCAAGCTCAATTATGGACGTTCACAGTGGGAACTCGGCGGCTTTTTCAAGCTCACCAACAAACTGAAGACCCACAGGGATTACATGGAGAAGTTCACATATCCCGACGGAAGTTCGCTGATACGCAACGAGACCTCGCGCGGCGGAAATATTGACAATACCTTCGGCTCCATGTCACTATCGTACAGCTATATCAAGCCCGACACTACCGTGCTATATGTCACTGCTGCCGCTGATAAGAAATTCAGCGACCGGTTCCTCTACAAAGGATTGCTTTCGCTGAGCGACGGTACCTCCGACATTCTCCTTCACGACATGCACGGCGACAAAGGTACCACTCCCGGATTCTCGGCATACCTTGAGCAGCATATGTCCCACCGGCAGATACTTGTGGTCGATTTCAATGCATCGTTCTTTATCGGACACACATATCACGATTATATAGAGAAACTTGCCGACAATGATATTCTCGCCGATGTACACACTATGATCAGGGACCGCAACCAGGCATATGCCGTGGAGGCCGACTATATCAAGAACTGGGACAAGTCGCGCTTTACCGCCGGAGCATCCTACAGCGCCAACCGCAACCGCTCGCTATATGAGAATCTCGACGGGCAGGTATTCCATCAGCGGCAGGACAAGACATACTTTTTCGCCGAATACTTCTATAATCTCGGGAAAGTCACACTGACAGGTGGCCTGGGAGCGCAATATACCTCGTTCAACTTCAGAGAATCGGACCGT
>JAHZGZ010000146.1 GCA_019420545.1 Bacteroidales bacterium | reverse complement strand
TACGATTTACATAACCCAATAAAATATATCAAACAACTATGTGAAAAAATGTAGTAGCCGGCAACTGGAAGATGAATACCACTCTCCAGGAAGGTGTGGCTCTTGCCAAAGATGTCAACGAGGCCCTCAAGGGCGTAACCCCCAAGTGTGACGTAGTAATCTGCACTCCTTTTACCCATCTCGCATCGGTAAATGCTGTGATCGATACCGATAAGCTCGGTCTTGGCGCAGAGAACTGTGCCGACCACAAGTCGGGCGCATACACCGGTGAGGTTTCAGCTCCCATGGTAGCATCTACCGGCGCAAAATATGTAATCCTCGGTCACTCGGAGCGCCGTCAGTACTACGGTGAGACTTCAGAGACTCTGAAAGAGAAAGTAGCTCTCGCTCTTGAGAATGGTCTTACCCCCATCTTCTGCATCGGCGAAGTACTCGAGGAGCGTGAGAACGGTACATACAATGAGGTAGTGAAGAAGCAGGTAGAAGATGCCCTCTTCCACCTTTCTCCCGAGGATTTCGGCAAGATCATCCTTGCTTACGAGCCCGTATGGGCCATCGGTACCGGCAAGACCGCTACTCCCGAGCAGGCCGAAGACATGCACGCCCACATCCGCAGCCTTATCGCCGACCGTTACGGTAAGGAAGTGGCTGACAACACATCGATCCTCTATGGCGGCAGCTGCAAGCCCTCCAACGCCAAGGAACTCTTTGCAAAGCCCGACATCGACGGCGGCCTGATCGGCGGCGCAGCTCTTGATGCCGTTTCGTTCATGGGTATCGTAACAGCTTTCTAAGCAACCTGCTGAACGATTTTAACAGATAATACATCGCCATGCCGATATTGATTCGGCATGGCGATGTCGCATATAGAGGAGTCATTTATAAAACAGACTATTACGGCACCTCTCCGGAGAGACTATATTTTAGATTGGATGTGCAACTATTTTAACGCAAGCATTGTTATTAGATTAAAATAGTTCAACTAAATTTATTTAATTATGAGTCTCTCAAAACTTAACTTTTTAGGCTATTCCAAGAGCTGGTGGCTCGTGCTGGTAGCCGGTATCGTGATGGTATTATGCGGTTTTGCCTACTGGTTCTGGCCGGTTGCAGGATACGCTGTAGCCTCGCAAATTTTCGGCTGGCTTCTTATTCTCGCCGGCATAGTGCAGCTTATTGTAGCAGCAGGGCCTCACTTTCCTAAAGGCTGGGGATGGTGGATTGCCGGAGGTATGATCGACATGTTTATCGGGTTCCTCATGGTAAGAAGTATTATTCTTTCAGAAGAGATTTTCCCGTACTTCCTTGCCCTGATATTCATCTACTGGGGTATCACAATGATTATCAGCTCAGTCAACGGCCATAAAGGTAAATACTGGTGGCTATATCTGATCAACGGTATTCTGCTGATGCTTATCGGATTCTTCTTTGTAGAAGCCGGATGGATTCAGAATATGGAAATGGTAAGCTTCCTTACATCGCTTGCTTTCATCTACTGGGGATTCTCGATCTGTATGTTTGCCTACGACATCAAGCCTCAGGTTGGCCAGGGCGACAAATGATCAATTCCTGAATAAGATTTTAAGACTGCGGGCCGTGCCGGTAGATTCCGGATCGGCCCGCAGTTTTTTATTGCTGTTGTCCCAACAATCGGAGGGTGGCGGATGTTAGACTGAAAAAACGTATATTTGCATCATATGAAGAAAATCGTGATAATGGGAGCCACGTCGGGCATCGGCGAGCACGTGGCGGAAGCTCTGGCCGCAACAGGCTGGAAAGTAGGTGTCGCCGGCCGTAAGGTAGAGCGCATGAAGGCCATGAAAGAGATGTTTCCCGACTCTGTAGAGTGGGAGGCGATTGATATCACCAAGCCGGAAGCTCCGCGCAAGCTGCTAGGACTCATACGTAAGCTGGGCGGCATGGACGTGTATTTCCATGTGGCCGGCATCGGATTTTTCGACCCGGAGCTGGATATACCTCGCGAAGTGGCTACAGCCGAGACAAATGTGGTAGGATTTACCCGGATGGTAGATACGGCTTTCCACTACTTCCGCAATGTAGGGCGCGGACATATCGCGATCATATCATCGGTAGCGGGCACAAAGGGTATCGGAGAGATTGCGGCCTATTCGGCCTCGAAGCGCTATCAGCAGAACTATCTTGAGGCGCTTGAGCAGCTTGCACACATGCGCGGACTGAAGATCGCATTCACCGACATCCGTCCCGGTTGGGTACGCACTCCGCTGCTCGATCCGACGCAGAAATATCCTATGATCATGCAGGAGAGCGAGGTGGTGCCGATGGTAGTAAGAGCCCTGAAGAAACGCACTCGTATCGCGGTAATCGACCGCCGCTGGGCTGTGGCCGTCTTCTTCTGGCGTCTGATCCCGGGCCGTCTTTGGGTGAAGATACCTGTCACACTGTCGAAGCCCGTTACCAAGCCTGCAAAGGTTGAGCTTGCCGTAGAGCAATCGGAGGATTAACGGATTACTCCATACCGAATAATATAGAGGACAGACTGCGCAAGGTGCGGAGTTCTGTCCTCTTCTTTTGCGTATTGATTTTTGATTTGCTAAATTTGCAATACCAACATTGATACATCATCCCATGGACAACCACCACGACAATCACCATCATATAGAAAACGACGCGCAATATGCGGGTCTTACTGTAAACAGCGGTGTGGCCCAGCCGCCGTCGGTCAATCCGTATCTTAAAGCGCGGCGTCGGCGTCCGCTCCCCTCGGCCGGAGAACTTGTAGAGGGAATTCTGCGCGGCGACGTCACGATGCTGAGCCGCGCGGTAACTCTCGTCGAGAGTCTTTCGGCGGAGCATCAGGCTATCGCACAGGAGGTAATCGAGAAGTGTCTCCCCCACTCCGGCAACTCGCGCCGCATAGGCATAACAGGTGTGCCGGGCGCCGGCAAGTCGACCTCGATCGATGAGTTCGGACTGCATGTACTGAAAGATGGCGGCAAGCTCGCCGTGCTTGCCATCGACCCGTCGAGCGAGCGCACAAAGGGATCGATTCTCGGCGACAAGACACGCATGGAACGGTTGTCGCTCAATCCGCATGCATTCATCCGCCCCAGCCCGTCGGCCGGAAGCCTCGGGGGTGTGGCCCGCAAGACGCGCGAGACAATCGTGCTCTGTGAGGCGGCCGGCTACAACAATATTTTCGTCGAGACAGTAGGCGTAGGCCAAAGCGAGACGGCCGTACACTCGATGGTCGATTTCTTCCTGCTGATACAGCTTGCGGGCACGGGCGATGAGCTTCAGGGCATCAAACGCGGCATCATGGAGATGGCCGACGGTATCGTGATCAACAAGGCCGATGGCGACAACGTGGACCGCGCACGCCTCGCACAGGCGCAGTTCCGCAGCGCGTTGCAACTGTTTCCGCCCTCTCCGTCGGGATGGTCGCCGGAGGTATTGTGCTACTCGGGATATTTCGCAATCGGCATCGCCGAGGTGTGGAACATGATCGACCGCTATTTCGACTACGTGAAGGCCAACGGCTATTTCGAGCGCAAGCGCAACGAGCAGGCACGTTACTGGATGTATGAGACCATCGACGAGCAGCTGCGACGCAATTTCTATACGCGTCCCGACATCGAGGCTCTGCTCAGCGAGAAGGAAGCCC
>JAHZGZ010000145.1 GCA_019420545.1 Bacteroidales bacterium | reverse complement strand
CCTGTCGACCGGCGTCTGATTGTCACCGGCGGCATGTCGGTGGAGGACGGTGCGCTTGCCGTGGAGCGTTTGCTCGACGGAGGGATTGATTTCGACGCGATATACTGCTTCACTGAAACGCAGGCACTCGGGGCGAAGCGCACGCTTCAGGAGCGCAATATCGTGATACCTCATGATGTGGCGATATGTACCATGTCGGGCACGTCGCTGTCGTCGTTTGTGTATCCCCAGATTACGGCAGTAGAGCAGAATGTCGTAGAGATGGCCCGCATAGCCGTGCGTCTGCTCTTGGAAAAAATCGATATCCCCAGTGCGCCGCGGCAGAATGTCACTCTCCATTCGTCGATGATAGTGCGCGGCTCTACTTCGGCCGAGGAAACCTCGTCGCTCTGACGATCCCTAAATAATCATGACGCCGGGATATGAAGCTTCATATCCCGGCGTCATGATTATAACGTACCGGCAGTAGGGCCCGGTTTACTTCATGACGTCTTTCGCGGGGTCGGCCACGGCGTGGCGGTAGCCCTTTATGCGGTTCCATGCGCCGCGGGTGAAGTCGGGGACTTCTACGGGGGCGGAGCCATTGTTGATGGATATTTCCGACAGGGGGATGAGCGAGCACCATTCGGCCAGGTCGTACACATCCATGTCGAGCGGAAGGCCGTTGCGCAGGCAGTATACGAGACGATAGTCCATGATGTAGTCCATACCCCCGTGGCCGCCTACTTTGCGGGCTTTGTCGCCGACTTCGCGCACGATGGGATGAGTGTATTTCTTTTCGAGTGCTTTTTTCTGTGCCGGCGATACAAATTTGTGGGCGTTGAGATTCTCGTGGTCGGGCACGGTGTCACCTCCGGCGAGTTGCTCCGGTGCGAATGAGTAGCCCTGGGTGGGGTATTTGTTGGCGAACCCTTTTGTGCCGGTGAGCTGGTACATGCGCGAATACGGGCGCGGTGTGAGCACGTCGTGCTGTATGTGCAGCGTCTTTCCGTTGGCGGTGCGTATCATTGTCATCGTGTGGTCGCCGTTGAGGAATGTGTCGGGACGCTCTCCTGTAGCAGCCTCGATGTATGCCGGGCCATTGACGGCCTTTGTATCCATCGAAACGAGGGTGGTCATGCGGTCGCCGCGGTGTATGTCGAGCAGCTGGCATGCGGGCCCTACGCCATGGGTGGGATACACATCTCCGCGGTGGTCGATGTTGTACTTCATGCGCCAGTCGTTGTGGTAGTAGGGCCAGTATTCCGAGAGGTCGTGGATGTAGCTCCCCTCTACGTGCAGCACCTCGCCGAAGAGTCCCTGCCGGGCCATGTTGAGTGTGTTCATTTCAAAGAAGTCGTACACGCAGTTTTCGAGCTGCATGCAGTGGCGTCGCGTACGTTCCGACGTGTCGATGAGCTGCCATATCTCGTCGAGATTCATGGCAGCGGGCACTTCGATCGCCACATGCTTGCCATGCTCCATGGCATAGGTACCCATCATCGCGTGGGTGCGCCAGTCGGTAACGATGTACACGAGATCGATATCGGGACGTTCGCAAAGCTGTTTCCATGCGTCGGCCGATCCGGAATAGGCGGCGGCATCGGGCAGCCCGGCACGGCGCAGTATCATCTGTGCCGAGTCGACACGCTCGGGTTCGAGGTCGCACAGGGCCACGATGCGTGTGCCGGGTATCTGAGTGAAACGCTTCACGGCGCCGGGACCGCGCATGCCAAGTCCGATGAAGCCTACACGCACGGTATCGATCGGTGCCGCGGCAAATGCCAGCATGTCGGTCTGTCCCGCAGGCCGCTCGGGAACCTCGGTGACAATTGGAGAAAACTTACGTGATTGCGTCGAATCGAGCTTGCCGGCAGCTGCATGGAATGGTGCCGACAAAGCGAGCAGTGCTGCTGCGAGGAGAGTGACTGGTTTTTTCATTTTTTTCGTGGATTGGTATTCAGGTATGTGTGCAAAATTAGGAAATGCCATCCTAAACGACAAATCCCGGATAAAAAAACTGCACATTTTCGAAAAGGAACGAAAATATATAGATATAATGCGTAAGGGGATGCTTTCGTTTGGCTTTCGCTAAACTGGGTCAGAAAGAGAATTGGGCCATTGCCCCGAAACGGCGTGCCCAGCGGTGGTCGCCGCTGAAATTACGGCGTTCACCAAGGTCGAATTCCGCACCGACCTGCATGCGCGGTGTAAGATTCCAAAAAATATTGACGGCGCCGAATATCCCGTACTTGTATTCGTCGGGGCTTACGGCTTTTGAGGGGAGATATCGTGTCTGGCTTGCGGAAAGCGACATGAAAATGTTGGGACAGAAATTATACTGCACTCCCAGGCACCATCCGAACGATGCCGGCGCGTAGAGTCGACCCGGAATATCAGGGTCGCCTACCAGGTCGTAGCTACCTATCAGGAGATCACCTCCAAGGCTTTGGTATCCGTGACCGTAGCAGAATGACGCATAAGTGGTGACGGCATAGGCCGGACGTGCTACAGAACTGAGCATAAGGCCCCAGCCGAGGCGATTGTGGTTGCGTTCATTGATAAGGTCGCGATACGACAGCGTGCGTAGGATGCCTGCAAGCCTTACATGTTGTCCTGGCGCCCACTGATACTGTCCGAAGGCTGCGAAGTCTGGCATCCATACGCTCACCTTCCCGGTAGATTCATTGTCGACGGCCAGCGACGGTTCGGGTGTCTCTACCGACAGTGCCGCAGTCCAGTGTTCTCCGAACGCAGGCATATAGCGTACAAGCACCGATGTAGGAGTGATTTTGTTGTTGGGGCCTTGTGCGTCGACTGTGGGAGGAAGCGCTGCGGGATCGCTGAATGTCGAGCTGGCATATCCTATTGTGATGTCATTTATTACGGCGTAAGCTTTTTTCAGATGGAAGTCGCGTCCCTGATATCCGTTGAAATTGGCTTCAATATACAACTGATAGTCTCCGAGCGACTTATTGCGCCCGAGCACACGGAAAAACAGTGTCGATCCCGCCGGTGTTGTGCCCAGATGGCGCATGTCGGTAGGTGACGGATGCATCGGAATAAGATATGGCGCGAATCCCGAGGCGGGAATGGCACCGCCCCAGTCGTAGTATCCGCGCATGCGTACACATCCCCCGATGCCCATGGCAAGTTGTGCGTCCTTGCTCATAAACAGGAAGTAAGGCGCGGCCGGATCGGAGAAGTGCCGGAACTGATCATAATAAAAGGCTGAGATGCGTTGCCGGATGGAATCAACATAAGCTTGTGTCGCCTCATTGGCCGGATGTCCGTCGACATACACTATTTTATGTGATTCCACGAGGGTGTCGATCTGCTGGTCGGCAAGCGGTTTTACCTCCGCGTGCGCGCACGTACTATATATAATCGCCGTCATGATTATGAGCAGCATCGCCATATGGCGTTCCGGATACCTGTTGATCATGTGTGAGTTTATTTGTATGGCAGGTGGTTTATTTGGTAAAAAAAACATATTCAGGATCGTTTTTGTTTGGCCGCGTAGCGAGAGGCAAAAAAATATCACTTTAACGTTTCGGTTTGAAAAATTTTGGTGAAAATATTTTTCGGAATGTAAAATAACGATTATATTTGCAGGTGTTATCGGGTAATCTGAGATACAGGATGCTATGCCATGAAACTGTGTGCTAACCCCGGAACATATTCTGCCAATCTTATGCGAGAACCTAAAATGTTGATAATTAAAATCTTGAGGGGGGGGTATTATGACTCCCTACAAATCACGGGCTTGTAAAGCTTCAAGAATTTATCGTTGTGCGGGACAATATCTGCCTTGCGCAACGGTTGTCGTTGTATTGTTGCTTTCGCTCGTATCATGCTCGAAATCGGGTGATGATACTGAAATAGTCGACGGGATTCCTCCTATAGAACAACCGGAGATCCCGGGTGCCGATGTCGACTATACCGTGTTGAAGAAATTTATTGCCGACGCTGCTTCCGCAAGCGATTACTGCCGTACATTCAGTGCCGCCGGGACGGAATTCCGTATCGCGTCGGTGTCAGGCAAAAGCTGCAATGTGAGTAAAAACGGAGTGCCCTACATTCTCGTCTCAGCGAACGGTTCTGTGAGTGTCAATGGCAATACTCTACGGGAGGAGGCCGTTCCTGCTATCTCTTCAGTGAAAGAGCCTTCGGTATCTGTCGCCTCATCGGGCAGTCTCGTTGTCGAGGGTGTCGATGTCGGAGTCAAAGCCGGCACATCACTGCGCTGTGTGATCAATGCACGTAAACATATTTATTTCTGTTTCGCCGACGGAACCATGACCCTCGGCAGTGAGGTATTCGCTCCTTATAATCCGGCGCTCCCCGTCAATGCCGGCAAGCTCAATGTGCTCTTTATCGGCAACAGTTTTACAGTCGACGCCACCGAGCATCTTCCGGGGATGGTCACTGCCTCAGGCATAACCAACGTCAACATGACGCGTCTGTACCATGGAGGCTATACACTTCCCGAGTATTATTCGACTTTCTCCACTCCGAATGTCTGCGCACGCTATGACTATACTCCGGGGGCCAGGTCGTGGAGCGGGAGCACCACACTCGACGACAAACCTTCCGACGCTCTGGCAGCCCGCGACTGGGATGTGATTGTGATCCAGGAGCATACCGGACGCAGCGAGGCTTGGTCATGGCCCGGCGTCCTTGGCCCGGCTGTGGAAGGTCTGCGCGAAATTTTTTACAACGCCCAACCATCCCACAGGCCCACGATTGTCTACCTTATGTCGCAGACTTACAGCGACAACTCTACGGTGCTTCTTACTTCGTTCTCCAACAGCCGCGCGGAAATGTTCCGTACAACATCTTCGGTCGTACGGCAGCTGATGGGGGAGACGGGTATCGATGTGGTAATCTCCACAGGCGCCGTACTTGAGAATCTGCGCACCTCTCGCATCAATGTCGACAACGGGCTACAGCTTACCCGCGACAGCTATCACATGGATTTAGGCATTAGCCGTTATGCCGCCGCATGCGCTGTATTTGAAACTATAATCACGGCCGCAACCGGCAAGAAAACCGATGACTGTCCTTACCGCTATTCGACTTCAAGCACTGAATCGGGTAAATATTCTACCCCTGTCACCGACGACAATGCGCCGGTGGCTCAGGCTGCCGCCCATGAAGCCGTAAAGTCGCCGTTTGCTGTTACCAATATCACGAAATAGTCTCCCGGCCGATTGCCTTTCTCCATTATGGCATAGCCGGGGGCTTTGCCTCTTCATACTCTTCCGATAATCTATACGCGTGAATCTATATACCGGCGTTGTCTCTCTCCAGCCTTCTTGACCTTAAAGCCCCTGTATGTATCTGTACGGGATCAAAAGAGTGAATATCAGTAATAATTTATTAACTAACCCCAACATCTAATGAAACCAAACAGCAGTGCTACTGCAACGCGTCGCCTCGTAGCTGTCTTTATGCGGATAGCCGTGGTGATGACAGCGTTGTTTATGTGCGTGCCCCCTGCCTCGGCTCAGGAAACAGGCGCGTTGGTAAAGGGTGTGGTAATCGACGAAAACGGTGAGCCACTCACCGGAGCCGTGGTAAATGTGCCCGGCACATCGCGCGGTACCTCTACCGACATTGATGGCGCGTACGCCATACGTGCGTCAAAAGGCGAGACCCTTGAATTCTCCTTCATCGGCTACGACAAGCAGCAGATAAAGGTAAAGGAGTCCCCCTCCACTATCAACGTTACCCTTCAGCCCAATGCCCAGATGCAGATGGACGAAGTGGTCGTGATCGGCTACGGCTCGGTAAAGAAGACCGATCTTACCGGTTCGGTCACCAACGTGAAGATGAGCGATATCAAGGACGCTCCGGTGCTCTCTGTCGACCAGGCTCTCCAGGGACGTATCGCCGGTGCCGATATCATGAGCTCCACCGGTGAGCCGGGAGCCACGACTTCGATACGTATACGAGGCACACGCTCCATCACCGCATCCAATGAGCCTCTTATCGTGGTCGACGGTGTGATGGACGCCGTACACGACCTCAACGACCTCAACATGGCCGACATCGCGTCGATATCTGTCCTGAAGGATGCGTCGTCAACCGCTATCTACGGATCACGCGGCTCCAACGGTGTAATTATAGTTACCACCAAGAAGGGCAGCGGCACATCGGCCAAACCCAACATTACACTCAAAGCCGACCTCGGTTTCTCGCAGCTCCCGCGCGGTCTTGATATAATGGACGCTTCAGAATTTGCCCAGTACCGCAACGACTATACCTATTTCAGCACTACCGGCGACGACACCGATGTCAAGGACGGTGTGCCCATGAGCAAATATCCTTATCCCGATCCTTTCTCCCTCGGTGAAGGAACTGACTGGATCAAGGAGATCACCCGTACGGCTCCCACGCAGAACTATGCCTTGTCGATCTCCGGACGTGACAAAAACACAAGCTACTACGGATCGTTCAGCTACAACGATACACGCGGTATCGTGGACAACAGCGGCATGAAGCGCTTCACCGGCATGATCAGCCTCGACCACCGCTTTGCCAAGTGGATCAAGGTAGGCTACAAGGGAAGCTATACACACCGCGATCAGGATATCAACCTCGCTTCGATCGGAGGTTCATCGCCTTATCAGGGTGCCATATACCTCAGCCCGCTCATCAGCCCAACCGACAATTACAACCCCTTCTACGGCAACGGCCAGAAGATCAACACTCCGCGTGCCACCATCGACCTCAACACCAACAACTTCAAGCGCCGGTCGATGAACCATACCATCACTTTCGACATCGACATTCTTCCCGGCCTCAAGTTCCGCAGCCAGAACTCATACTATACCTACGACCGCGAGCAGTTCCGCTACTATCCGTCAACACTTCCGCGCAAGAGCGAGGGCGAGGGCGGCGAGGCATACCGCGCCGACTGGAAGGAATGGACTCTTTCTTCTGAAAACACCCTTACCTGGAAGCTTGAAACCAAAAGCGGCCATAATCTCGACATTATGGGCGGTTTTACCGGCTACAAGTACCATAGCGACAACTTCACTCTCGAGGGTAAAGGATTCCTCGACGACAACGTGAAGTGGAACAACATGAACGCCGTGCCCGACAAGCTCACTTACACTGCCGGCACATCCACGTCCAACAAAACCAAGATGTCGGCTCTCGCGCGACTCAACTACAACTACAAGCAACGCTACTACCTCACCCTCACCGGGCGTTACGACGGTGCCTCCAACTTCGCCAAAAACAACAAATGGGCATTCTTCCCCTCGGGCGCCCTTAAATGGAATGTCGCCAACGAGAAGTTCATGAAGAACCTTACATGGATCGACGAGCTCTCTATCCGTCTCAGCGCCGGACGTACCGGTAACGACGCCATATCGGCTTACCGCTCTATGGCCGCCCTCGGCACCACTACCGGCGGATACATGTTCGGCGGAACCCAACCCGTGGCATATTATCCGAGCCGCCTGGCCTCGCCCAACCTCACATGGGAGAAAACCGATCTCTACAACGTAGCCGCCGACCTTTCGTTCCTCAACGGACGCCTGATGGTGACCGCCGAGGCATATATCTCCAAGACATCCGATCTGCTCCTCAATGTGCAGACGGCCTCTCAGACAGGCTATACATCACGTTTCACCAATCTCGGCAAGACAACCAACAAGGGTGTCGAGCTGAGCATCGAGAGCCGCAACATATCCACACGCAACTTCTCATGGACCACTAACTTCACCATAGCCCACAACGAGCAGATGGTCGACGATATCGGTTCGGAAGACTTCGTAACAGCCCAGAACTCGCCAGGAAACTCTCCCTATATGATGATGGGTTACGTAAAGGGCAAGCCCCTCAACTCACTGTGGGGATTCCGCTACGCTGGTGTATGGCACAATGTAGATGAATTCAACCGCAACAAGGTCACAAAGTCGTATGTATCGTCCGAGACGATTTCCGATGCAAACATCAAGGACAAGCTCGGCACACCGCGCTATATCGACCAGAACCGCGACGGACTCCTCAATCAGGATGACCTCGTGTATCTCGGCAATGCCGACCCCATCTTCTATGGCGGCTTGCAGAACAACTTCCGTCTCGGCAACTTCAATCTCGGAGTCTACTTCACATATTCAATCGGCGGAAAGATATACAACTATTCCGAATTCTACATGGCGGGCGGTTACTCCACCAACCAGTGGCGCTATATGCTTGACGCATGGCACCCGGTGCGCAATCCACAGTCCAACTATCCCAGAGCCGGAGCCTTGACAAATGTGCCGCCTTCCGACTTCATGGTGTATGACGCATCTTACCTCCGCCTCAAGAATGTGACTCTGAGCTACAATCTCGATCTCAGCGACAAGTGCAAGTTCATGCGCGACATCCGCTTCACCGTTTCAGGCGAAAACCTATGGCTTTGGAAGAAATATCCAGGCTTCGACCCCGACGTATCGACCGACGATTCTTCGACATTGCGCCGTGTCGACATGGGGGCATACCCCAAGGCACGAACATTCGTGTTCAGCATCCAGATGCGCTACTGATCCTCTCCATCATTCAGTCAGACTTTTTAACAATTGACCAATATGAAAATCAGATATTTCATTACAGCGGTTGCAGTGGCTGCCTCGACGGTTTTCAGCGCGTGCTCTCTTGATGAAAAAATGGAATCCTCCGAACCCGGAACATATTTCCAGACACGGGCACAGTGTGAATCGGCTGTCAACTCATGCTACTATACGCTGAAAAACATATATACCAATGCTTTCATGATTGCCACCGAGGGCGTCACGGATCTTGCCGAAATCTACTCGGCCACCGTCGACTGTACCCTCGACATATCCCCTTCCCAGCCGCGTTTCGGAGCCACGGTATGGACTCAGGCATACCGCGGAGTGATGTTCTGCAACTCGGCCATTGCCGGTATCGAGCGTTCTCCACTCCCCGCGAAAGACAAGATCGAGCTTAAAGGGGAGGCCCAGATAATACGCGCATTCTACTATTATCTGCTTACGAGCTTCTTCGGTGATGTTCCGTATTATACCGTCGACGTTGCCACTCAGGAAATTCAGCTCGAAATCGCACGTCTCCCGCGTATGTCGGCTGTAGAGACACGCAACAAGCTCATCGCCGAGCTTCAGGAACTCTGCCCCCTTCTTCCCCAGAAGCGCACATCCGATATCGAAGGCAACCGCGCGGGCGCTGCCATGGGCTGGATGCTCATCGCCAAGATGGCCGCATGGAACAAAGACTGGGACACCGTGATCGACGCTGTGGATCACCTTGAGGAAATCTACGGCGACCTCAACCAGTATCCTTTGGAAGACATCATGTTCCGCAACAAGAACACCCCCGAGTCGATCTTTGAGATTCAGCACACCTACACTATCGGAGGTGTCAACTACTCTTCCAATGTAGCCGCCATATGTATGCCCTATCCTAAAACCCAGAATGTAGCGGTATACGACGGTGTTGAGATTGACGAACTCGGAGCCACCGCTACCGCATGGCAGCCTATGCGTCCCAACGCATTATTGGCCAGCACTCTCCTTTACAAGGGAGTCACCGACAAGCGCGACGCTCTCACTCTCGTACATGGCGGTTACAATGGTCAGAACTTCGCATCTGCCACAGGCCGCACGTGGATGGGCCCGAAATTCTGGTGCCCGGGAATGTATCAGACCTACGACTCCAATAATTATAAGGTGTTCCGTTATGCCGACGCCATCCTGCTCAAGGCCGAGGCCTACTGTATGAAGGAGTCCGATGCCGGCATGGCAGTCGAGTACATCAACAAGACGCGCCGCCGCGCCGAAGCCGGCGACTATACCTTCCGCAACTGGACCAAGCTTTTCGAGGAAATCATGGATGAGCGTGCCCGCGAACTCTTCGGTGAGTTCCAGCGCAAGTTCGACCTCGTACGCTGGGGCCTGTTCTACGAGCGTGTACGCGCATTCTCCGGATATACCAAGGTGCAGGATAATATCCAGCCATGCCATGAGTATTATCCCATACCCGACACTGAGGTGGTTTACTCCGGTTACGCTCTTGACAACGATGCCTATCACGCATGCGGGCTATAAACCGATCCTCTCACATTTTAATACACAAAAGGACAAATGAAAACATCATATATCAAAGGCCGGCTCCTGTTCACTGCCATGCTGATGACCCTTATCGGGGTGTTTACATCGTGTGAAGAGGATTATAAGCTGGAACTGCCGCTTGCCTTGACTCAGGAGGAGCTGACTCTCGGTGCATCAGGAGGGTCGACGCATGTGCTCGTATACAGCACCGGTAACTGGACGGCGACCTTCAAAAATCCCGCCGATGCTTCATGGGCATCCATAGAGCAGGGTTCCGGAAAGGAGAACGGCGAATTCATATTCAATTATTCCAAGAACCCGGGTGTCGGACGCCAGGCCATAATCGTAATTACTACCGGCTCCGAAACCAAGGAGCTTGCAATGAATCAGTCGGGCTACGTCACCGCCCCCAATGTCACGCTTCTCAACCAGAACTTCCGCATGCCCGCATGGGAATCGGTTAGTTCGGTACCTTTCTCAACCAACCTTGAGCTTGCCCTCGAACAGGTGAGAGCTATCATTGACTACGGTGATTTCGACACAACGGAAGGTGCCGACAACTCCGCCGTCGAAAAAGTGCGTGCCACTCCGGAGAACCCCGGTTGGCTCACCGGCATCGTTATCGAAGCCGATACCATCCGCTTCAAGGTCGCTGCCAACGCCGACGGACTGCCACGCGTGGCACGTCTGATAATCCGTGCCACCAACGAGGCCACCGGCCGCAACTACGATACTCAGGCGTTCGTTACTCAGACTGCTGAAAACGGCTACATCCGTTTCAACGCCCCCGATCAGCCTGCCGAGGTGGAAGCGTTTGAAAAGACCGTATCCTTCCTCTGGGATACAAACATGGAGACATACTTCAATAAAATGAAATTTGAAGTATCGTACACCGAAGCCGGCGAGGAGTGGATCCGTAATCTCACACCTACCAAAACCGGACTGCAGGCCGACATCGCCGAGAGCACATACTCCGGCGAGCGCCACGCACGCATTACCGCCACTTACAATGGCCCTGAAGGAACTGTCACTGCTATACGTGACGTAGTTCAGGCCGAACCTGTGGTAGAGATGCCGTTCTCTGACCTCCGTGCGCTACTCACTTCCGCCGGATCTGTAACCCTCGACAA
>JAHZGZ010000144.1 GCA_019420545.1 Bacteroidales bacterium | reverse complement strand
CCTTTCCGCAACACTCGCCTTTATTACGGCCATCTCAACATTGTCATAGTCGGACTTATCATAGGCATAAATCAGATAAAGCCACCCGTTTTTCTCCAACATGTCGAATGTTATCACCCGGCATCCTCCCGACTTGCCTTTCCCCTTGGAAGAAATAGCCATTCTCACCTTCCGGAAGCCACCGCCGAGATCCACACCCATAGCGGGATTCTCAGAAAGTTCGGCAACAAATTTCTGATAATCAGCATTGAAACTACGATATTTCTTAGCTATCGACTTTGCGCTCCGGATAAACGACTTAGTAGCTATGACCTCCATCAGAAAGTTACATCTTTTGCCAATGGCAGATCAAGATTACCGTTCATATGCGCCATGGCCTCGGCATAAGAGCTACGGATATCCTTTTCCACAATTTTATCCGCCTCCGACACAGGAGTAATTTTAAAATTGCCATAACGAGATGTCAGTATGACCGACTGTCCGGCCCTTGCCGCCGTAAGAAACTTGCCCTGGCTTCTGCGGAACTCTCTTGCAGTAACAATTTCCATATCAGTTATTATTTCTTTCTGCAAATATAACAACGGGCAGCCACAATGGCAGCCAAATTAATATATTTTAATATATAATCTTTACTATGCCACCATCACTGTAGGAAACGCTGTTTCCAACCGCGTTAAGACACAGCAATATATTCGATTGATTTATAACTAATTATTTAATGCGGTTGGAAACCGCATCTCCTACAAGACGGCCTAAAGCTGATCGTTGAGTGCAGTGTTAATCGCGGCGGGCTAAAGCGCCGCCCTCCCAGTCAGATTCAATGTTATTCTATCATTCTATGCCACATTTTCTCTGTGGTCTCTGTGATCTCTGTGCGATTCAATGATAGCGCGCCGGAATCAGGCATCATCACGGCGGCTCTGTGGTCTCCAGGTGGGGCGTATAGCTCGACCGGTGCCCTCATATCCGGAAGGCCTCTGCGTGCTCAGCGGTCTCTGTGTGAGATTACAATTCTAATAATCAAAGGATTGATGCGGTTGAAATACCACATATCCTACTTGGAGCAACACGCACTCCCGGAACAGGAGCGGGCGCAGCGCCTACTTGCTGAGGAGCGGAGCGAGGTAGCGGCCGGTTTAGCTTTCGGGACAGGCGGCAATCTCCTCGGGAGTACCGGCGGCGACAATGGTGCCGCCGAGATCGCCACCTTCGGGCCCGATGTCGATCACGTGGTCGGCACACTTGATCACATCAAGATTATGCTCGATAATCAGCACCGTGTGGCCCTGCGCTATCAGACGGTTGAAGCTGTCCATCAGCTTGTTGATATCATTGAGATGGAGGCCCGTGGTAGGTTCGTCGAAGATAAACATGGTAGGCTCGGGCTTCTCCTGCGCAAGGTAGTAGGCGAGCTTCACGCGCTGGTTTTCACCACCCGAGAGAGTCGACGACGACTGGCCGAGCTTGATATATCCGAGGCCCACATCCTGAAGCGGCTTTAGGCGCTTTACGATCTTCCGGGCTGTCGACGACGCCGTATCCTCGCCGAAAAATTCGATGGCCTGGTTGACAGTCATGTCGAGCACGTCGTTGATATTGCGGTCGCGGTAGCGTATCTCGAGTATTTCGGGCTTGAAACGCTGTCCGTGGCACGTCTCGCACGGTATCACGATATCGGCCATAAACTGCATCTCGATGGTGATCGTGCCCTCGCCCTTGCACTCCTCGCAGCGGCCACCCTCGGTGTTGAACGAGAAGAACGCCGGCGAGAATCCCATCTGCTTCGCCCCCTGCTGGTCGGCGAAAAGTTTGCGTATCTCGTCGTAGGCCTTCAGATAAGTGGCGGCATTGCTTCGCGACGAGCGACCGATCGGATCCTGGTCGACAAACTCCACCGCCTTGATACGCGACAGATCGCCGCGCAACGCCTTGTGAAGCCCCGGAGCATAGCCCGGCTCGCCGAGATGGCGCACCATAGCGCGCCAGAACACATCGCGCACGAGGGTCGACTTGCCGCTGCCGCTCACGCCGGTCACCACCGTCATTACGCCGAGCGGAAAACGCACGTCGACGTTTTTCAGATTGTGCTCACGCGCGCCCGTCACCTCTATATAGTCTTTCCAGCGGCGCCGGTGGGCGGGCAGAGGCACCGACATCTCGCCGCGCAGGTATCTCACCGTGTACGACTCGCCGGCATCAGCGGGGAGCGGCGACACGGGGCCCTGATACACGATATTGCCGCCAAGGCGTCCGGCATCGCGCCCCACGTCGATAAGATAGTCGGCGGCGCGCATTATGTCGGCGTCGTGCTCCACGATCACCACCGTATTGCCTATCTGCTGCAGGCGCCGCAATACCTCGATGAGTTTGGCCGTGTCGCGCGGATGCAGACCGATACTCGGCTCGTCGAGGATATACAGCGAGCCTACTAGACTGCTGCCCAGCGATGTGGCGAGGTTGATACGCTGGCTCTCGCCGCCCGACAGGGTCGACGACAGACGGTCGAGCGTAAGATACCCCAGCCCTACATCGCAAAGGAATCCTATACGGCTGTTGATCTCGGTGAGCAGGCGTGCGGCCACGCGCGAATCGGTTTCGTCGAGTTCGAGCGCTGAAAACCAACGGCGCAGATCGGCCACCGGCATCCCGACAAGCTCGGTGATGGTGCGTCCGCCCACCCTCACATAGGAGGCATCGTGCTTGAGGCGCGTGCCATGGCATTCGGGGCAGAGCGTCTTGCCGCGATAGCGTGCTTTCATCACACGGTACTGTATCTTGTACTGGTTCTCATCGACCCACTTGAAAAAGCCGTCGATACCGTAGAACTTGCCGCGTCCGTGCCAGAGTATGTCGAGCTCGTCGGGCGTAAGCTCGCAGTAGGGTTTGTGGATGGGAAATCCGAGCTGCGGCGCAAGGCGTATAAGATCACGCTTGCACTCGCTCATCTTCTCGCCGCGCCAGCACACCACGGCATCGTCGTAGACCGACAGCGACGGATCGGGCACCACAAGCGCCGGATCTATGCCGACAGTCTTGCCGAACCCCTCGCACACCGGACAAGCGCCGTAAGGATTGTTGAAGTTGAACATCAGTTCATTAGGCTCGCGGAATGTCATTCCGTCGGCCTCGAAGCGCTTGGAGAAATTATGGATGCGGACACCGCCGTCGCCCCACGCAAGCAGAGCCATCTCGTCGCGCCCCTCGAAGAAAGCCGTCTCGGCCGAGTCGGCAAGCCGGCTCAGCTCGTCGCCCTCGCGGGCTACGGCAAGGCGGTCGATGAGCAGCATCAGTCCGTCGGCATCCGCGGGCATATCCTTGTCGGCAAGCATCTCCTCGATGTCGATAAACCGTCCCTCGGGGACAGCCACAAGGCGCGAGTAGCCACCCTTCATCAGTATGTCGAGCTGCTGGCGGAGCGTGCGCCCCTCGGGGAGCGTCAGCGGAGCTGCCACAGCGATGCGCGTACCCTCGGGATACGTCGCTGCGGCGGCAAGCACGTCGTCGACAGTATGCTTACGTACCTGCTCGCCCGACACCGGAGAGTACGTGCGCCCGATGCGCCCGAATAGCAGACGCATGTAGTCGTAGATCTCGGTCGACGTACCTACGGTTGAGCGCGGATTGCGTGTGTTTACCTTCTGCTCTATGGCTATCGCCGGTGGCAGCCCGCGTATGAAGTCGACCTCGGGCTTGGCCATCTTGCCGAGAAACTGGCGCGCGTAGGCCGACAGGCTCTCCACGTAGCGGCGCTGCCCCTCGGCATAGAGGGTGTCGAAAGCGAGGCTCGACTTTCCGCTGCCGCTCACGCCGGTAATCACCACCAGGCGGTTGCGCGGTATCTCTACATTTACGTTTTTAAGATTGTTGACCCGTGCCCCTTGTATGAGTATATTGCGTTCAGACATTTACTTTTCTCCGTATTTTAACCTGCAAAGGTACGAATTTCCCGCCTAACCGCTATCCATACAAACCTTAACCCATCCCCAAAAAGTGTTAACACCACTACACCATATGTTATGAGGGCTTCTGACGGTGATTTGTGAAGAAAAATGTGAGGGAAATTTTTGGAGGATTCAACAAGATGGACTATCTTTGCGTTATAAAGGCAAAGGGAAAGAGATCCCGACGGCGAAAGCCGACGAAGATATACCACATCAAAGTAGATTGGGAAACTCATCAATTAATAGTGAAATACCGAGACAAGCTTAGCTGTCTGATGGCGGGCCCCATCCCTCTTTCCGGAGAGTGGAGGTGTCTACGACACCAAGGCGGATTACAAAGGACGGCGAGCACTCAAATCCTGTCATTCGGAGTTTCATCGCATTCCTTTGATGTGGACCTTAAAAGAAAGGGCAGACCTCATGTGGCCTGCCCTTCTTTTTATTACTCCTTTTGCCCTATGAAAACATTCCTGACCACTCGACATGACACTCCCTGCTACATTATATAAGATAGGCCTCTCTGCCATTATAATCGCCTCCGTTCCGACAGTATGCGCCCAACAGAAATCTCCTAAAGCCTCCACCGAAAAACTGCCCGAACTGGGGCTTCCGCTCGACATACCATTGCTGCTGAGCGGTAACTTCGGCGAACTGCGCCGCAATCATTTCCACTCGGGGCTCGACTTCAAGACCCAGGGACGTACCGGGTTGCCCGTGCGCAGCGCCGACGACGGCTATGTGAGCCGTATCGTGGCGTCGCCGTGGGGATTCGGGCGCGCCGTCTACGTGACTCACCCCGCCACGGGTCTCACAACCGTCTACGGCCATCTGGAGGCCTTCTCCCCGGCTATCGACAAGCGCGTGCGCGCCGAGCAGTACGCCCGCGAGTCGTTCACCGTCGACATCAGTTTCCGCCACGGCGAACTCCCGGTGAAGCGCGGCGAGACAATAGGGCGCAGCGGCAACGCCGGATCGTCGGGCGGTCCCCACCTCCACATGGACGTGCGCGACACCCGTACCGGCGAGGCACTTGACCCGATGCCATATTACCGGCGCCACATCAAGGACGACGTGGCACCCGAGGTACGTGCTCTCGCCCTGTATGCGGTCGACGGCGAGGGCACCGTAAGCGGCTCCCCCACTCTTGCGCCGGCAAAATTCGCCCAGGGCTTCTCGGCCTGGGGGCGCGTGGTGCCCGCAATCAAGGCCTACGACCGCATGACCGGCACCGCCAACATCTACGGCGTAAAGCACCTCGCTCTCGAGGTCGACGGCAATGAGGTGTACCGCCGCACTATCGACAGGTTTTCGTTTGACGACACACGTGCCGTCAACACCCTCACCGACTATGCCGGAGTAGTCAACAGCGGATCGTGGATGATGTGGACGCAGATTCCCGACTCCGAACCGCTCGGCGACATGATACGCACCGTCGACCGCGGCACGCTGCTCATCGACGAGGAGCGCGACTATCGCTGCCGGTGGATTCTGGAGGACGAGCACGGCAACCGCAGGACACAGCCCTTTACCATCCACGGGCGCCGCGCCGCCATACCCGAGGCTACGCGCCGAGGCAGCCTCATCGACCACCGCGGACGCAACACATTCAATGTCGGGGGCGCCGAAGTCACTTTCCCAAAAGGTACGTTCTACAACGACGGATATATCTCAATTACCTCCTCTCCGTCCGACAAATATCTTACCCCGGTATATAGTGTCGGCTCTCCGACGGTGCCCGTAAGCGGCGAATTCGAGGTAAACATAGATATCCCGGCCACGTTCGGCGGGGATCCGTCAAAGCTCTGCATGGTAAGAATCACGCCCAAAGGCGGCGCGGCACGCATCGACGCCACATACCGCGACGGACGCATGGAGGGACGTCCCTCGGCCCTCGGCCGCTTTACCGTGACCACCGACACCGTGGCTCCGAAAATACGCCCCGTAAAGCCAGAGACGTGGGGTCGTACGGGGCGTGTGAAATACGTGATTTCCGACAATCTGAGCGGCGTCAAGACCTACCGGGGCACCATCGACGGCAAGTTCGCCCTCTTCGAACTCGACGGCAAGACGGCCACAGCCACCTTCGTCATGGATCCCTCGCGCTTCACCCGCGGCAAATCCCACGAAGCAGTCATGACCGTCACCGACGCCTGCGGCAACGCCTCCACCTCCCGCTCCACCTTCACCTGGTAATCCGAAAAATTACAAAAAACAATCTTTTGGTAAGAATGGGCCATCATATAGACAGTTTCACTAAAAAGACGCTCAAAATAATTGCCATTATAGCAGCGGTATATTTTGGCGGATCAGCGCTTCTCGGATTTCCAACACCAAGAGGCGTAAAAGTCGACCGGCAACATTATACATATTACCGCAATATTTTCGGTACATATTATATTTCTGTCCAAAACCTGATTGGCCTTATTACCCACGGTGATTGGGAATATCTGCACGACGTGGACAACAGAACATTCACTGTACTTGATGACACATGGGCTAAGGACGCCAACCATGTATGGTATGCCGGTAAGATAATTGAAGAGTGCGATGCGGAATCGTTTACCATCAACAAGAGCGGGATGCCTGTCGACAAAAATCACGTATATGTTCGGGATCGTGACAATTGGACTTATCGTCCTGCCAAGTGCGACATAGACATACCTACAGCCGAATATTTCATAGCGCTAAATAAGGAATACCCTGATGAGAACTGGATGAGGGACAAGGACTTTGTCTATCTCAACGAGACAAAACTGGATGTTGACCGGAACAGTTTTACCCCTGTGGGATCACAATGGTTTACCGACAAGGATAACGTATACGGCTCGGATTTCAATAAGAATCTCGGCAAATGGATTCTTTTTCGTATTGATTCATTGCGGCATCCTGTTGAGCCCGTCGATGATTATTTACGCAACGGAAACAACGTCATTTTCTGTGACTCAATAATCATCCGTGACCTCAATATAAAGAGAATCAAAATGGTCGGTATATTAAAATATCTCATCAATGATATGCTTTATTTCGGTGGCAGACGTATACTCGACTCTCTCGACATAGCAAATGCAAAATTTTATTTTCACGGCCATATCGTTGCCGACGGCAAGTATGTGTTCTATGGCGAAGATCACCTTTCCGACATCGACGCAGCCACATTCCGCCAGATTGGCGAAGAGACGTTTGAGGATAAAAATTATGTCTATACCATCAAAGAAAAGGGGTTTGAGCACGACTATCCGTTTGACCGAAAAGAAAAGCAATAATCCCCGTACAACGATAAAAGAATATCACCATTTGCATGAAGAGCACATAAATATGGTGCAACACTGTAGGAGACGCGGTTTCCCAACCGCGTTACGATAAGTCAATTGGTATACTGCTGATTTATATATATTTATTTAATGCGGTTGGAAACCGCATCTCCTAGAGGCATGACGTATAAAACGTAGATAGACTTGGAATATGAAGCGCTCCGTGATCTCCGTGCGGTTTATTTTACGCCAATGTTCGGGTGACAAGCACTTAAAGCAGGGTGTCAGAGCAGAGAGAGGGTGCGGGCGAGGCGGCAGGCTTCGACAGAGTTTTTCACCTGAAGTTTGGCAAGGATTTCCTGACGGTGGCGGCTCACCGTATGTACGCTTATCGACAGAATATCAGCGATTTCGCGGCTTGAACGACCCATGTCGATGAGCTGTAGCACCTGCTTCTCACGCGACGACAGGATACTGCCGTCGGCGGCCGACGTGAGCGGATGAAGCTGTCCTGTCACCGAGTTTACGGCAACGCTCGTGCCGGGGAAATCAAACGTCATCGGCCCGTAGAGACAGAGCGCATGGGTCACTGTGTCGCTGTCGGGTGCATAGATGTAGTACATACGGTGGAGCACGTCGATGGGAATCCCCTTAGGTGGGATAAAACGCAGCTTGGCAGCGAGATAAAAATTATGCCGGCGTCCGTGAGGCATATGGCGCAGGAAATTGTAGAACCGCAGTTCGGCCAGATATTTCTCCTCACGCTCACTCCCAGGGATAAGGTCGAGAATCTTCTTCTCCCATATCGAGTTTTCCGACGTGTAGCCTTGCAGCCCAATCGACGTACCGAATGCGCCATGGAATATGCGGCTCGTACCCGATTTCATGTCGCTGAGTACAGCCACCACATTTTCCATTGCCGCCACGGCCCCGGCATAGCTTTCCAAAAGTTCACATGCTGCCCCGCCCACGGCAGATGACTGCCCGCGGAGGATATTGTCAAGACGGCGGAATGTATCCATGCGAAAAAATTGGTTATTATTAGCCATTGCAGGCTATGTGTCAAGTAAATAACTTTGCAAAGTTAATGGTTATTCCCCCAATAATACCAATCATGAATATAAAAGCTATTATCGCGGGCGCGCTTTTAGCTGCCGCAGCACAACCGTCACAGGCCCAGACACTTGAAAAGATGATCTGGTTTAACGAACCCGCGCAATGGAACATCGCCGACGGCATACTCACCATGGATGTGACACCGCAGAGCGACTATTGGCGCATCTCACACTACGGATTCACGGTAGATGACGCACCCTTCTACTATGCCGAATATGGCGGTGAGTTCGAGGCAAAGGTAAAAGTATCGGGCGACTACAAGGTACGCTTCGACCAGGCAGGAATGATGATACGCATCGACCACGAAAACTATATAAAGGCCGGTATCGAATATGTCGACGGCAAATACAATCTCAGTACCGTCGTCACCCACCATACATCAGACTGGAGCGTGATCGCCCTTGATCGCCCCGTCGATTTCGTATGGATAAAGGCCGTACGGCGCCTCGATGCCATAGAGATATTCTATTCGTTTGATGACAAGGAATATACGCTTATGCGCAACGCTTGGATGGAGGCCAACCGCCCCGTAAAGATCGGCATGATGGCAGCCTGTCCCGACGGCAACGGCTTCCGCGCCCGTTTCTCTGATTTCACGGTAAAGCATCTCCCCGACGCCACGCGCGTCAAATGGCTTCAGCAGAATGCCGCGGAGTAAACCGGTTTCTCCGGTTTACTCCGCGGCATCCTTTGCTCCCATCCACAAAGCAGCGTTGTAGGAGACGCGGTTTCCCAACCGCGTTAAAACGGCCGCCGATAGTACATCACTGATTTTCAGTCGATTATTTGATGCGGTTGGAAACCGCATCTCCTACGGGCGCGGGGCAACGCGAAGGTTGACCTCCTGCACGGCCGATTTATAGAGGGAGTCGCCGTCGGCTTCGAGGCTGACTGTGATCCCGCTCCAAAGCCTCTGCGGGTCATGGCCGAAATATTCGGGATCGACACGAAAAGTGTACTCGCCCGTCTGAATTGCAGGGCCGGATATCAGCACTACCCGCGGCTTGACGTCGGAATGTGCGTCGGAATGCGATCCATGATTTTCATCGCAGAAATATGGCTCTATGGTAAACTCATCGGAGGAGAGTGTCGCGTTCATCTTTATGTGACGCTTCGGGTCGTAAGGCACCTCTTTGCCGTCGATGCGCGCACCGAGGTACTGCATCTTCTTGCCGACCGACTCACGGTAGCGTGCCTTGGTCAATTCCACCATCTCGTGGTCGTGATACCAGAAACAGTCATGCGGATCATCGCTCTCGCTGCCGTCGGCGCTCCATCGCGAGTAGAGCACACCACCCTCGGGACGCGGATTTTCCATCGACTTGGCGATAA
>JAHZGZ010000143.1 GCA_019420545.1 Bacteroidales bacterium | reverse complement strand
AAGTAATTGTGCCATAGTTTTGTCAGGTATAGAAGTGAAATAAAATTTATCTTTTCGAGAACGAATCGGCAAAGAGAGTGCGGTTTACAAGCGAGCGTCCGAGAGTCACCTCATCGGTATATTCAATCTCGTTGCCTACCGATACTCCGCGCGCAAGTTGCGTTATCTTTACAGGAACAGCGCCGAGCTGCCGGAATATATAGAAATTAGTCGTCTCGCCCTCCATAGTCGCGCTCAATGCCAGAATGACTTCCGAGATGCCTCCGGCCTTCACGCGCTCTACAAGCGAGCGTATCTGCAAAGAGTCGGGGCCGATACCGTCCATCGGTGAAATGAGTCCGCCGAGTACATGGTAAAGTCCGCGATATTGCCCCGTGCGCTCGAAACTCATCACATCCTTAACACTCTCGACCACACACACGGTGGTGGTGTCGCGCATCGGGTCGGAACATATCGGACAGAGAGGCTGCTCGGAAATATTGTGGCAACAGGTACAGTACGATATGCCGCGACGCAGATCGATAATCGACTGGCCGAGGTCGACGCCGGTCTGCTCGTCCTGACGCAGAAGATGCAGTGCCAGGCGCAGCGCCGTCTTGCGTCCGATACCCGGAAGGCGCGACAACTGCGTGACGGCATTTTCAAGCAATGTCGATGCAAACTCCTGTTCCATCAGTTCCGATCAGAATCAGCGTTATAGAGCATGCGGTCGAGATATTCATCGAGTACTTTGGAGAAATCCTCATTCATACCGCGCGGATAGCGCACTTCGGCATACACCTGCGCAAGTGTCTGCTTGTCATTCTCCCTTATATACTCATGACTGTCGGTACGCGCCTCTTTCTCGGCATAAATATCGCGTATTTCAGTGTCGGTATAGTCGGTATACCCCCCCAGGTGCATGATGCCGGAAAGCGGCAGACGGTCAGAAACCTCGGGCTGCACGGCTGGGTATCCTACGGTCAAAGTTACCAACGGAATCACACGTTTGGGCAGATGGAGGGTTTGAGATATAAGTGGCGCATTAAACAGAGTGGTTCCGAGATAGCAACATCCAAGTCCATGCATCTCGGCAAGAGTATTGAACTGTTGAGCAAACAGGGCACAATCAAGCACACCGTACATCAGCGCCTGTATATTGTCGAATCCGGCCTCCGCGTCGTTTATACGGCACCAGTGGTGAAATCGGTTTATGTCGACGCAGAACGTCAGTACGACTCCCGCTCCCGAAGTAACCTGCGGCTGGCCGAAATGAGCCGGCGCGAGAGCCTCACGCTCCGCTTTCGTACGGCTTACCACCACAGAATAAAGTTGCATGTTGCCGGTAGTAGGAGCATGCGAGGCAAGTTCCACAAGACGGTCAAGTAGCTCGCGCGCCACCTCTTTATCAGTATACGCACGCACGGTTGCGCGTGTTGCAAAATATTTGTCAATAACGGTAAGATCCATTTTTCAAAAGTTTATGCGAATATACTCATATCTCCCGAAACGCAAAAATCCGCCAGGTCATTTTTCCGTTAAAATATAGCTCCAATAGTAAAATAAACAGGGACAGGCCATTCCTAAATGGTAGATTCAACATAGGTAATCAAGTTATCAACATCGTACGATTTTAAATGTTGACAATTCGAGTTATCAACACCGATTGTCGAAATGGAAAATTCAAGCGTCATTCATAATCCATCAAAACACTAAAAACCAACGAATTAATTTTACATTTTGGAAAACTTATCAACATTATGCATTTTTCCGGTGAAACTTTTTGGCAACGATAGAAATATTGCTGAATTTTGCATCGTAATTCTTAGAGGAACCCGTCTTAATCGGGGATACTGTAGTAAAACACAAAAAGAAGTCGCTTGTCAAATCAACCAACGGCTTCCTTTTTCACGCGCGGATACGCATGTATGCGTCTATCCCGCACATCTCACTGTCAGACAAATCAACAATTCTCCAACTAATATCACACTAACCGTGGACGAAAAAAAGACATATTCATTTGACGAAGCGCAGGAAGCCACGTTGAAATACTTCAACGGCGACGAACTGGCTGCGCGCGTCTGGGTAACGAAGTATGCTCTGAAGGATTCTTTCGGGAATCTGTACGAGAAGACCCCGGCCGACATGCACCACCGCATTGCAGCGGAAGTGGCGCGTGTGGAAAGCACTTATCCCAATCCGATGAGCCATGAAGAGGTGTTTGATCTCCTCGATAATTTCCGCTATCTGGTGCCTCAGGGCAGCCCGATGACCGGCATCGGCAACAACTATCAGGTTGCCTCGCTGAGCAATTGCTTTGTAATCGGTCTTGACGGAGAGTCGGACAGCTACGGGGGCATCCTGCGTATCGACGAGGAGCAGGTGCAGCTGATGAAACGCCGCGGAGGGGTAGGCCACGACCTTAGCCATCTCCGTCCGAAAGGCACTCCCGTAAAGAACTCGGCACTGACTTCCACAGGACTCGTGCCATTCATGGAACGGTACTCCAACTCCACGCGCGAGGTTGCGCAGGACGGTCGACGCGGCGCCCTGATGATGTCGGTAAGCATCAAGCATCCCGACAGTGAGGCTTTCATCGATGCCAAGATGACCGAAGGAAAAGTTACAGGAGCCAATGTGAGCGTGCGTATCGACGATGATTTCATGCGCGCCGCTACTGAAGGAACGCCCTACACACAACAGTTCCCCGTCACAGCCGAAAATCCGGCCATCACCAAAGAGATCGACGCTACGGCCCTGTGGCAGAAAATCGTGCATAACGCCTGGCAGTCAGCCGAACCGGGAGTTCTATTCTGGGACACCATCACCCGCGAATCCGTACCCGACTGTTATGCCGACCTCGGGTTCCGCACAATCTCCACAAATCCATGTGGTGAAATACC
>JAHZGZ010000142.1 GCA_019420545.1 Bacteroidales bacterium | reverse complement strand
TTACACATATTATATACCGTCTTGTCGACAGCCGTGTATGCGTTGAGGTTTTGTCCGAACTTCACACCTACGCTCTCCAGCCATCCGATCAGCTCGTTGCCGGGGAAATTTTTGGTGCCGTTGAAACACATATGCTCCAGGAAGTGGGCGAGCCCACGCTGCGAATCCTCCTCTTGAATTGATCCGACTTTCTGAGCGATGTAAAAATCGGCCTGTCCCTTGGGATATTCGTTATGACGGATATAATAGGTGAGTCCGTTGTCGAGCTTCCCTATACGGACTGCACTGTCGACAGGAATCGGAGGGAGCTGAGGCATCTGGGCATGCGATGCGAGCGGAGAGAATGCCGCTACAGCTACGCTAAAATAGAATAATGGTTTTAAGTACTTCTTCATTACGTACAAATGTGTTTATATTGTGTTTTGTTATCTTCAGACCGATTGCAAGCGACAAAGTTACATATTTATCGTTAAAATAAGCGCGACAGTCACAAAAATGCGCGCACAGCGGCAATAAATTCATCATCAGGCATGTCATATGGCAGCCAATGTATAAGAGTACCACGTGTGGCCATGCCACGGAACCATGTCATCTGACGTTTGGCAAACTGATGGATGGCGATTTCCAGTCCGCGTACCATCTCGTCATATTCCATTTTTCCGGTAACATAAAGCGTAAGGAACTTATATTCCAGACCGTAATATATGAGATTTTCGGGATCAACACCTTCGACATCGATAAGCCTGCGCACTTCATCGACCATACCGCCGTCGAGACGTGCTCGAAGGCGCTCGGAGATACGGCGCCGACGGTCGTCGCGCGGAATATCCACCCCGATCACCACAGCGTTTTCAATCGGGTGCGGACGTGTAAGCTCGGCCTCATCGGGATGTTCGGCGTAATAGGTCTGTATCTCGATAGCACGTATGGAACGCTTGACGGTATCGACATCCGTAACGTTGTGGAGTGTCTTCATACCGCTCAGGATCGCGGTAAGTTCCTCCAGACTTTTACCCTCAAGACGCGCACGCAGTGCGGTATTCTCAGGCACCTCGGGCAGAGCGATCCCTTTCAGCACAGTCTCGACATACAATCCCGTCCCCCCGCACAACACAGGAAGATGTCCGCGTGCACGAATATCATCGTAAGCCGTACGGAAATCGCGCACATACTCATACAGATTATACCGGTATCCGGCGGGGCATATATCAATAAGATGATACGGCACGTCGCCATATTCATCAAGATCCTTGCCCGTGCCGAGATCCATTCCCCGGTAGAGCTGACGCGAGTCGGCACTTATGATCTCTCCCCCCAGCTCACGCGCCAAAGCTACGGCGCGCCTCGTCTTTCCCGAAGCAGTAGGGCCGGTGACTACGAGCAGATTACACTCAGTTGTAGATGCCACGCACATACCTACGCCATAAACGCTTGAAATAGAAGAACGGCCGATCCTCATTGTCCTTGGCCACCAAAAGCCATTGCGGATCATTGTAGTCGACTATAAGATCGGCAATATCATGAAGACGGAAAGAGGGTTTATAATGCTTTATATCATAAAGCCGCCGTCCGCTTATATCATAGGTTTTAAAAGCCATGATTACCGTATACAGACGCTCGATCTCGCTTACAAGCATCGGTGCTACCTCTTTGTTTCTTACCATATGCAGGAGTTCGCCCTGAGTGAACCACTCTCCGTCCAGACCGCTTCCATGCAGTTCCGAAGGAGATTCGAGCACGCATATATAATGCAGGATATTGCAGTCGATATGAAAATTGGCATTCTCATAAAGGAATCGCAGATTGGGACGAAACGCATTGTCGACCAGACGGCTGAACGTAGTCACGGCATCATACTCATTTACTCTCTCTCGGTAAGGTATATAAGTCTGAGCCGGAGTATCGGCCTTGATATCCAGATCTTCGCCACACGGACGCAGAAATACTTTATCGTTGCATAATATAATGTACCGGATAAGCGTAGAAGCTACATGATCGTTGGCCTCCCCGGCAATATTCTTGCGGTAAAACGCGTCAATCGACACATACCGTATTGCCAGATTTACCAACGAAAGCAGATAGAGAATTATCGGAATCCATATATAGAAGAATATGTCGGCGGAATTGTAGTTGACATTGGAATAATGCCAGAAATAATATGCCCAAGTATACACGGTTGTAATCAGCGACGCAAGCATAAGCATACGCAACTGGAAACGACCTTCACGTGTAAACACCGAACCGAGAAATCCACGCTCACTCGAGCGACCGAACCGGGCATGACATTCAAAACATACCGACAGCGAATTATTCCGGAAGTAGGCCACAGCCGTCACCAACAGGGTGACAGGCGCCATTATCAGAATCGTGATGTAAGGTATCTCGGGATTGACAACGCCGGAATTCAGAAGAGTCGGATCGACCATATGAAGGCAGTAAAAATTTATTGCCACCATAATCACCGCGGTTATGAAGAGGATACGTGTAGCAACATACGGCATAAGCGCACACGATGAGCTACGCCCTTCCTGAATGACCCTTAACCGGCCCATCAGAAGAAACTGGAATCCAAGAGCCACGGCAGGGAGCCACAATTTGGATATAAACAGGGCACAAAACAATGTAGCGGCAAGTGAACCGGCCGACAAGGCCCAGTTAAGCCACAGGCCATGAATAGCATAGGAATTTGCGCGATATCGTTTTTCTTCCATTACATGCGATTAAAAATGAGTGGCTGTTGTGTTTACGACAGATACCCTATGCTATATTAACGCATCGAGCGGTTGAAATGTTGCAGCATCTTCAGATATACAACCGCACGTGCTCCGCAGCCGTAGATCGAATGATTCATGTTCGGGAACAAGAGCATGTCGCACGTATTGCCTTGTGACTCAAGCACCGATACATATTGCATCGTGTTAAGCAGATGCACGTTGTCATCGGCCGTACCATGCATAATCAGCAGATCACCGGAAAGCGACGATGTGCGGTTGATCGGAGCTCCGAGGTCGTAGCCTTCAGGATTCTCCTGTGGGGTAAGCATATATCGCTCGGTATAGATAGTGTCGTAATACCGCCATGAGGTAACGGGAGCTACAGCCACCACGGCACGGTAGGGTGCGCCCTTTTCCGAAGCAGCCATCAGCGCCTCGTAGCCGCCATAGCTCCATCCGAAGATACCGATACGCTCGGCATCGACATACGGAAGCGACGCTGCATAACGGGCGGCGTTAACCTGATCGATACTCTCATATTGGCCCAGACGGCGGTATACGGAATGCTTGAAAGCCGTGCCACGGCCACCTGTGCCGCGTCCGTCAACACATATTATGATATACCCTTGGGTAGTAAAGAAATAGTCCCAGTCCATGCGCCAGCGATCAAGCACCTCCTGCGAGCCGGGGCCGCTGTACTGATACATAATGACCGGATAGCGGCGAGATGGGTCAAAATCTACAGGTTTGAGCATATAGCCGTTGTGGGTATAGCCGTCGGAGGACATGGTGAAGAATTCCTTGCGCGGCAGATTAGGATAACGGGCCATATACTTCTTGTTGTCGATCAGAGTCCTTACAGTTTTGCCGTTGGAAGCTGTTACCAAAGTATATACCGGCGCGGCGGTGACATTGTTGTAATTGAGAACACACATGTCCATCGCAGGTGTGAATACCGCCGACGAGTTACCATGTT
>JAHZGZ010000141.1 GCA_019420545.1 Bacteroidales bacterium | reverse complement strand
CCGGCATAGTCATCAAGGGGAACAATTACCTTATTCCACTGGTTTTCGGCACCGGTGGCCGACACTTCCGAGCTGTAGAGCTTCTCATATCCGTTACCGGCATTTACCTCTACCTCGATAAGGTTAGTGTTGGGATCGCTGGTCTTGAAATTATAAACCGAGAAAACAAATGCCGGTGAAGCAAGATCGCCAAGATCAATCTTGCCGGTAATAAGGGCACACTTCGAAGGTATGTATCCTTCAAGGAACATCATGCCGCCATCCTCGTCAGCCGGATATACACCATAGTCGGTATGGCCCGAGCTGATAGTCCAACGGTCGCTTCCTTCCATTATCTCATAACCGATGAGCGAAGTAACACCGCCGTTGCTGAACGACTCGCTGTAAGGAGCCTTGTAAGCTTCACCCACTGCAGTCATCGGCGACGGTTTGGGCTTGGCTGTACCGCCTTCGCTTATGGCCTCGACGAGAGTCTGCACAAACTTCTGGTTACCGGCCACCTCAAAGGCATCGTATTCATATGTTGTTCCGGCCACCGAGTCGGCAACAAGAATCTGCTCGCCGCTGATATATTTGGAAATACGGTAAACTACATCATCGGCACCGAGCGTACGGCCGTCGACATCCTTTATAACCGGAGTCCAGGTGGCAACCACATGTCCCGGGGATGTCTCTTTCATCAGTACCTGCTCGGGCTGAAGAGGAGCATTGAACCCGATGAAGGCCTCTGCCGATGCGCCGGCACCGGCACCGTGCCCATTATGGCATACTACGGTATACACACGCTTACCGGCTCCGGGATTAGTATCATCGACAATTGAAAACTCCTCTCCCATAGCAAAGCCTTCACTGACGCTCTTTACCTCTTCGCCGTCGCGTAAAAGCACGATCTTCGAAACGGCGTCAAGGGCCTCACCCGAGAGATTCAGAGTGGGAAGCCTGAAGCTGACAGTGGCAGCATGGGCACCTGTGGCATCCGCTGTGGCGACGATATCCGACACTGCGGCGGGTGCCTGTGTCGACACACCATCCTTGATGACTACATCGCGCATATAAAGGTAACCCCCATTGGCAGAAGTGGCATGCAGGCCGATATAGCACAGTCCATCAGCCTGAGCCACAAGCGAGCCGGTATATACGGCGTAGCTACCGCTCTTGATTTCTGTCGACGGAATAACTTCGGCATTCATAGCGGCCACATCAGCGGCATTTCCCGCCTTTACCTCAAACGACTCGGTATAAGATTGCGAATAACCGCGGAGCGACACACTGAACTCATACGAGTTTCCGGCCTTTACCTTTACCGGAGGAAGAACCAGCCATGAATCGGCAGGTTTTGCCGATGTGCGCACATTTACAGCCGGATCAGAACTGCTGTTGTTAAACTGCCATTTATTGGTATCAGTGCCCGGATTCAACAGCGTGTAGCCTATAAGCGATGCTGAATTAGTGAAAGCAGTCTCAAACGGCGGTTCGATAGCACCGAGCCAGAACGATGCTGACCGCGTAGGAGTCGATTTGAGCGCTCCGGTGACAGCCTCAACGGTATAATAATATTCAGTACGATTCTCCGGCATTTCAATTACGTCTTCAAGGGTCAGAGTTTTCTGATCCTCAGCGCTTACAACGCGACCTTCAGGATAACGTGTCACACGATATACAAGGTTTGCACGATCAATCGTGCCGCTGTTCATACCGCTTGATACAGAGGCCCATTTTACTGTAGCCTTTCCATCAGCGTAGGTAACATTGACTGTAGAAGGTGCCTTAGGGGTATCTGTGCCTATGAACTTCTTAGAAGCACGCTTTCCGGGACTCTCACCCACATCATTCGATGTAGTGACGGCAATACTGTAGGTATCACTTTCCGGCAGAGTCACTTCAACGACCCTATATCCCGATGCACCGAATGTACTCTCGCCGGTTGCAATCTCCTTACCGTTGGCATAAACATGATATGTCAGCGGGCCGGAAGCCGATGCGCCGTCGTAAGTAGTACGCGGCATCTGGAACTGTACCTTTCCCGACAGGCTTGTACCCGAAAAACTGAGATTTACCGACGAAACCGCGGCCGGCACTCCTGCGGCATATTCGGCTTCGGGAATATAAAAACCGCCCAGTTGCTCTTCGTTTTCCAGATCATAAAGTTTGGTAGCCTCCGCAGTAGCGAGATTTACAGAGTAAAGAGCCGACTCTTTTGAGTTTTTCACGCTGTAAATCATAGTGTTGCTCTCCTTGTCGATAAAGCCGCCGGTAATCCATTCGGTGGCGACTCCCGTCTGTCCGACTTCGGTCAGGGCACCGGTCTTGGTATTCACCGTGAGGAGCATGCCATCCTCATCAATGGCATAAAGGGTGCCGTTTTTATCAAAGTCACACGCACCCCATCCTTTCGGAAGATCGGCAATCTTGGTTTTACCCCAATAGGGCACGTTTACCGAACACATGCGGAACGTCTCCCCGTCGCTGTTAAAATAGCAGCCGATAGTTTCATCCCTATCGGCATTATAGGCCAGGGCTGTGGCCACGTCTTCCAACTTGCCGGAGTAATTGTCTTCAATCTCCCATGTCTTGAGATTAAAACTCTGCTGGGCAACACCGGGAATACCGGCAATAACCTCGAAACGTATGCCATAATAATAGCCGTCGTAAGCCATGCCGCCGCCGCTTGCATATACATTTCTGGTTATAAGCGATGGATTATAACCCGACGTTGAGAATTCATAAATTCCCACTGCCTGCGCCGGATACGACACCGCCGCATTGAATTTCACATCACTGCTTGCCGACAGCGATGTTCCACCCATTAACATTGTCAGCCCTAAAATGACAAATTTCCCAATGGGGGGGGTAAAATCATTACACATTGTAAGTAATATTTAATAATTAGGTATTTCCAAGCGTTGTAACTTCCATTGGCACAATATCTAACGAACTGTTATAAACCGTAACTTTTATTAATAACAAGCCATTGATTATGCTAATTTTCGTCAAAGTTGGGATATTTGTCACAAACGTACAATATTTTCTAATATAATTTAACATATTTTCACAAAATTCACATTAAAACTATTCCCTTGCATATATTGTTTAAGAAGTATCTGACAACTTATTTATATGAAATTCCGCAACATATTTCAGCTCGGGATAGGATGCATGGCGTTGGCCCTGGCGGGGTGCTCGCAGTTCGCACTGGTCAACAGCCAGACGTATAACGACGCCGATCTGGCGGAGCACAAGACTTTCCGCATCGTAGACCCTTCAATGGGAAAACTGCCGCCGGGCATGCAGATGGTCACATACCATAATATCGCCGCCGCCATACGCGAGCAGATGCTTGAGCGCGGCTACACGGAAAGCCCCACATCGCCGCTTCTTATAAACTTCGCCGTAACGATCCACAAGGAGGTCACGACTGAACCGGCGCTGCCACCGCCCCCACCGACAGGCCCGGGTCCGGTAATTCCACATCCCGGTTACGGTCCGGGGCCCGGCCCGGCGATTCTGAATCCGGCACACGGACCGGGCCCGGGACCGGCAGTACAGCAGCCTTACTACAATGGCATGTACCCTTATTATATATATCCCCGCCAGCACTATTGGAACAATCCTTATGCAGGTATGCAGGTGGTGACCGGCATATATAAGGAAGGAGTGCTTACAATGGATATGGTCAATATCGACACCATGACTCCGCTCTATTCCTCGTCAGTTGCCACCATTATCGACACCGGCAATTCGCAGTACCGAAATCTCAGTTCTATCGCCGAGGCCGTGCAGACACTTTTCTCCCGTTTCCCCGTAGAGGTACTGCCCCAATACCGCAGCATGCACTGAAGTTTGTAAAAACCGACACATAGTAATGGCCACGAGGTGTGTTCGGGTGGAAAAGCCCCCCTCGGGCCAAATTCAAAAAGGCGGTTTCCGGCGCGTTTGCCGGAAGCCGCCTTAAAGGTTTGTTCATCTTATTACAAAGAAATTGAAAAATTTTTCTATATGTCGGAGGAAGTAGGGACGCGGCGTGCCGCGTTACATCAAGACAATCAAGCGTTTAAACTTCGCCGAAGGTAACGCGGCACGCCGCGTCCCTACTATTGTTCGAGGTACAGTATGTGTCTTTTCAGAAGCTACTCATATTATTTTACGAGGATTTTAGAGACGATGGTACCTGCGCGCATGATGTAGACCTCGCCGTGGCGCAGAGCGGAAGCGGCGACTTTCAAGCCCTGGAGGTTGAAATACTCGGGAGCGGCATCGACATTCTCAACAGCGACAGTCTCTATTGCCGATGTACCGGTACCTCTCTCATATGCACCAACATCGACTGAATCACCCTGCTTGCGCGGATTTCCGGCTACGTCGAGATCTGTGTCAAGCCCGGCACCATATTCAGCGTCATTACCGGCATCGACAAGCGGAGACCCTGCGGCAAGTGTATAATCGCCGGTCTCAGGCGAAGTGAAATGGGGAGCGGGGAGCACATTGCCGTTTTTATCTTCGGTGTCTTCCGTATTTTTGGCGGAAAGCACTTGAGTTACAGTAACCACCCCGGAATTCTGATTACTATAATAGTTTATAAACTCATGGCCAGTTTTTACAGAAAGCTGCGATTGCGATGTGCCTTTCTTGTTATTCCAGAACACACAGTTGATCCATTTGCTTGTAGAAGAAACATCCATCCAGGCGCCACCGATACTAACACCCGTATTACCGGCTACAGTCGTATTTACGACTCTTACATCTTTTATACCGTTTTCAGGAGCGCATGAAACACCATCCTTTGTTCCCCATATCAGAATACCACCAACACTGATACCCCATTTGGGATGTGAGCCTTTTGAATCATTGGCCGTCACAAGACAGTTTTTCAGCAGAGCATTATCGCCATGTATGGCAACACCTGCACCTACATATTCTGTAATATTATTGCGTACGATAGAATTTTCAAGCCGGGCATTAGTGTCGAGCCATACTCCCGCGCCGTCGCTGTCAGTACCGTCTTTTGTGCCGGTAGCATGATTGTTCTCGATCACGCAG
>JAHZGZ010000140.1 GCA_019420545.1 Bacteroidales bacterium | reverse complement strand
GCTCCTTGGTATGCACTGCTTTATCAACACTCTTCACGTCGTCTTTGTAAGGATTGTCAAAGAGTCCCATACGCATCTTCACGTCGAGCACCTCAGCCACACGGCGGTCGAGCACACTGTCGCTCACCAGTCCGCGTGCCACAGCCTCGCGCAGAGGAAGAATAAAATCCTCTGGAGGAGTAAAATTAGTGCGCACATTCAGACCCGCATTGACACACTTGGCGGCAGCCTCGACAGCATCGGCCGCCGTGCGGTGCTTATTGTACAGCTGCTCCACGGCCTCACTGTCCGATACCACGTATCCTTCAAATCCCCACTGCTCCCTCAACAGTTCGGTAAGGAAATACCGGCTGCCGCTTATCGGCTCACCATTGTAGTCGTTATAGGAACTCATCACGCCGAGCGCATGTCCCTCGGTAAAAGCCTTGCGGAAAGGTTCGAGCAGCAGAGCGTGCATCTCCCGCGGAGTAACATGCGGATCGGTACGCGTCCCTCCGTCGCGGCCGCCTACCGGTACACTGTATACGGCAAAATGCTTGGGTGTCGATACCACACCATGGCTCTGCAAGCCACGGATCATCTGCAGGCCCAGTTCACCCACATGATAGGCATCCTCCCCATAGCTTTCTACGCAGCGGCCCCAGCGCGGATCGCGGGCACAGTCAAGTATAGGAGAATAGATATTGGTATATCCCAGTGCAACCGCCTCTTCGGCCGTCACACGAGCGATCTCAGAAATCAGATCCCGATCCCACGTAGCGCCTTGGCCGCACTGTGCCGGAAACATAGTGGCTCGGTCATGGTTTAGTCCGCGTATCCCCTCGTTGGTAAAATCGACAGGTATGCCGAGACGTGTTTCCTCGACAAACCACCGCTGTATGGCATGGCGGTTGTCGATACTGGCTGCATACGGATATGAGATCGCACTTCCGAACGTGCCGAGACCGTTGGCCTGCTCGTCGATATTGGCGATACCGTCCTGCCATACCTCGTTTTTCCAGCGGCCGGTCGGAAGCGAATCCTTCAGCACGCGTCCCGAACCATATAATGTTGCGAGCTGACATGTCTTTTCCTCAACAGTCATCTGCCGCAAAAGATCGGCCACGCGCTCCCGTCGCGGGCGCGACGGATCCTCATACGCATCCTTACGGTCGTTTTTGTTAAAGTCGATCCACCCTTTGTGGTAGATCCCCCCCGCCATCAAAGTAAGAGAAGTCGTGACGGCAAGCATAGCCGCCACGACCGGTCGTTTCTTTTCTGTCATAACTCAAAAGTCAATTCTTAGTCCTCCCAGTCGTCGGTACGGAAAGGAAGAAGAGGAAGCCCCGGCACATTGTACACCGACGGTTCAGGCACATTCTTGTAGCAATAGCGCACTGCCACCGGCTCGGGTACCTCCTTGGCGCTCACAGCCAGGCGGCATGTCTTCTCCTCAACCTCGGCGAAGGCAGGATAAAACTTGTGGTCGGCACCCGCAATTTCAAATCCGGTAAGCGAAGTCCACATCGGACAAAGACCGTTGGGCGCACCCGTAACGTTAATATATATCTTTCCGTCCTTTATCTCCATCGATTCATATTGCGGCGAGCGCGAGCCGAAGCCTGTCATACCGTAGGTATCGGCAAGGGCCATCCATGCCAGACGCTCGGCCGGGGTGAATTTGTCGACGGGATGAATGAAGTTGTAGTTGCCGGCATCAAGCGTCGATGCAATGCCGCTGTTGGGTATCAGTTTCACGGCATTTGCCTGAGCCTCGCGCAGACGCGCCGACGACGTGCCGTCGTTACCTTCGTAGCGGAAAGGTGCTATCTCCACAAAATAAAAAGGCATATCCTCGCCACCGCCCCAGCGAGTACGCCAGTCCTTGGCCATAGCTGCCATCATACGGTCGTAGCTGTCGGCATTATGCCGGTTGCTCTCGCCCTGATACCACAGGAAACCCTTTACCGGAAATTCGGTAAACGGAGCCACCTTGGCATTGAAAAGCAGGCATGGATCGTTCCAAGCATTATCCTTGGCACCCTCCTTGAGATGATCATAGGTGTAGCCGGGGAATTCAGCCAACGCCTCACGCGACATCCACGGTTCGATACGCGATCCACCGAGGCTCGACACAATAAGACCCACCGGAACATCGAGTACATCGTTGAGATATTGTCCGAACAGATATGCGACAGCACTCGTATGCGCCACGTTGTCGGGGGTGTTTGTCCACCATTCGCCGGCCACGTCGGTCTGAGGGGTTTTCGCGGATGAGCGCACCCATTTTCCGTCCTTGCTGTCGGGAGTAAACACACGGACCGGGGTCGTTGGCTTTGAGCGGGCGATTACGCCGTTGGTCCCTTTCAAAGGTTGACGGTCGAATCCTTTCATAGGCATCTCCATGTTTGACTGGCCGGCGCAGAACCATACCTCACCCACAAGCACATCCTTCAGCACCACCGGCTCACCGTCGCCATCGGAGATCTTGATTTCGTAAGGGCCTCCCGCCGAGGGTGTAGCCACATTCACGCTCCACAGCGAATCGCCGGCGACAACTGTAGTGCTTTTGGATTTCTGCCATGAAGGCGTCACCGTTACCTTGGATCCGGGCTTAGCCTTACCCCATAGCTTCACGTCGGTCTGCTGCTGGAGAACCATTCCGTCAGCCAGCACATGCGGAAGTTCGACATGTGCCTCAGCTACCTGAGAAAACGACAAAACCGCACCGGCGCATACAGCACCGTACCACATTTTTTTTACAATGCCTGTGATAATTTCCATTCTTAATAACTGTTTCGATGATTAAAATTTCAAGTTACAAATATAACGACTTTCCCGTAAAATCAAGCAAACACGAGCCAAAAACAATATGCCGAGAGTATTGTTTTTACACCAAAACGACTTCATATACCCATCTTCCGTCATTTATTTAAAGAATGAGCAACGACAACTTCCGGAACATCGCCTCACATCCTGCCGAACGTATGACTGTCATGGGCCTTCTGGTCGCAACAGGCATCGTATTCGGCGATATAGGGACTTCACCTCTCTATGTGATGAAAGCCGTCACAGGCGTAAATCCTCACTTCGACGCCGATTATATCACCGGAGCGGTGTCATGCATAATATGGGTACTCACCTTACAGACTACCCTCAAATATGTAATCATCGCCCTGCGCGCCGACAATAACGGCGAAGGAGGCATTCTCGCTCTGTTCTCACTGCTCCGGAAACTGCCTCTAAGACGGTTATATATCGTAGGAGCTATCGGCGCCGCAACTCTTATTGCCGATGGAGTCATTACTCCGGCCATTACAGTCACATCGGCCATAGAGGGACTCGGCATCATTGCGTCAAAAGTACCAGTGATACCGATCGCAATAATTATCATAATAGGCATATTCCTGCTGCAACAGAGCGGTACGGGCCGCATCGGACGTATTTTCGGCCCGTTTATGCTCGCATGGTTTCTCATGCTCGGAATAGTCGGCGCATGTAACATCCATCACGCGCCACAGATAATCCACGCATTCAACCCGTGGTACGCCATCAAACTGCTTACGACGTATCCACAATGGTTTCTGATTCTCGGAGCGGTATTTCTCTGTACCACCGGCGCCGAAGCCCTGTATTCCGATCTTGGCCACTGCGGACGCTGGAACATCTCCATAAGCTGGATATTTGTAAAGGCGGCCCTGATTGTCAACTACATCGGTCAGGGCGCATGGCTGATCGGCACAGGAGGCGCCGAAGGTATAAATCCGTTTTACGGCATAATGCCCGGATGGTTCCTGCCGATAGGAGTCGCCATGTCTGCCGGGGCTGCCATCATCGCCAGTCAGGCTTTGCTGAGCGGTTCGTTCACTATTTTTTCCGAGGCGGTCAATCTCGACTTCTGGCCAAAGCTACGGATAAAATACCCGTCAGACAGGAAAGGCCAGCTTTACATTCCGGGAGTCAACTGGATATTGCTGGCAGGGTGTCTGCTGACAGTGGTACTGTTCCGCGACTCAAGCCATATGGAAGGAGCCTACGGATTGGCGATCACCGTCACCATGCTCATGACCACCGTACTGCTGGCCATATATCTGCGCCACAGAGGCCATGCCATGTGGATATGCATTGCATTCCTGATATTTTTCGGCATACTCGAAACAATATTCTTTATAGCCAATGTGGCCAAATTCGCCCATGGCGGATGGTTTACCATGCTCATTGCGGGACTGGTGGCCCTCGTCATGATAGCATGGTACAACTCGACACGCATCCGTGACTCTTACATAGAATTCAGCAGCGTCGACAGCCAATTAGAGCTTATCAACGACCTGAAACATGATGACAGCGTGCCGCGCTATGCATCCAATATCGTCTATTTCAGCCGCTCGGCCAATCCGCGTAAACTGGAGAACAAGCTATTGTACTCCATAGTAAGCCGTCAACCGAAACGCGCCGACCATTATTGGATAATCCATATCGAGCGGAGCGACGATCCATGGCGCCTGGATTACACCATTGATGAACTTATGGAAAACACCATGTTTTTCATTACCATAACCATGGGATTCAGGGTACAGCCCAAAATAAGCCTCTATCTGCGGCAGATTGTAGAGGATCTCGTTGAAGCCAAGCGCGTTGACATAACCTCATCCTACCCCTCTCTCCACCGCCACGGCATAGCCGGCGACTTCCGCTTCATAATCATCAACCGTATTTTCTCGAATGAAAGTTCATGTTCACGCACAGAGGCCATACTCATGCGTATGCACGACCGGCTGAGGCATCTCGGGATAAGCGATCCGAGCGCCATGGGCCTCGATACCTCCGGGACTGTGATGGAGAGCGTCCCGCTAATTATCTCGACCTCAGGCTTCCAACGCATCACGCGTGTCTCAGAGAATCACATCAGATAGCCTTTTGCGAGGAGGCGCTTCCGGAAAGCGGCATCGTTAGCCACATCTACAAGTATCTTATATCTCTGGGCGCAGATTACGATATCGCGCATCTCGGGCGACATGGCGATATAGCGCTGCAATTCCTTGTCTTCGGGATCGACGGTATACACCACATAATCATTGTCATCCGGCATTACGGCACGTGCCTGCCGACGCATGCGGTTGAAAAACTCAATCCATATTTCCGGCGGATCAGGACACACGAAATTAGTTATCATGTTTATCGTGCGCTCGATGTCGTCGGCATCAGAACAGTTGCGCAGAAAACTTTCGGGAGTAACGGCATAGCGGGTGGCTGTCACCGGCTTGGCAAAGCGCTCTATTACACCGCGCATCGAGGTATCGGGATTATCTACCCGTACTATCAGATAACTGTCGTCGAGAGAAAAGTCGTTGATCGACTGAATCTCCACCTTGCGGTCGTAGCTGTTGACAAGCCCGAGCACATAGCGGCCGAGTTCGGTAATACGCCAATACATCAGGCCGGAGAAGGGGCTGCAGCTTAACGAGACCCTGTCAGTGTAAGCCACCTCCACCGCGCCGACAGCCGCAAGCATGAACACGGCACCCTGAATCACAGGCACGACAAGATATGAGAACCGTTCGTCGAGAGCAATCCTATGCTCGGTAGCCTTGGCGTAGCCTGATTTAACCATAAACAAGCCGCGGTCGAAGGTATAGTTATCCATCAGCATCTGATCGGCCCTATGCCCGTAAAGCAGATGGAAATAATCGACAAAGCCCTTCGCTTCAATCCATTTCCCGGGGGTGGAATGTGTAGCTACCATACGGAATAATATATGGAGCAGATCTTCCGACAGCGCGTCGAAAGAAGTTTTGGAAAAATATCCTTTAATCTCTGGAATAAGGGTACGACGCACAATATCCCTGACCACTTTTCCGGCATTCTCAATGCAGTAACGGCAACGTGCCGCGGCAGGCAATGTGGACGTGTCGCACCGGGAGAGCTCTTTAAGCAGATTGGCTACAATGCGTGCACGCGCCAGATCCTTATATTTGTCATCGGCATTCTCTGGAAAAAACTCTTTCAGATTTCCGGCGCCGCTCACCTTGCGTATGACGGGCATCGTGACATTTATGCAATCAAGCATTTTTGCCGCAACCATTGCGTCATATTCCACCATTACCCTAAGAGAATCCTCCTCATCGGAAAACACGGTCAGATCATCGGGCAGAGTGTCGAGTTTAGGAAAATCAGCGGCATTCGGATAATAGATGGCCAACAGAGCAGGTCTTACCAGATCGGCGATCGCAAACTCCAGCTCCGGCTTGGTTCTTCCCCAACTCCAGCGGTACTGCTGCACCGACCACGACGTAGGGCACAACCACGAGAAAGTATCCTTGTCGATAAACACCTCGGCTGACCCTTTGATGCGAAGAGTGTCGCGCACCTCATTTTCGCTTATAACCCCTTTCATAAGGCAGCGCCGCAAGAGGGTGGTCATTCGTTCCGGTATTCGGTCGACAAACCAACGGAGATTTCGCGAATCAGACATGAACACCGCGAACACCTCGCATATGTCGCATGAGGATCTGTCTTTACGGTAAAGCACTCGATTCATCTCCCCGTCAGTAAAAAGCGGGTTGTGATTCCCGTAACCGCTCCAATCCATCTCGGCCTCTACATTCCCAAGCGTGACAAATGCATAATGGAGAAGTCGCTGCAGGTAGCCGCTGTTCCACTGCTTGGCATCGTCAATCAATGCTTTCACAACAGCTTGACTCCCCGCATATATGGTTACCAGTTCGATCTCCTTCGATTCGGTAGTTTTCATGTCTTATAAGATAGAGATTGTTTAATAATAACACCTTATGAAAGGATGAATTCGATGTCATCCTGCGAGATCTGCTTTGAGAGGGTGGAATCAGACGACACAATCCCCTCGAAGAGAACCGTTTTACGTTCCTGAAGCTGGCGGATGCGTTCCTCTATCGTACCACGTGTTATCATTGAGTAGGAAGTCACTTTCATCTTCTGGCCTATGCGGTGCAGTCGGTCGATAGCCTGTTTCTCGGCGGCCTTGTTCCACCACGGCTCATATATGAATACCGTATCGGCAGCCGTGAGGTTAAGACCAACGCCGCCGACCTTGAGAGTAAGAAGAAGCACACGGCAGTCGGGATCGGTCTGGAAGCGCTGTACCACACTACGCCGGTCGCCGGTCGAGCCGGTCATCGTTGCATACTCGATACCAAGGCGCTCCAGCCGCTCACCAACGAGCTCTATACCCGCGATAAAGTTGAAGAACACAACACATTTATGGCCGTTGGCTACTGCCTCGGCTATAGTCTCCACCAGCGGATCGAGCTTTGGCGACGTCACAGCACCGTCGGTAAGTATGTTGGGCACCGAGGCAATTCTGCGCAGTTCGCTCAACGCCTGAAATATCACCATCTGGCTCTTCTGCACGCCGTCGGCCTCTATCGCCTTGTTTATCAAGTCATGATAGTAGCGGCGACGCTCCTCGTAAAGACGTGCGTGATCCGGTTCCATCTCGGTATAGAGCGTCTGCTCGGTAAGATCGGGGAGATCGGCAAGCACGTCGCGTTTCAACCTGCGCAACATAAACGGATAAAGCTTGCGGCGCAGAGCGGTCATAGCCTCGGTATCGGCCTCATTCTGGATAGGCACAGCATAGCGGCGCATAAAGTCGGCCTCGTCGCCCAGCATTCCGGGGTTCAGGAAACGGAACAGGGAGTAAAGTTCCATAATATTGTTTTCCATCGGCGTGCCGCTCAGCGCCAACCGGTGGTTGCACTGGAGGATGAAAGCCGCCTTGGCCGTCTGCGACTCCATGTTCTTTATATTCTGCGACTCGTCGAGCACCACATATTCCCAGCGGCACTTGCGCATAGTATCGATGTCGTTGCGCAGCATACCGTAGGTGGTAAGCACGATATCGGCGTTGCACGCCTCATCGATATCACGGCATCCGGCATAATAAGTATATGTCTTCAGCCATGGCGCAAAGCGCGATATTTCATTTTCCCAGTTGAATATAAGGCTCTTTGGCATTACAAGCAGGGAGGGTAGAACGCCGTCGGCCGACTGCCGGACGGTGGTATCCGGAAGATTCTTGCGCGGGCGTCCCCTGCGTGGCTTGGCCGGAACAGCGCCATCATTACCATAAATGAGAGTAAGAAGAGCTATGGTCTGCACGGTCTTTCCGAGACCCATGTCATCAGCCAGACAGCCGCCCATATTGTGGTCGTGGAGATACTTCATCCATTTCACCCCCTCAAGCTGATAGGGGCGGAGCGTGGCGCTTAATCCCGGCAGCGGGAGCGGCTGCGTGGCGAGTGCGTTGAATCCTTCGAGAAATTCGCGGTATTGCTCGGGGGCAGTACCCTCGACATGTCCTTCAAGAAGGGCCTCGATTTCGGGCATGTCGAAGTATGACACCTTGATTTTGGCGTCAGTCCCGTTACCCTCGACGCGGAATATACGTTGCAGACGCTTCATGTAGCGGTCGTCAAGTATGGCACGGTTGCCGTCGGAGAGCAACACGAATTTCTGGTTGCGGTACTGCGAAAGCAGTTCAGGAAGAGTGATTTTCTCGTCGGCGACGGTGACTTCGGTATGGGCGTCGAGGAAATTTATTCCCGATGACATAACACGCAAGCGCACATGGGGGAATGCGGGCTGTATCTTATACTCGCGAAGCTTCTCCGAACCTATCAGTCTGAAATCACGCAACAGCGACGGCAAGCCGTGGAGCAGGAAAGGCCCCGCTACCTCGGAAGGCACGATGAAGAAACTTCCCTCACGGTACACATTCTTGAATGCGGCGCGCCCGGGAGTATAATATTTAAGCAGCTGAGCCACTTTTCCGGCATCTTCATCCACGAGATAGTGGTCGAAAGGTTGTGTACGGCATATCATAGGCCGTCCGTCGGGATCACTGACAGCTACGGCGGTAAGCTGCAGGCGCCGCTGAAGGTTGAAGTCTATGCCGGGAAGCACTCGGGCAACCTCCATGTTGAGTGAACGGTCGGCGTCGACACGGGTAAACACTATCGCAGGCTCATAAGCGATCTCCTGCCGGCTCCATTCCACGGTCCGCATGTCGAGTATCACCTCAACATTGTCTATATATGTAAAAAACAGGCTAAGCCACTGGTTGAGGCCGTCGGCGGGAATATTGCAGAGAAACATTCCCATTATATTGAAATTCTCGCCCATGTCGGCCACGCCGCGCAGTTCGTTGCCATCGAGAACAACCTGACTGGAAAGCAGCTCCTCATAACCAAGCTTATGGAAACTGCTCCCCGTTTCAGTCTCCTCATCGTCGACCATCACGCCCAACCGGGGTTCAAAACGCAGAGTCGCACCATCATCGCTCCTGACACGCGACAATTCTATACGCAGTTTTCCGGGTTCCACGCGCGGAGTAATGCGCCCCACCCCCTCAACCTCAACGTTGCGGCAGTCAAGCAGCAGCGACGCCACAACCGGATATTGCGTGAGGCTCAGGGCGTTCTCCGTACCTTCCCATCCGAGAGTGAATCCCGCATGCGACCGCACATCGGCCATGGCGTCGAGCAGCCTCCGTGACGGCCCCGACACACGGCTGCGGTCGGGAACAATACTGTTACCGGCGGCATCCACCAACGTCAGAAATGCCTCCGACCGCAGATCGCTCTTGCTCTTCTCTATCGTGATACGGAATACAAATTCGTCATTTTCAGCTGAGGCATTCCGTACCGCGCGCGTTACCGGACTGAGACCCGACAACCGCGAAGCGAATCCCGATGAAAAAGTATTGTTGTTATTTTCAGACAAATCCAACTAAATTTTTTGGTTATGCAAACTGCAAATATAACAAAACTCCAGCAAAACCTTCGCTCCCATCTCCGAATTTATCTGAGAAAATTTCACTAACTTTGCAGTCTATGAAACGAATCAGGAATTTCTGCATAATCGCCCATATCGACCACGGCAAAAGCACCCTGGCCGACCGCTTGCTGGAATATACCCATACCATCGCCGAAAAAGACCTCCAGGCACAGGTGCTCGACGACATGGATCTCGAGCGCGAGCGCGGTATCACCATCAAGAGCCACGCCATACAGATGGACTATGTGCTCGACGGAGAGCACTATACGCTCAACCTCATCGACACTCCGGGACACGTCGACTTCTCCTACGAAGTGTCACGCTCCATCGCCGCATGCGAGGGCGCGCTTCTCATCGTCGACGCCTCGCAGGGCATACAGGCGCAGACCATCTCCAACCTGTATATGGCTCTCGAAAACGACCTTGAGATAATCCCCGTTATCAACAAGGTCGACCTTGACAGCGCCAAGCCCGACGAGGTGGAGGACCAGATCGTCGATCTGCTCGGATGTGACCCGTCAGACATCATACGCGCCTCCGGAAAGACCGGCATCGGTGTCCCCGAAATACTTCAGGCCATCGTTGAGCGCATCCCCGCTCCCAAGGGCGACCCCGACGCTCCGTTGCAGGCCCTGATTTTCGACTCGGTGTTCAACCCCTTCCGCGGTATCATCGCCTACTACAAGATAGTCAACGGCACGATCAGGAAGGACGACTTCGTGAAATTTGTGTCGACCGGCAAGGAATACCACGCCGACGAGATCGGTGTGCTGAAGATGGACATGTCGCCGCGCAACGAACTTTCGGCAGGGAATGTGGGCTACATAATCTCAGGCATCAAGACTTCAAAGGAGGTACGCGTGGGCGACACCATCACCCATGTCGACCGTCCCTGCGAAAAAGCCATAGACGGTTTCGAGGAGGTAAAGCCGATGGTGTTCGCCGGAGTGTACCCGATCGAGACCGAGGATTTCGAGAACTTGCGCAGCTCGCTCGAGAAGCTACAGCTCAACGATGCGTCGCTCACGTTCACGCCGGAATCGTCGATGGCCCTCGGATTCGGTTTCCGCTGCGGCTTCCTGGGGCTGCTCCATATGGAGATAGTACAGGAACGCCTCGGCCGCGAGTTCGACATGGACGTGATCACCACCGTGCCCAACGTAAGCTACCGCGTCTACGACAAGAAAGGCAACATGACCGAGGTGCACAACCCCTCGGGCCTTCCGGAACCTACTCTTATCGACCATATCGAGGAGCCCTACATACGTGCATCGATCATTACCGCCGCCGACTATATCGGCCCGATCATGACACTCTGTCTGGGCAAACGCGGCGAACTGCTCAACCAGCAGTACATCTCAGGCAACCGCATAGAGCTGACATTCGACCTGCCCCTCGGCGAAATCGTGATCGACTTCTACGACAAGCTGAAATCTATCTCAAAGGGATATGCATCGTTCGACTATCATCTCCACGACTTCCGCGAGTCGAAACTCGTGAAGCTCGACATACTGCTTAACGGAGAGAGTGTCGACGCGCTTTCCACACTTACCCATGTCGACAATGCAGTGACATTCGGACGCCGCATGTGCGAGAAGCTAAAGGAGCTGATTCCGCGCCAGCAGTTCGACATCGCCATCCAGGCCGCCATCGGCGCCAAGATCATCGCCCGCGAGACCATCAAGGCCGTGCGCAAGGACGTTACCGCCAAGTGCTACGGCGGCGACATCTCCCGTAAGCGCAAGCTTCTGGAAAAGCAGAAGAAAGGCAAAAAGCGCATGAAGCAGATCGGTTCGGTCGAAGTGCCCCAGAAGGCATTCCTCGCCGTGCTCAAGCTCGACTAACACTCCTCATATGAGAATCGTCATCGCCCCCGACAAATATAAAGGCACCCTCACGTCGCGCCAGGCTACCGAAGCCATGCGCGAGGGGGTGCTTTCAGTATGTCGCGACGCGGATATACACATCGTACCTATGGCCGACGGTGGCGAAGGCACCGCCGACATCCTCGGTCCGGAAATGGGTTTTACGCGCCACACGGCCACCATTCATGCTCCTCTCGACGGACTGCCACCAGTCGAAGCCGTCTACTATTACAATGCCGATGAGGAGGCCGTGCTTTTCGACTCGGCGACGGCGGTAGGCCTGTCGCTAGTGCCGCCCGATAAGCGCGACATAATGCGTACATCCTCCGCGCCGATAGGCGAACTGCTGTCGATCGCCCAGGAGCGCCACGTAGTAAGCAAGGCCTTCATCGGCCTTGGGGGCACAGCCAACTGCGACGCCGGGCTTGGGATGGTTCTCTACATGGCAAAATTCAAGGTGCGCATGCCGCAGATCGTAGGTCTGTACGATGCCGGAGTGCCATTGCTTGCTCCGGCAGGAATGCCCTCGGCGCTGACTTTCGCCCCGCAGAAGGGTGCCGATGCCGACGACATCGCCATGCTTGAGATGCGCCTGCGCAAAGCAATCAAAATGATGCCCAATGGAG
>JAHZGZ010000014.1:7095-11070 GCA_019420545.1 Bacteroidales bacterium | reverse complement strand
GCAAGAACAAAGAAATCAGAATCGGTGCCTGTCCGCATACGCTTTAAGCAGCTCAAGGATGGCAACCAATCCATATATCTGGATATTTATACTGACCGCAAACGCCGTTATGAATTTCTTAAGCTCTTCCTTGTCCCTGAAATATCACAGGAGGCAAAGGAGAGAAATGCCAATACTCTCAAGGCTGCCAATGCTATCAAGGCACAGCGTATCCTCGACATCACCAATAAGAAACCGGTGACAATCCTTTCAGATAAAGCCAGGATGCCCCTGATAGAATGGCTCGATGAATATGCTGAGTTCGGAAAGAAGAAAGGACGCACTTCCCTTGTCGAACATGTACACGCAGTATCTGTATGTCTTAAGGTTTACAATCCACGTATAAGATTGTATGAAGTTGATAAGGACTTTCTTCAAGGATTCATTGATTATCTTGGAACAAGAAAGACAAGAGTGACAAAAAGACCGCTGGCGAAGAAAACCATATCCGGCTATTGTGGATATATACGAGCTGCTCTTAATTATGCTGTTGATCTGGAAATTCTTGGAGACAATCCACTGCTGTCGTTTGACTGGGCGGCCATACAAGGAGAACGTACAAAGCGCGAATATCTGACTATTGAAGAAGTACAGATGCTTATCAACACTCCATGTAAGAGTCCAAGAGTGAAAACGGCGTTCCTGTTTTCCTGCTTTTGTGGATTACGGTACAGCGATGTCAAAGGATTACGTTGGAAGGATGTAATTGAAGAGAACAGCAAAGTTCATTTAGAAGTGCGTCAGAAAAAGACAGGAAAGGTTATCTATCTTCCTCTGAGTCTTCAAGCACAGAAGTTCATGCCGGTAGTAAAAGGGAGTCCAGACGATGCGGTCTTTGATGTCCCTTCGCTGAGTGATTGTGACCATGTACTGAAAACTTGGACTTCAAAGGCTGGTATTACCAAACGGGTGTCCTATCATGTGAGCCGCCATGCCTTTGCGACAATGACGCTCACGATGGGCGCAGATCTCTATACCACAAGTCAGTTACTCGGACATTCTGATGTGGAAACGACTCAGGTGTACGCAAAGATTGTGGACAAAAAGAAAGTGGATGCAGTTTATTTGATTGATAGGTTGTTTGATTGAAATACTATGGGCAGACAGAAAAAACAAGTAGTTATGAAGGAACCTATAAGGCTCCGAGAACAGGTGCTGAAGAATGGCAACCGTTCGCTGTATTTGGATATATACCATAACGGTAAGCGGACTTACAAATTCCTTAAGTTGTACCTCGTACCAGAAATCGACACTCCGTCAAAAATAATGAATGCCAATACCGTTGCCCAAGCGAATGCTATCAAGGAGGAAATGATACTTGATCTTACCAATCGTATTGCCGGCATAAAGGATAAATCACGCAAGGCACGGATGCCATTCTGTGCGTGGATGGGCATATATGCAGAAAACGCCAAGAAAAGCTGTGCGGAATCCTCAAAAAGATGGATAGACCGAACTGTAACCGAGGTCACTGATTATGATTCCGAGACTACGCTTGCCGATGTGGATAAAGAATATCTTATGGGGTTTATGGAACATCTTGTCAGCCGCAGTGCCTATAATACGAACCGGAAGAAGCTGACAAAAACCACTGTTTTCCTATACTTGTGCTATATCAGAGCCGCGCTGAATTATGCTGTACGTGAAAACGTCATACCGAAAAACCCATTCAAAGGAATAACCAGAGCCTCACTGTCCATTAAGGAACACAAGCGTGAGTATCTGACCGTAGAGGAGATAAAACGACTTATCGCCACTCCTTGCCATCGGGAGGATATCAAGGGGGCCTTCCTATTTTCCTGTTTCAGCGGGTTACGCATATACGATATCATAAATCTCCGTTGGAAAGACATTGTGAAAACTGCTACCCACTGGCAAGTTGAGATAATCCAATATAAAACCGGTGTCGAGTTGTTTCTGCCGTTGAACATGAATGCTCGGAAATGGCTGCCGGAAAAACCAAAGAATGCTACGGCGGAGGACAGGGTGTTTCCTCGACTGACTCGATATTATGGGCAGACTCTCGGTACTTGGATGAAGAATGCTGAAATTACAAAAGGCATCACTTTTCACGCCGGGAGGCACAGCTTTGCAACGCTTTGTCTTACAGCAGGTATAGATATTTATACCACCAGTCAGTTGCTCGGACATACTACCATTCGACATACCCAGCGTTATGCCAGGATTATAAACACAAAGAAAGACGAGGCCGTCTCCTTGTTCGACGGTGTATTTGAGTAAAAACAAGTCAGTCGGTCAGAGGGTGTATATATTTAGAGCGACCAACCTAAATCTCCATATGGGTAATCGACACCGACATCTCTATCCCCATATATTATAGGTTGGAATAAATAACCGGAACTAAATATGCCTCAAATACAACGAGTCGCTTCGGAAGCGACCGTAAAACTTTACCCCGGACTAAATCATCTATTCCAACACGCCCAGACAAGAGCGATACAGGAATATAGTACAATCGAGAAAACAATTTCTCCTGAGGGACTTGTGATATTGGAGAATTCATATTAAATACACGTTCTAATGAATAATATCATCATGGGGAATTTCTTCCGAAGCAAGTGACCACAGAAGAATAGCAAGAAACGTACATCAAAACGCAATATAAGTCCACAACGTTATTCATATTTCCACTACTTTTGCCGACTAAAAACATTAAATAGTATGACTAAAGTTTATAGGTATATCAAGTATATGAGCCGTTCTTATCGGTATGGACGCGTCCAATGTTATGAGTGCGTACCAACCAGTCACAAGTATGTTATTGGATACGTTCAATCCCTTTAATATTAACATACTGATACTGTAAATCCCAATAACTACATCAGATGTGTAGAACGTGTAAGAGCCGTACACAAAGAATGTTACTCTTTAGGAGTGGATAAGTACGAGGCCTAATATAAAATATGTACGCAATGAGTGATTCAGTCAAATATACAAAACAAGTAAATCTGGTTCTTGACTATATCAATGCCCATATAAACGAAGAGTTCGATCTAAAGTCATTAGCGCAGAAGACATCTCTGTCCGCCTACCATTTTCACCGCATATTTACGACAAGTATGGGCGAAACTTTAGCAAAGTATATTATGCGTAGGCGATTGGAGATTGCCTCCATCCAGTTGCGAAACGATGTGCAGAAACCTATCACGAATATTGCTTTTGAATGTGGCTTTAACTCGACAAATGTCTTCTGTCGCAATTTCAAGAAACACTTCGGTATGACTGCAGAGGCATACCGAAGGGAAATGCAACAGAAGAATAGCAAAGAACGCACATTGAAACACAATATTAGTCCAGATAGCCGTTCATATTCTCACTACTTTTATCGGAAAAAATCATTCAGAATAGGAGACATAAATATGGACTGTAATTTTGAGATCAAATATTTAGACGCTATACATGTGGTATATTGCCGTCATATTGGTGCATATACCAAAATGCAATGGGCGTTTGAAAAGCTGATGCGATGGGCGTACTCCAAAGGATTGGTGTCGATGCAAGACACCAGTTTGATCTCGATATACCACAATAATCCGAATGTGACGGAAGAGAGTAAGCTCATTTCAGATGCCTGTCTGATAGTCAAGGAACCGATAAAGACCGATGGAGAAATAAGTTCATATATTATTCCTGCTGGACAATATGCTGTCGGCACGTTTGAAATCTCATGGGATGAATTTCAACGTGCATGGGAATGTATGTCCCATTTGATAGCAGAACATGGTTGCAAGTCTTGTGGATTGGTTTTTGAAATCTATAAGAATAACCATGAAGAGCATCCCAATAAGAAATGGATAGTGGATCTTTGCATTCCTGTAACATCTAAATGTAATGTCTGACCAATCAGATTTTCTGTATGATAAATATCAAGTATATTTTATACTTAGTAAGTATATGTAAAATCAGATTATTTTA
>JAHZGZ010000014.1:0-7085 GCA_019420545.1 Bacteroidales bacterium | reverse complement strand
CTTCCGATCTGATTCTACTAAATATAGTTGTTAGATTCAAGTCCTTGAATATTTTCAGAAATGTTGATTGTGTGGCTGTTTTTCGAAATTAGTCACACTGTTTTTCATATAGATTATTCACTAATAAAAATCAAGAGTATGGACGTAGAACTGCTCATCCAAAAGCTCTTTGCTTTTTTTTACAAGAGGAGAGATCCCCTCTCGGTCCGTCAATTGTGATGCAGGTCTGGACCATCTGCGCCAACTGTTGCTGGAAGCGCACAGAGAGTACCAGGACTATGTCGTTACCGGGGTAATGTCTCCAAGAGTGTTCGCTGTACAGTTCCTTGCCGGACATCATCATTATGGCGAAGATAGAACTGCGGATGAAAAGAATTTGCACCGCAAGGCACTTGGTGCAGTCGGCATACTCCTGTTAGAAAGAGCAGATCTTGTAAATCAGTTCTTCTCCAAACTGTCATTAGAAGGACAGGACATAGACAAAATTATAGTTCTTGTCTATACGGAACGTCGTGATGACGATCCTGTAGAATCCTATCCAGACAAAACAGCTCGCGTAAAACGAGTGCAGGAAATGAAGCTCTCGTGCGCAATCAGAACAGAGGATATGCCTCTGCTTGCTGACTGCGCCAATGACGCTGGCTTCTTCCATAAAAAAGTTACATCCCAAGAAATGAACGATCTCGTACATGGTACTCTTACCACTCCGTTGGTCGCTGCAAACCTCATGGGGATAGCTTATTTCTTTGACCGTCTCAGTGCCATGGATTTGATTAGTCACCGCTGGCAGACAGTTCTTGAACATAACGGTTCAATCCTGCTGCAAGGAAAGAATAAGCCACAGTCTCGTTCAAACTACTCGTCAGCACTTAATCGAGCAAGGAGCAACAGCTTCTTCAGCTACAAAAATGACATAGATATTTTGATGACACACATGCGAAAGAAATATATCCCATAGCTTAGGGAAAACATGAGTGATAATGTTATATTGAGTGATATAAGATAAGTATCACTCAATGTATTACTATTATTACCCAATCTCATTGTTACTTTGCAGTAGAAAGCTTTCAAGATAAAAAGGGCGACGGCTCTGAAAGTTGAATCAAAAACAAAGAAGCAATGAATGAACAACCGCAAACTATCACAGAAACCCAATGGGGAGAACGATGTTCGGTCAAGCTCGACAAGCTGTTGTCGCGTGTTGACCAAATTATCGGTCTGCTTTTCCATCTGAAAAGTACGCTTACGGTCGAGGAAGCTGCCCTGTATCTTGGCATTACTTCAAGCCATCTTTACAAACTGGTTCGCAAGTATGACATCCCGCATAGTCGTCCGACCAACGGACGCATCTTCTTTAACAAGGAAGATCTTGACAAATGGATAAAGTCTCGGATTAACATCGATCCGGAAACAGGTAAGCCAAATGAATCTGGACCACTGCACGAGTGCTATTATTAACCAAAAGGACTGTTTATGACATCGGAATTTATAGCCACCCTCCAACGGGTGGAGAACGTGAGCCGCCTGCTCTCCAAGATGGGAGAAAGCACGATTGACGAAGCGGTGCAGCGCATCGAGTCCATCTGTGCCTTCATGGAGCGTTATGGCGACCTCGGCGAGATATTTGAGCATTTCAAAGAGTTGGAGTCCAAACTCTTTATGTGCCGCGAGATGCTGACCGTCGAAGAGGCGGCAGAATATATCGGGGTATCGAAAAGTCAGATATACCTGATGACTTCCAACAGAGAGATTACCCATTTCAAGCCCCGCGGGAAGTTCATATACATAGAACGTAAGGAACTTGATGACGTGCTGCGCCGCAATGTCATCTACTCCAAGTATGAGATGAGCCGCAGGGCGGCCGCCGAGACTATGGTGGAGCTTCCTAAGGGAAACCGTAAAGCCAGGAAAGGAGCGGAGAAATGAAGATAGAAGAAATCCCGTTCGACAGGATATTCCCGGCACCGCAGGAGCTTACGCCGCAGGAAAAGGCCAACCGCGAGAAATTCAAGAAATTCCTTGAGTATGTCAAAATCCGTGCGACAGACCGCTATGTATTTCCGCCGGAGATACTGACGGTTGATGAGATCACGGTGGCGACAGTGGGTAATTTCAGCGCGTCCGTAGGCAAGCCGAAATCGAGAAAGACATTCAATGTAAGTGCGATAGTGGCCGCATTGCTGTCAGGGAAAGAGGTGCTGCATTATCGAGCCAAACTGCCTGACGGCAAGACCAAGGTGCTGTATATAGACACCGAGCAGAGCCGGGTGCATTGTTTTAAGGTGCTTCACCGCATCCTCAAGATGGCGGGGCTGCCGTCCGACTGTGAAGCGTCATCGCTGGATTTTCTAATGCTCAGGGAGTTCACTCCACAACAACGCCGAAATATCATCGACTCCGCACTGGAAGTTGACAATAAAATCGGCTTCGTTGTCATCGACGGCATCCGTGACCTTATCAACGATATCAATTCTCCCGGAGAATCCGTAGAGATAATCAACGACCTCATGCGGTGGACCAATATGTACAACATCCACATCCATACGGTCTTGCATCTTAACAAAAGTGATGATAACACGCGAGGTCACATAGGCACTGAGCTTAACAACAAGGCTGAAACCGTGATGAAAGTCGTCAAAAGCGAACTGAATCCTGATGTGAGCGAAGTCCGTCCGATGATAACCAGGGAAAAGGAGTTTTCAAACTTTGCCTTCCGTATCAACAAAGAAGGCGTTCCAGAGGATATTCCCGGTTTCAGCAGCGATGAGGAGGGACGGGTGACATTCGAGAATATCACCGTGCCGCAGCACAAGGAGATTCTTGACAAAGTGTTTGCCGGTGGAACAGTCAAGGGCTACAACACGCTTGTCACCAGACTGCGTGAACAGTATGCGGAAACCGGCTACAAGCGCGGGCGCACCTCATTCGTGATGTGGCTCAAGCATCTTATGGCGAAGGGCATCGTCGTCAAGGACGGCAGGGAATACAGGTATGACAGGGACAAACTAACGGACTTAAGAAACTGAATATGGCGGTGAATTTCGGGGAAATCAAGCGAATCGACATTATCGGTTTTCTTGAAAGGATTGGCATCCGTCCGGTGCGCAATTACCAGACCTACGCGCTTTATCATGCCCCATACCGGGAGGACAGACATCCGTCGTTCAAGGTCAGCCGCAAGAAAAACCGCTGGTACGACCTTGCCACTATGGAAAGCGGTGACATCATCGACCTCGGCAAGATGATGTACAACACCAATGACATCATGGAAGTGATTAGGCATATCCAAAGCTACACCACAGCGGAACTTGTCATTAGAGAACGCTTACCGTCCGAACTACAGGGTGAACGCGCCGGTACCTTCCATAATGTGACCGTGAGACAGCTTTCCAATGAGAAACTGCTGGCATACCTCGGTTCCAGAGGCATAGATCGCACAGTTGCAGCGGAGTTCTGCCGTGAGATACACTTCTCGCTCGGATGCCGCCATTACTACGGCATCGGTTTCGGGAATGTCCAGGGCGGCTATGAGGTTAGGAATCCGTTCTTCAAAGGAACGGTCGGACAAAAGGATGTATCACTCATACAGATGGGCAACCACAATGACCTGTGCACCGTCTTTGAGGGATTCATGGATTTCCTCTCCTACATGACCTTATGTCGTCGGTCTGATTTCACACCGTTTGCCGAGACGATGGATTTCGTGGTGCTGAACTCCGTTTCTAATCTCCGCAAGGCTATGAAATGGCTCGCGCCTTATCCAACCGTCACCTGCTGCCTCGACAATGACGATGCCGGGCGCAGGGCCGTGGATGCGCTGAACGAAGCCCGTGACGGGATACATGACGCATCTGGTGTTTATGAGGGATACAAAGACCTTAACGATTTTCTCCGTGGCAAGCGTTTTTGTCCCTGATTTTGGAAAACATTATGAAGAGCAGACGGCATATGTCACTATTGAATATATGCCGTCTGTTTTATATGATGGTAATCCTGATTTCGATTAATCTGTCTGTTCCATAATTTCCCAATAGCCTTTTCTGTTGCTGCCTGCTCGACGAATAATGCCTTGCACTTTAAGCATTTTCAAGTATTTTTTCACCATCCTATCTGATACATCGGATTCTTTTGCCAAGAATTCTATTGTAGCTCCCGGAAATTTTCGAAGTACATTCAAGAAAATAGACAGGTGCTCCGCCAAGATTGGGGAACTTTGGGGAACTTTGGGGAACTTTAGGGAACTTTGGGGAATCATATCCGTTGCCCCATTCCCGTCACCGTAATTCAGATTATAGAGCGTGAGTACAAAATCGTAGTTGTCCGAATAGAATTTCGGATGCAATTCTTCCCGATAATTGGACTGAAGGCTGTAGTCCTGACATATTTTCTTGAATCCACTGCCTCGACGTTCCATGTATTTGAGACGGCTGAATATGTCGGCAAGAATAGGATTGCGGCGGCGCGACCTGATGCGTAAGATGTCGCAATCTTGAACAGGCTTGTTCTCATACATTCCTCCGGGAGAAGAAATCTCTATACGGTCATCGAAAATGTCTATATGAACTTCACCTCCGATTTCAATATAAGACCTGTGAATCAGGGCATTTACCAATCCTTCAAGGATGCTGTCTTCGGGATAGCCGAGCAATTCCACACGTCCATCCGGTGTCTTGTACCACATCTTTCTGGAATTGCGTTTACAGAAATCAAGTCCCTCCTGCAACAGTATAACAAGGCTGCCTGACACTTCCATATCATCAAGGGCATCCATTATGCCGTGCGCCTGGTTGAGACCGTTCCAACGGGTGCAGAACAGGCGTGAATGGCGGATAGGACTTTCATCCGCCAGCAATGCGCCGGCATTGGTAAGGCGTCCGTCAGCACTCACGATGCCCCATGATTCGTAATCATCGTCGGTAAATTCCTTGCCTGTCCGGGCATGAAAAACCGACCGTAGCTTGGTGAAAGCGTAATTCTCGAACTTGTAGTCTGACAACAGGCTGTCATAAGATAGATGAGTACCACGAAGTACCAGTTCCCTCAGCATATTGGCCGTTGCAGGAACACTTTCATTACCGAGACGGCAGAATGCAATCTGCTGTCCATCTCCCATATAATAATATGGCGTAATGTTTCCCGGCTCGACACGGACAATCATCAATGTCTTTCCGTCTATTTTCTCGAATGAAAGCGAGAACTCCGGTACTGGATCCAGTTTGGTCTTAACAATCTCGCTGAATTTCTCCGCTGTAAGTTGCGGGTTCTCCAATCCAATTACAGTATTATCATCTGCCACACCGAAAATTAGAAAGCCACCTCGCCCGTTAGCAAAGGCAGAAACACTCTTGCACCAACTCTTCGGCCTGTTGGTCTCAAGCTGCTGTTTCTTGTCGTAGTCAGTTGTCTCTCCGACCAAATGTGCGAGGTCTGTCATCTTGTTTTATGAATTAGAATGCAAAGGTAACAAAAAGATAGCACAAAATTTTGACTTACAGGAGAAAGTTGATGTTTTAAGTGTCAGTTAATTAATTTTAGTGGTTAATTCGGTAATGATTTTACTTGCAAAAACAACACTAAAATAAATTATAATTAAATTCTCGCCAAGTAAATCCTATTGGCTGTATGATAAAGTACGGAGATTATAGCAAAAGGGATAAACCGAAATCATCATTTCCATAATTTTACTTTAGGCGCATCTTATATCTGTCCGGAATGTGATAATAGCGATAATTATTCAAATATTCATACTGTAATATAATCATACTCTATTTTGTGCCAAAAATCTTTTAGAGTATGAAAGCAAGTTTGAAATCAGCCTTTTATACTAATTGTCGTTAAGAAACAAGGATTTTTGAGAATATAATTTCCCGGCTTGTAATAATCAATATTACTTTGCATGAAAAATAAAACTCAAACTCAAATTAACGCAAACGACAATGACACCGTATGCAATATTCGTTATCGTGCTGACCATAGCCTACATCATTTATTACGGCTACAACATCAGCAAAGACCTTTACGGAAAGAAAAAAGAGAACGACACACCGATCGAGGAATTTGATGTTAGCGGGATGCAGGATGATGTTGTCGCCACACCCGTGAGGGAAAGTGGCGACGGATTCTCTATCGGTGAAGAGGCAGAGAGTGGAAGTGACGTCCAAAGTGTTTCGGAACCGAAAGAGGAAGCACCCATCGGGAACGGTAAAGGCCGTTTCGATGACCTGACAGAAAACATGGACGAGACCGACGTGACAAGCGAGGGTGGAGTCTCGTATGACGAACTTGAACAGATGTTGTATGACAGGAGACCAGACATTGCATTCCGTAAATCCACAGTCAGCCATACCCGTGAGACATATTGACCTTGCACGTGCGATATTAACGGGTGTGCTTGCTGTCTGCTGCCAGTCCGCGTTTGCCAAATGCGGCGGAGTGGATTACAGCTGGGGCGCGGACGGACTGGCGAAAGCCCACGACTTCGTGATAACGATGTTACTGTACGTGGTCTATGTCTGCTATGCCGTGGCCGGCATCGTGTCCGTCATCGCAAGCCTGCAGATTTACTTTAAGATAAACGCCGGAGAGGAAGGCTGGAAGAAAGAGATAATGATGGTAGTGGGAGCCATCCTGTTCATCATCGGGGCTACTATCGTGTTCCCCGCCTTCTTCGGCTACCGTGTATAAATAAACTCAAATGCGCAAATGAGGAATAAGAGAACCGTTAAACAATTTCAAAACGAAACAGATGAACAAATTACAGAAAATCAAGAACTCCATCAGGAAATTCGTCACATCCCCGCGATTCAGCTCGCTGGCACTCATGCTGCTTGTCGGCACCGTCGCCTGTCTCGCCCAAAACACCGCCGGAAACTATGAGGCGGGCACATCGGCCCTGACCACGGTCACGGAGGAAATCGCCAAGTATGTGCCCATCGTTGTCAAGCTCTGCTACGCCATCGCCGGCGTCGTGGCCGTCGTGGGCGCGATCAGCGTCTATATCGCCATGAACAACGAGGAACAGGACGTGAAAAATATCTTAGTCCTCCAAAATTGGTTGGAAAGGATAAGAAAGGAAGTGACAAATA
>JAHZGZ010000139.1 GCA_019420545.1 Bacteroidales bacterium | reverse complement strand
CCATGACTCCGGGTTATGACAGCCGGGACAGGCATGCTCGCACCCCGCGAAATATATTGACGTTCTGAGGCCAGGGCCATCGACACTGGTGCCCGCAACTATGTCGAGCACCCGGAGCGTCGGCGTCTCTGTTTCCAGTGCGGAAGAATCCGTTTCTCCTTGCATTTCCACAGATGGCTTATTTGTGCACCACGCGGTCGTTGAGCTCGGCGAGCTTGGCACTGTTCCAGCGGTCGGTAGTGCCGACGAGATAGCCTGTGATGCGCTGCAGCTTGTCAATGGCGTGACTGCCGCAGTGAGGACAGGTATCGAGATTATCCTGGGCGTCTTCGTAGCCACATTCCATGCAGCGGTTGCGGTTGTGGTTGACCGACCCATAGCCGATATTATACTTATCCATCAGATCCACGATATCACTGATAGCCTCGGGATTGTGGGTGGCGTCGCCGTCGATCTCCACATAGAAGATATGGCCTCCGCCTGTAAGCGCATGATACGGCGCCTCGATCTTGGCCTTGTGGCGCGGCGAGCAGTGGTAGTACACCGGCACATGGTTGGAGTTGGTGTAATACGTGCGGTCGGTGACCCCGGGAATTATGCCGAACGACTTGCGGTCCTTCTTGGTAAACTTGCCCGAAAGGCCTTCGGCGGGAGTGGCGAGCACGGAGAAGTTATGCTGATAGCGCTCGCAGAATTCATTCACGCGGCTACGCATATGGCCTACAATCTTCAGGCCGAGTTCCTGTGCCTCCTCGCTTTCGCCGTGATGCACGCCGATAAGAGCCACCAGACACTCTGCCAGACCGATGAAACCGATACCGAGCGTGCCCTGATTGATCACCTTTTCGATGGTGTCGGTCGATTTCAGGTTCTCGGCGCCGATCCACAGCCGCGACATAAGCAGAGGGAACTGCTTTACAAGTGCGGTCTTCTGAAAGTCGAAGCGGTCGCAGAGCTGACGTGCGGTGATCTCCAGCACATCGTCAAGGCGGCTGAAGAAGCGCGCGATGCGCTCCTCCTTGTCCTGTATATTCATGCATTCGATGGCAATGCGCACGATGTTGATGGTCGAGAAACTGAGATTGCCGCGTCCTACCGATGTCTTCTCGCCATAGCGGTTTTCAAACACTCGGGTACGGCACCCCATCGTGGCCACTTCGTAGAGATAGCGGTCGGGATCGTCGGCACGCCACTTCTCATGCTGGTTGAAGGTAGCGTCGAGGTTGAGGAAGTTGGGGAAGAAACGGCGTGCGGTTACCTTGCAGGCAAGTTTGTAGAGATCGTAGTTGCGGTCGCCGGGCTTGTAGCTTATGCCGGTCTTCTTCTTCCATATCTGTATCGGGAATATGGCAGTAGCGCCGTTGCCCACGCCTTCGTAGGTCGAGTTAAGTATCTCACGGATTATACAGCGCCCCTCGGCTGAGGTATCGGTACCGTAGTTGATGGAGCTGAACACCACCTGGTTGCCGCCGCGGGAGTGGATGGTGTTCATATTGTGAATAAACGCCTCCATCGACTGATGCACGCGCCCTACAGTCTCGTTAATGGCATGCTGCTTCATGCGCTCTTTCCCTTTGAGGCCGTCGAGAGGCTTCTTGATGTAGTCGTCGATGTCGGCATTGTAGAGGTCGCTCAGATCCTCTCCCCACAGTGCCTCAAGCGTTTTTACCTCTTCTATATATGAGGAACGCACGAACGGAGCCAGATAGAAGTCAAAAGCAGGGATAGCCTGGCCGCCGTGCATCTCGTTCTGCGCCGTCTCGAGCGAGATACATCCTATGATGCTCGCCGTCTCGATGCGCTTGGCGGGACGCGACTCGCCATGCCCGGCAGTGAAGCCGTATTTGAGAATCTTGTCAAGAGGATGCTGCACGCATGTCAGGCTCTTGGTGGGATAGTAGTCCTTGTCGTGGATATGAAGATATCCGTTGCGCACGGCCTCGCGGGCCTCGTGCGACAGCAGGTAGTCGTCGACAAACGGTTTGGTAGTCTCGCTCGCGAACTTCATCATCATGCCGGCGGGAGAGTCGGTGTTCATGTTGGCGTTCTCGCGCGTGATGTCGTTGTTCTTGGCCTCGATGATTTCAAGGAACATGTCGCGTGTCTTTGCGCGGCGCGCTATGTTGCGCTGGTCGCGGTAGGCGATATAGCGCTTGGCCACCTCCTTGCGCGGACTCTTCATCAGCTCGAACTCCACGCGATCCTGTATCTCCTCAACAGTCATGCGCTCGTTGCCCGTCAT
>JAHZGZ010000138.1:1424-14584 GCA_019420545.1 Bacteroidales bacterium | reverse complement strand
CGCCCCGCTCCGGGAGTGGCGGTATACACCTACTCGCGCGTTGCCGGCGACTTCCACGCCGCCAACATACGCCGCGCCGAAGGCCATCTCACCTTCGACCTCGTGACCCCCGGGCGCACTATCGCCGACATCGACCTCGGCGTGCCTGTGGAGATCAATATCGAGAACGCAATCGCCGCCGTAGGCGCATGTCTGCTCACAGGCGAGGAGATTTCCGACGACGCCATACGCGAGGCAATGGCGACGTTCCAGGGTGCCAAACGCCGCTTCGAAGTCTGGCTCCGCGAGCCGGGCCGCGCCATCATCGACGACTACGCCCACCATCCCGACGAGCTGCGCGCGTCGATCACCTCGGTGAAAGCCCTCTACCCGGGGCGCAAGCTCACCGTGGCGTTCCAGCCCCACCTCTACACGCGCACCCGCGACTTCGCGCCGCAGTTTGCCGAGGCCCTGTCGCTGGCCGACTCCGTGATACTGCTTGACATCTATCCGGCGCGCGAGGAACCCATCGAAGGCGTGACATCGAAAATCATATTCGACCGCATCACCACTCCCGACAAAGTGATGATTTCCAAAGAGAATTTGACAGAGACAATAAAAAATCGTAACTTTGAGATATTATTGACCGCAGGGGCCGGCGACATATGCGCCAGCCTCCCGGCTATCGTTGATGCCATCGGTTCCAAGAGCTGACAGGCAGCAACTTAACGTATATACCCCGCTTCTCTCCCCGACATACTGAAAAATGAAAAAGATAGTACGCTGCATAATCTCATTTCTTCTGCTCGCCTACGTGGTGGTGGCCGTATCGTGGTCGCACAGCCGCGCCGACGAGATGATGTGCCGCGGAATTCATATCGAGGTCGACGACTCCCACGGCTCCCACTTCGTTACTGCGCGTGAGGTAGCCCGCGAGCTTGGCCCAATGGCAAAGAATCCGTCGAAGCGGCGCCTCTCCTCTATCGACATCGACAGTATGGAGCGCCTTCTCAACGGCATCGACAAGATCGAGAGCGCGGTATGCACGAAGCTCACCGACGGCACCGTCAACATCGAAGTGACGCCTATGCAACCTGTGGCGCGTGTGTTCGAGGGCAACGGCTCATACTACATCAACAAGGGGGGCAAGCGCATCTCGGCCACTGCCCGCTACCATACCGATGTCCCGGTTATCTACGGCCGCTTCGACTCTACGATGCGTGCCGCCGACCTCCTGCCTCTCCTGCGCTATATCAGTTCCGATTCGGCATGGTCGGCGCTGGTATCATGCGTGAAAGTCGACGGCCCCACCAACGTGATTCTCGTGCCGATGATCCACGGCCACGTGATAAACATAGGCGACCTCAATGCCCTCCCCGACAAGTTCAGTCGAATAAAAAGAGCCTATCGGGAGATACTTCCTGTAAAAGGCTGGAACTTTTATGACACTATTTCGGTTAAATGGAAGGGGCAGATTGTGGCGACACGCCGGGCCAAGAAACTGCATTCGGCAATCAGCGCCGTCGATTTCGAGGCCGAACGCGAAGCGCCCGATGTCGGCACAATGCTCGTAGGCGACTCGGTACTCATCTCCGACAACCAGTCGATAAAGACCGTGGCCGCCAAAGCTCTCGACGCAGCACCCGACACGGCACCAAAGCCGAAACTCACACTTGAGAGGCCCCGGTCTCAGGCCAACAAAGCCAAAACATCCAAGGACAAGCCGCGCAACGGCGCCGGAAGCCGCCACAAAGGTCACAACTCCTGATCCTAACTCCTCACCCAACACAACACAGTAAAATCAACAGTCCCATATGGAACCGACATATATAGCAGCAATCGAGATAGGAAGCTCCCACATCCGTGCGGCAGTAGGCAGCGTGGATGACACCGGCACTCTTTCAGTGCTTGGCGTAGAAGAGGAATGCGCCATCGACGCCGTGCGCTACGGCGCCGTCCAGAACGTCGAAGAGGTCAGCAACCGCATCAACAAGCTTAAACTCAAGCTCGAGAACCACCAGACAATACATCCGAGGAAGATCAAGGCCGTATACGTGGCTCTCGGCGGGCGCTCCACAATGGGCGCCTCGGCACTGGTGGAACGCACCTACAACGACGAGACCGAGATCACTCCCGACGTGCTGCGCCAGCTCAACGACGAGGCCCGCGCGCAGGCATTCTCCGACCGCACCGTAGTGGAGATTCTGCCCCGCCAGTTTACCGGCGACAATCGCGACAGCGTAAACCCGCGCGGCACCTTCGGACGCGACATCCGCGCCGACTACAATCTCATCACCTGCCGCCCCATCGTGCAGAAAAACCTCATCCGCGCCATCGCCGAGCGCCAGCAGATTGCCATAAAGGACATCTTCGTGCGCCAGACAGCGCTCGCCGACCTCGTGCTCACCTCCGACGAGAAGAAGCTCGGATGCATGCTCGTAGACTTCGGTGCCGAGACAACCACCGTAAGCATCTACAAAGGCGGATTCCTGAAATACTTCGCCACCCTCCCCATAGGCTCGCGCTGCATCACACGCGACATCATGACCCTCGGATTCACCGAAGAGAAAGCCGAGGAGATCAAGCGCAACATCGGCGACGCAGTGAACGTAGAGCCAAACATACGCAAGCATGACTTCGACGGAGACGCTACCGAAGTCAACAACTACGTGCGTGCCCGTGCCGGGGACATTGCCCCCAATATCATCGAGCAGGCAAAATATGCCGGCGGGATGTCACTCGCCAACGATCTCCCCGCCGGAATCATCCTCGTGGGGTGCGGCTCCAAGCTCCGCGGCTTCCCTCAGCTCCTCCAGTCGCAACAGAGCAATGTGAAAGTGCGCCTCGGCAGCCTTCCCGCCGAGATTCGCATCGCCGACCCGCGCCTTCAGAGCCTGGACACTCTCGACGTGATATCCATACTCAATGCCGCCGTTCACAACAAGCCGCAGGAATGCACCGAACTTCCGGAACCCGTGGCACCTGTCGCCGACAACGGCTACGACGAAGAGGACGGTCCCGGACCCAAACCGGTGAAAAGCGCCAAGAAAAAGGAGAAAAACAAAGGTAACGGCGGTTCCTCGATCGACAGGTTTATGGGACGCCTGAGCAAATGGTTTCAGGAACCTGAAGACACCGATGAATAATCACGCATACCAATCTCTCATCCACTGACTATTACCGATATGACAATCGAAGATATACCCAACGCATACGATGCCGGATTCGCTACCGGCGAGGACGAAGATGTGATCATCAAGGTGCTTGGTGTGGGCGGCGGAGGCAACAACGCCGTGAGCCACATGTTCCGTCAGGACATCAAGCATGTGTCGTTCGTCGTGCTCAACACCGACCGCAAGGCGCTGATGCAGTCGCCCGTACCCACAAAGGTGCAGATCGGCAACGGCTTGGGCGCGGGCAACAAGCCCGACGTGGCACGTGCGGCCGCCGAGGAGAGCGCCGACAAGATCGCCGAGATATTCAACGACAAGACCAAGATGGTATTCATCACCGCCGGTATGGGCGGAGGCACCGGCACGGGCGCATCGCCCGTAGTGGCCCGCATCGCCCGCGAGCGCGGTCTGCTCACCATCGGTATCGTCACCATCCCCTTCCTCTTCGAAGGCACCAAAAAGATCATCAAGGCACTTGAGGGCGCCGAGGAGATGAGCAAGTATGTCGACGCCATGCTTATCATCAACAACCAGCGTCTCAACGAGATATACCCCGACCTCAACGTAATCAACGCCTTCGGCAAGGCCGACGACACCCTCACCACCGCCGCACGCTCCATTGCAGAGCTGATCACATGGGAGGATGTGCATATCCGCCTCGACTTCAACGATGTCGACACCACCCTGCGCAACGGCGGTGCAGCGATCATCTCGACCGGTGAGGGCGAAGGCGAGAACCGTGTGACAAAAGCGATTCAGGACGCTCTCAACTCCCCGCTGCTCAAAAACCGCGACGTGCTATCGTCGAAGAAACTCCTCTTCAACCTCTACATCAACCCCGATGCCGAGTTCAAGATGGAGGAGACCGACGAGCTTACCTCGTTTATCAGCTCCATCGACTCCGATGTCGACATAATCTGGGGCATGTACTACGACCGCTCGCTCGGCAATAAGGTGAAGATGACCATACTCGCCACCGGCTTCGAGATCACGATCAACGACAATGTAAAGGAGAATGGCACGCGCACATTCTTCGGGGCAAAAAAGGACAAGATCGACTTCGGCGAGAACAAAGCCAATCCGGCCGACGCTACCGAACGCATACGTCAGGAGTATGGCGACAAGGCCGTTTCTGGTATCGTGGAGCAGAAAGCAAAGGCCCGCTTTATCGTGCTCACCCCCTCACAGATGGATGACGACCGCTTCATCGAGGCGTTCGAGAAAAATCCCACCCACAACCGCAATCTCAACACCGCCACCGAGATACGCGAGATAGGCCGCAAGGCCACCAACCCGGGCGCCGTAGCCAGCGCAGTGCTGTCGCGCAACAGCGCGTCATCGGCCTCTGATGCTACTGCCGGACAGCCCTCAGGCTCCGCATCCGCCGGCCAGTCAACCCGTACAATCCGCTTCTGATATGCCGGGCAAGCTCTATCTGATACCCGTGCCGCTGTCGGCCACCGCGACCGGCGACGTGCTCCCCGCCTACAACACCGGCGTGGTGCGCTCGCTCCGCTATTTCGTGGTGGAAAACCTGCGATCGGCACGCCGCTTCCTCAAGGCGTGCGACCGCAGCATCGACATCGACGCGCTCACCATGACCGAGCTAAGCGAGCACACGCCGCGCGAGGAGGTGGGCGCAATGCTAAAGCCTATCCTCGACGGCACCGACTGCGGCGTAATCTCCGAGGCGGGCTGCCCCGGCGTGGCCGATCCGGGCGCCGACATCGTGGCCCTCGCGCAGCGCTACGGCATAGAGGTAGTGCCGCTCGTAGGTCCTTCGAGCATCATAATGGGACTGATGGCCTCGGGATTCAACGGACAGAACTTCGCCTTCCTCGGCTATCTCCCCATCGATGCCCCTAAGCGCGCGGCAGCCATGCGCGACATGCAGCACCGCGTGGCGCGCAACGACCAGACGCAGATATTCATCGAGACGCCCTACCGCAACAACCGGCTCATACGCGAGCTCACGGCTGCTCTGCCGGGCGACATGCTGCTCTGTGTGGCCTCCGACATAACAGGCCCGCGCCAGTCGATACTGACACGCCCGCTCTCGGCCTGGGCGCGCGCTGAGTACAACTACGACAAGACCCCCACGATATTCCTCCTCTACAAGTCGTGACACCGGCTTAACTCTACAAAACAGATCATTATCCCCAATGGCAAAGCGCAGCAGATACACCACTCCCGACTTCCCCGGCCTCTTCGACGAGCCGGAGGCGCCCCCATGCGCCCCGCAGTCGGTACAGGCCGACATCGCGCGCCATGCCACGCGCCTCGAAGGTGGATTCCGCACATTCCCCATCCCCTCCGGGGCCGACACTCCGCTCGGGCCGGTGGTGGCAAGCCCGGTGCCCAACCGCATACGCTTCATGTCGCTCGGCTCGGGCTCGTCGGGCAACTGCTGCTACATCGGCGACTCGCAGGGGGGATTTTTGGTCGATGCCGGGGTCGACGCACCAACGGTGGTCGACATACTGCGCCGCCACGGCATAGGCATGCAGCACATCAAGGGTATCTGCATCACCCACGACCACAGCGACCATATGCGCTGCGTCTACTCCCTGCTGCGCAAACAGCAGCACATGGCCCTATACTGCACGCCGCGCGCACTGAGCGGAATAATGCGCCGCCACAGCGTGTCGCGACGCCTCAAGGACTACCATGTGGCCATATACAAGGAGATACCCTTCACTATCGGCAACTTCACCATAACCGCGTTCGAGACCATGCACGACGGCACCGACAACGCGGGATTCTTCATACAGCATGACGACCGCGCCTTTACCATCGCCACCGATCTGGGATGCATATCGCCGCGCGTCGACCACTACATGCGCCAGACTGACTATCTGGTGATCGAGTCGAACTACGACCTCGAGATGCTGCGCAACGGCTCCTATCCGGAATACCTCAAGGCGCGCATCCAGACCGACAACGGCCATATGGACAACCTCGTCACCGCACGCTATCTGGCCGAAATATATACACCGAGACTCAAAAACGTATTCCTCTGCCACCTCTCGCAGGAGAACAACACCCCGGAGAAGGCCCTTGCCGAGTCGCGCAAGGCCCTCGAAGGGATCGGCCTCAAGGTGGGCGGAGGCAACGACACCCCGGCGGACTTCGCCGCCGACATACAGCTGGTGGCGCTGCCGCGCATCGGTGAATCGAGATTCTACTCTTTCCGCCCAGCCGCCACCGACCGGAACTAACTGTAACTTACTTATCTCATTTACTAACAAAGCACCAACCCGTTATGAGCAATCCACATCGTTATTGCGTGATCATGTGCGGAGGCATCGGCTCCCGCTTCTGGCCCTACAGCCGCGCCGACCGCCCCAAGCAGTTTATCGACTTCCTCGGTACAGGCCGCTCGCTGCTACAGATGTCGTACGACCGCATCCTGCCGCTTGTCGACAAGGAACATGTGATTATCGTGACCAACGACCGCTACGCGCCGCTCGTGCGCGAGCAGCTTCCGGAACTTGCCGACCATCAGATACTCCTCGAGCCCGCACGCCGCAACACGGCTCCGTGCATAGCCTGGGCCGCCAACCACATCTACGCTCTCGATCCGCAGGCATCAATGATCGTGACACCCAGCGACCACCTCATCACCCGCGAGCTTGAGTTCGTGAAATCCATCGACCGCGGATTCAGCTTCGTCGAGAGCAACGACGCCCTCCTTACCCTCGGCATCAAGCCCACACGCCCCGAGACCGGCTACGGTTACATCCAGATCGGTCGCCCGGTCGACGGCACCGACGGCATACTCAAGGTAAAGACCTTCACCGAGAAACCCGACGCCGATCTGGCAAAGGTATTCGTCGACAGCGGCGAGTTTTTCTGGAACTCCGGCATATTCCTCTGGTCGGCCAAGTCGATACTCGAGGCGCTGCAGAAGCATGCCCCCGACCTTACGGCCACTTTCGACCGCGGCGCCGCCGACTTCGGCACCGAGCGCGAGCGCGATTTTATCGAACGTGAATTCCCCTCGTGCGTCAACATATCGATCGACTACGCCGTGATGGAACGCGCCGCCAACGTCTACGTGGAGTGTGTCGACTTCGGCTGGAACGACCTCGGCACCTGGAGCTCCCTCTACGACAACTCGCCCAAAAACCGCGAGCAGAACGTGACCCAGAACTGCCGCGTGCTCGCCTACAACTCGTCGGGCAACATCTTTGCCGTCAACGGCGAGAAGCTGGTGGTGGTAAACGGCCTCCACGACTATATCGTGGCCGACGCGGGCGACGTGCTCCTCATCTGCCCCAAGTCGGAGGAGCAGCACATCAAGCTCTACGTCAACGACGTGAAGCTCGCCTACGACGAGAAATACCTGTAAAGCGCCTGTGGCGTTCCAAAACTATCTGTATTGTAGGGACGCGGCGCGCCGCGTTGCATCAAGATAATCATACATTATTTTTCCAAGAATGCAACGCGGCACGCCGCGTCCCTACATTACCCTCGTCAGCGTTGTAAAACCTATCGCGGCGTCCGCGCGTTATTAATAGGTAACCAAAATTCAAGACTGCAATGAATGAAAATCATAAATCAGGATTCGTCAACATCGTGGGCAACCCCAACGTGGGTAAATCCACGCTGATGAACGACCTCGTGGGTGAGCGCATATCGATCATCACGCAGAAAGCGCAGACCACGCGCCACCGCATAAGGGGTATCGTCAACACCGACGACTACCAGATCGTGTTTTCCGACACTCCGGGCGTGCTCAAACCCAACTACAAGATGCAGGAGGCGATGCGTGAGTTCTCCGAGGGGGCGTTGACCGACGCCGACATTCTGCTCTACGTCACCGACGTGGTGGAGGATCCGACCAAGAATGCCGATTTCCTTGCCAAGGTGGCCAAGGAGAAGGTGCCCGTGCTGCTGGTCATCAACAAGATCGACATGCTCAAGGATCAGAGAGAGTTGGAGGCCACGGTGGCACGCTGGAAAGAGCTGCTTCCGGGCGCCGAGGTGTTCCCCACGTCGGCCAAGCTGCATTTCAACACCAACACCCTGATGGCGCGCATCGTGGAACTGCTTCCGGTGGCTCCGCCCTACTTCGGGAAGGATGCGCTCACCGACAAGCCGGCGCGCTTCTTCGTCACCGAGATCATCCGCGAGAAACTGCTGCTCAACCTCGACAAGGAGGTGCCCTACTCGGTAGAGGTGGTGGTCGAGAAGTTCGACGAAAAGGAGGACGGCATCCACATCATGGCCGTGATCTACGTGGAGCGCGACTCCCAGAAGGGTATCATCATCGGCAAGGGCGGCACGATGCTAAAGAAGGTGGGCACCCAGGCCCGCAAGGATATCGAGACCTTCTTCGGCAAGCATGTCTACCTCGAGCTTTTCGTGAAGGTCGAGAAAGACTGGCGCAACCGCGACAACAAGCTCCGCGCCTTCGGCTACATCGAGTAGCCTCACGCGCAATCCCGCACAAAGAAATAGGAATTATAAAGTCAAGGATTACAAGCCATTAAGGCTTTAGGGGCAATTAGAGTCAATTAGGGTCGTTAGGGTCATTAAGGACTTTAACGACCCTAAACTCTTTAACGACCCTACCGACCCTATCGACCTTACTAACCCTAAGCTCTCTATCGACCCTACCGACCCTATCGACCTTACTAACTCTAAGCTCTCTATCGACCCTACTGACCCTACCGACCTTATTATTTCTCGGTGCTCTCTGTGCGGGCTTTTATTGGGGGAGGGCAAGGATGGCCGAGAGGAGGGCGTCGGCGGTGATGTGCTCTACAAACACAGAGGCGATGACAGGGGCGCCCGACGCCGAGGGGGTGGTGATGTATATGCGCGGTATGATGCGGTTGGCGAAGAGGCGGTATACGCGGTCGTCGGGCTGCGCGGAGTAAGGGAGCGTGAGGGAGGCTTCGTGCCAGAATTGCGCGATGGAGGCCTCTGACTCGGAGCGGGCGATGCAGACGAAGCGTATGCCGCGCGAGGCGACAACCTTACGCGAAGCTACGTCGTCGACCACGGGTAGGGCGGCGCGGCAGTCGGGACACGATGTATCGAAAAACACAATGACACAGGGCGTGCGCTGCATGTCGGCATACCCGAACACGGTGCCGTCGTCGAGCGTTACCGAAAACTGCGGCACGGCAGCGCCCGGGACGAGCGACACCACCGGCTCATCTTTCTCGGTGACGCAGCCCGTCGCCGCCAACAGCAGGCATATGAGTATGAATCGGATTGTATGATACATGGATAAAATTTCTTAAATGATGGTGTCGCAAAATGCTCATAGTGTAGGGACGCGGCGTGCCGCGTTGCATTATGGAAGCCGTACAGTCTTGATTATCTTGATGTAACGCGGCACGCCGCGTCCCTACATTCTATTATCGGTATAATAGTATATAATTTTGCTTCACTCTCCACCTACAAAGGTAATCTTTCCGCATCAAGTAATAGCAAAAAGCATAAAGGAATCACAGACAAAAAGATGGGGAAAGACTCACGCGGAGACCCCAGAGCGCGCAAAGGCTATTCGTGACTGAGGGGACGCGCTTTCCAAGCGCGTTAACACTAAACGATGATAGGCATTTCGCATAACCATACTTACGGATGGGGGTATAACGCGCTTGGAAAGCGCGTCTCCTACAGCCGTAGCAAGCCAATAAAGTGGAGTTTGGGCGCCAAGGGGCGTGGGCCAAACCGAGGGGGCCTTGCCATGGCTGGGAGGGCTAACTAAAGCGCCGCCCTCCCAGCCAGAGTTGACGGGAAGGGGCTTGAGCGGGAGTCAGCGGCCTAAAGGGACGAAAGTGGAAAGGTTACTCGACGAAACGCAAGAAGCAGGCATCGCCACCGCTTTCGAGATTGGCATCACCAATCATATTGACGTCAAAAGAGAAATAATTCATGTCCATGCCCATAGCCTTACCGTCAGAAGCTGCATTCCCTGTCCAATCAAGATATTGATTCGGATTAGCAGGACTCTTCGCATAATAAATAGCTCCCGGACGATAGTAACCTGCAGCAAACAATGGTGCGCTATCTTTAAATGTTGATGAACGATCCTCATAACCGTTACTGTTATAGCGCAGTACTCCTACATCAAGTTTAATCTCCGTTACAGTACCCCATGTCGTTTTATGTCCATTTTTGCGATGTCCGAATCCGGCACGACCAATAGGGAAGAATATACTTTTACCTGTAGAAAGATTTCCCGGATCATCAGCATCCCAATAATACATAAACAATCCTCGCATTCCTTTCCTACCTTTGTCCGGATCATCACGGAAATAACCATACGCATCATTCACACTATATTGCGTAGAGGTAGCGCCATCAGCATAAAGCACGCCAAAAGCCGACTGAATATGCGGAGTCGTGTACAATTGCTCAAAATGACGCATTGTTGCAACAGTCGTATCTGCATCGAATCCATTACTATTATATGTAATTGTAGACCAAGCAGTCTTTGAATTGGCTTTATTACCATTTTTCTGAGTCAGATAATAGTTCCCAGACGAACCATTGTCGTCGCGGAAATCATTTCTACTCGGGATTGTATAATTACCAATGCCATCAATTTTACCATCGAAATTATCGAAATAGCAGTTATTGAATGGATGGATGGGCTGAGAAAGATTTCCATACTTGAACAAAGATCCTTCGTCGCGTGGGTCATCGGCGTCGAGTGTCTCTGACAGACGATTAAACGTACGCCATTTGGCCGGAGTCGCCCCTCCATTTTGATGTTCGAAATCCTTTGCCGATTCACAAATAGCCTGCGCATCATATCCCTGCCTGACAAATATCAGATGAGTACAAGTATAACTATTGTACAGCACTCTAACTATCGCATTACGCACGGTATTTCCGGTATTCAGTTTGTTAAAACGTATAGTAAACGTAATTGATGACCCAGTAGATCCTGTAACAGTCTGCTTCCCATCAAGAGTAATAAAATTCTTGTCACCAACAATCTCAGCCATCCATGGGCCATCAGATTTGAAGTCGCGGAAATTAGGAGCCAAGTCACCCGGGAGTTCCAGAAGGTGTACACTGAAATCCTGATTATTACCGGAACGACGGTACACACCTTTGGGATTCACAATACGACGTACCTGCTCGACTTTTATATCCTTATATTTTCCCTCCATTTTCGCAGGGGTATCCTTGGAGTTAATTCTACGCATGTATGGAGTAACCCTTACGGTAGCAGTACGGGTATAACCGACATATGGGTTGTTGCCACTATATCCGGATTGCTTGATTAATACTCTCGCACGTGTATAAAGGGGCATATTCAGCGACACGCTGTTATCCCGACGCTGATATGAATATTTTTCATCGCCGGTATTCTCGGGATCGTTACGACCATCCACATAAAATGTGCGTTTTGAGCGGTCGATTCTGTATTTCTCCGGGACAGTCTCTGCTCCCTTAAAATAATCAAGATTCAACTGCTTCATATTGTCCTTCGCATAATCTACACTCCAGCTTGTTAGTCCGGTTTTACACATCTGAGGAGTAACTACAGGTTCAACTGTTTTCCTAAGAGATAGGAATCCATTGCCTATACTTTTATTATTCCCGTTAAGTGCCTCGGAATTGTTCGGAGGCATAGATATGCCTTCATCATTATCCGGGTGCCATGGATTTTCGGTGATTTCGGCTTCGAAGTAGACGACCTCGTAGCCTTCGGGGGGAGTATATTTGAAGGGGATGGTTGACTGGTGGTTGTAGAGGTAGGAGACATACCAGGGCTGGGGGACGTCCCAGGTGTCGGGCTCCTCCTTATAGTCGATATGCCAGGAGAATTCGTTGGCGTTGCCGTTGAATTTGAGGGTGACCTTGTAGTGGTAGTTGCGTTCGGCATCGCAGTTCTTTACGGCATCCTTGCCGAGCATGAAGCGGTACTTTATGGGGCCGTTGCTGATATTGTTGGAGGCCTCCGACTCGTAGTAGGCCGTTACCTCGATATATGTGCCGTAGGGCACATTCTCTTTTTCGACGCCACTGTTGGCCACACCACCGCCTACCAGGTCAACGATAGGCCCCTTGCCATTGGGGGCATCGCCCTGCATGTTCTCGTAGAAGAAGAGCGACTTGGCATTGTTGGCATGGAGATCGGCCTTTTCCTTGATGTCGGCGGCAGGATCCTTATAGATATATGGCGAACCTTTGGAGATACGCGGCCAGTCCTGATGACCGTCATCATTCGACGAAGCACCCTCCTTATAGAGATTGTAGAAGTTTATCACATGGCTGCCTTCGTGGAGCATGGCCGCATGCGTACCCTTGGCGGCATCATCATCGCTTCCTACAGTATTGTTGTAGCTGATATAGTGCTCGTTGGCATCGGGTTTTGTCTTTCCGAAGCCGAGGGTACACGACGAGGCGAGATCGTAGATCTTTACGTCCTTGATATATATCTTCACATTCTCGCGCAGACCTGTGCCGTCGAAATCCACGGTTACCTTAGAGGCGAGGCGGCGCATCCATGTACGGAGGGTCATACCCTCGCGGTCGACATGCACGGTCTGGAAATCCCCCAAAGCGCTCGGGTTGGAGGCAGTCTTGTCGGCCTTGTCGACAAAGTAGCCGCACATCTCGCGGTTGTTGCGGAAATTGTCGGTCTTCCACTCTCGGCGAAGCTTGCGCAGCGCATCAAGAGTGTTATACTGCGCAGACTCAAGTTCATTGAAGGCCTGCATGGTGGTTTTGTCGACGTTGATCTTGCCGCTGCCACCGTCGGAATACTCGCCCATATTTGCCACAGCAATAAGATAATAGTCGCCGTAGAAGAGCTTTATGGTCTTTGTAAGGCATTTAGTAGAGGTCTCCGTGGTCGAGCCCCCGTTGCTTGTGTCGGCACCGGTACGCGGCTCGTCCTTTTCCGTATACCCGGTCAGCTCCATGGGGAACCCGTCGAGCAGATTGCCGTTGACATCGTAGGCGAGGAGCACCACGTCGGACACATCCTTCATTCCGTCACCCGCAGGAGCATCATAATAGGCACGGCTCCCC